>CAYWXA010000037.1:0-3317 GCA_964462175.1 uncultured Oscillospiraceae bacterium
CCCAACGGGGTCTTTTTTGTTTTTATTCGTTGGCTTTCGATTTGAACCCCGAGTTTGCTTTAGCAAACTCTTATTTCGCACTTCACAAACTATTGAAAATTGCAAACTTTGGTGCGAAATTGGGTTCAGAATCCCGATTCCCAACGGGGTCTTTTTTGTTTTTATTCGTTGGCTTTCGATTTGAACCCCGAGTTGCGAATAAAACTAAGATCAGCGAAAACCGTTGCAAATATACTCTGTCTGACAGAAATTAAACGAATCGTTATATATCCGCAAGAAAGGAAGAACCAAAATGAAAGTTAAAGGCACATATTTTCAGAATGACTGTGAGCGTCCGCTCGTATACGGCGACGTCGAAATAATCAATCCGCCCCGTCAGCGGTTGAGGGGAGAATCCCTCAAAGAAGGCGTTCTTTGCGAACCGGTCATCTGCGGCTTCTGCGGAACAGACAACGAGCTGATGCATATGGGTCAAAGCAACAACCTCTCCCATAAATTCCCCGAAGGGCAGAACCGACTTATCAACGGACACGAGGGTGTCGTTTGGGTTCCTTCACAGAACCGCTTTGCAATCGTGTTGATTCGCGGCGGCGACAGCTACGATCCCACCCGTTTCACCGAAGATGAAACTTATTTTGAATACGGTTGCGATCAGGCAGACGGGCTTTTCTGCGATTGCAACTATTTCAACCCCGATATGCTTCTTGATATCCCCGAAGGATACGTCAAAGACGGCAAGCTTGCTCTGTCATTTGCAAAAAAGATGGTTTTCCCCGATCCTTACGGCTGTATGGTATTCCAGCTTGAGCGAATGGAAGACCTCGGCGTTGCACAGAATTTCCGTGTTGAAATGGCCAAGCATAAGTGTTCCGAGGAAGAAGCAAGAGCTATCGCTAAGAAAAACTTATTCGACAGCGTCGTAATTTTCGGACTCGGCACGACGGGTATGTTTATGGGCGATCTTATAAGACAGAATTATCCCGATGCAAATATCGTTTTTGTTGCGAGAAGTGACAGAAACAGCGAAAAGATCAAGTTTGCTCTTGAAACGACAGGCGGAAAATACGTTCAGAGCAATTTCGCCACCAACGAAGAGCTTGCAGAAGCTATCTGCAGGGAGCTTGGCGGAAAAGCAAAGGTATTCATCGGCACCAGCGGCAGTAACGTTGAACACGATATTGCTTTCAAGTACGGCGTTTTGGGCTGCAACGGCATCTATAACAGCTTCTCCCTCGGCCCGCAGGTATCTTTTGATACTATGCCTTTCGGTTTTAAGAACAACCTCATCTTCGGCTCTATCAACTTCCGTCAGGATCATATGGAAAAGGCAATTAAGATCCTTGCCAAAAGCAGATATAATGAGATCGTTGAGCTGATCGACAAAGACGAGTTCACCGCAGACCCTATGGGAGCATATAAGAACAAGATATACAGCAAGTCTGCACCCATCAAGACTGCGGTTATCTGGAACGAGAAATACATAGACAGAAACGCTTGATATATAACTGATATTTGAAAAGAGGAGATATTTATGAAAGCTGTACTCATTACCGAGCCTCACAAGATCGAAGTCGGACAGGTTGAAATGCCTGTCATTAAAGAAGGCGAAGCGCTTTTAAAGATCCGCTACTGTGGCATCTGCGGCGCTGACGTTGCAAGCTATACAGGCAACCAGCCGTTCACCACGTACCCAAGAATTCCCGGACACGAATTCAGCGCAGAGATCGTATCCATTCCCGAAAACGACAAGGGTCTGAAGGCAGGCGATATCGTTACCGCTAACCCATATTTCAACTGCGCTCATTGCTATTCCTGTGAGAGAGGCTTTGTCAACTGCTGTACAGACAACAAGACTATGGGCGTTCAGCGTGACGGCAGCTTTTGTGAATACGTTGCAATGCCTATTGAAAGAATCTATCACGGCAAGGGATTGAGCGCTCAACAGCTCGCCCTCATCGAGCCGTTTTCAATAAGCTATCACGCTTGTCAGCGTGCTGAGATCAAGCCTACCGACAAGGTATTGGTAATCGGCGCAGGCCCTATCGGTCTCTTTGCGCTTATCTCCGCAAAGCTCAAGGGCGCCGAGGTCTATATCGCAGATATTCTGGACGGCAGACTCGAAATGGCAAAGGAATACGGTGCTGACGGCGTTATAAATTCCAAAACGCAGAACCTTGCAGAAGAAACCGAGAGAATTACAAACGGCAACGGCTTTGACGTTTGCATTGAAGCCTGCGGTCAGGCTCAGACCTTCCTCGATTGCATCGACTCTGCCGCATTTGCCGCCAACATCATCTTGATCGGCAACGGCAAGAAGGAGACCACGTTCCTTCACTCTATCCTTCTCAAGAAGGAGCTCAACGTTCACGGAAGCCGTAACGCTCTGGCAAAGGACTTCACCGACCTTATCGACATCGTTGCATCAGGCAAGGTCGATGTTATGAAGATGGTCAGCGGAATCTATCCTATGGATCACGCCGATGATGCCTTCAAGGCGCTTGCAAATAACGACGGCAGCTTAGCTAAAATTCTTGTGGAGGTTTCAAAGTAATGGCTGTTAAAGAAACTGTATTACAGTTCGGCGAAGGCGGATTCCTTCGTGGATTTGTTGATTATTTCTTCCATAAACTTAATGAAAAGGGACTTTACGACGGCAAGATCGTCGTCGTTCAACCGATTGAAAAAGGTCTTATTGACGTTCTCAACGAACAGAACGGTGTTTATAATTTGTTCTTGCGAGGAATTGAAAACGGTGAGGTCGTAAACGAGCACACAGAGATCCATTCAATCTCCCGTGCAATCAACCCTTACGTTGACTATAAGGCTTATTTGGAGCTTGCTCATAACCCCGACCTTCGTGTTATTATCTCCAATACCACCGAGGCAGGCATTGAATACCTCGGCACAGAAAAGCTTACCGATGCACCGCCGAAGTCCTATCCCGCAAAGCTCACTGCATTTTTGTATGAGCGCTTCAAGGCGGGCCTTAACGGCTTCATTTTGCTCCCTTGCGAGCTTATTGACAACAACGCCGATAACCTCAAGGAATGTGTTTTGAAGTATGCCGAGCTTTGGCAACTTGGCGACGATTTCGTTAACTGGCTCAATAACGACAACCACTTCTGCAATACCCTTGTTGACAGAATCTGCACAGGCTATCCCGCTGACGAAGCCGAGGAGCTTACGAAGGTCATCGGATATGAAGACAAGCTTATTGACACCGCTGAGATATTCCACCTCTGGGTAATTCAAGGCAGCTTTGAAAACGAACTGCCCTTTAATAAGGCGGGCTTCAATATCGTCTGGACTGACGACGT
>CAYWXA010000037.1:3417-15030 GCA_964462175.1 uncultured Oscillospiraceae bacterium
AAGCATAAGCTTTTGGCGATAGCTCTTAACTCTGTCAGCAAGTTCAAGGTAAGAGTTCTGCCCTCGCTTTTGGCATACCGTGAGCAGTTCGGTGTAAATCCGAAGTGTCTGACCTTCTCTCTTGCGGCTTTAATTTCATTCTATAAAACGAATGAATCCAACGACCTCCCCGAGGTTATGGAGTTTATGAAGAACGCTTCCGTTGACGAAATTCTCGCCAAGGTTGAATATTGGGATACTGACCTTAGCTTCCTCTCAAGTGACGTCAACGAATATTACAACACCATTCAGACTAAGGGAATGAAAGAGGCATTTAAATGTGTACTTTAAAAATTCACCCTCGTGACAACGTTGCCGTTAACCTCGACACGGGTCACAAAATCGCTCTTTGTGATATCAGATGCGGCGAAAACGTAATTAAATACGGTTTCCCGATTGGTCACGCAACCGAAGATATCAAGGCAGGGGATAGCGTACATACCCATAATTTGAAAACCAACCTCAACGAACTTTTGGATTATGAATATAACCCTAACCTCGCTGAAATCAAAGCGGAAGATCCTCGCACCGTAATGGCATATGTTCGCCCCGACGGCAATATCGGCATCAGAAACGATATCTGGATCATCAACACAGTCGGCTGTGTTAACAAGACTGCGGAACGCTTGGCAAATGCAACAGGTGCGCTCACGTTCCCTCATCCCTTCGGTTGCTCTCAGCTTGGCGGCGACCACCTCACGACTCAGTTCATTCTTCGAGGTTTGGTGAATCACCCCAACGCAGGCGGCGTTCTTGTTTTAGGATTGGGATGCGAAAATAATAACATCCCCGAGTTCAAAAAGATTCTCGGAGAGGTCAATGAAGACCGTGTCAAGTTCTTGATCGTTCAAGAGGTTGAAGATGAGTTTGCCGAAGGCATCCGCCTTATAAACGAGCTTAAAGCATATGCCGGCAGATTCACCCGTCAGCCCGTTCCGATCTCAAAGCTGAAAGTCGGACTCAAATGCGGCGGCTCAGACGGTCTCTCGGGTATTACAGCCAACCCCCTTGTCGGACAGTTTTCCGATAAGCTCATCGCTCAAGGCGGTTCAAGCGTGCTCACGGAAGTTCCCGAAATGTTCGGCGCTGAAACGATTTTAATGAACCGTTGCCCTACACGTGTGCTTTTCGACAAAACCGTTGACCTTATCAACGACTTCAAGCGTTATTTCATCCGTCACGGACAGGAAATATATGAAAATCCTTCTCCCGGTAACAAGGCAGGCGGAATTTCAACTCTTGAGGAAAAATCCCTCGGATGCACCCAAAAGGGTGGAACATCGCCCGTTGTCGACGTTTTGGGATATGGCGACACCGTCACCAAGTCGGGTCTGAACCTTTTGAACGGTCCCGGAAACGACATCGTTGCGGTAACAAATCTTACTGCCGCCGGATGTCACCTTATTCTTTTCACAACCGGCAGGGGAACACCGCTCGGCGCACCCGTTCCCACCGTGAAGATTTCCACCAACACCAAGCTTTATGAAACCAAACACCATTGGATCGACTTCAATGCAGGCGAAATGGTAAATGGCAAAGATCTTTGCAACGATCTGTTTGATTATGTCATCGCTGTTTGCAACGGAGAGATGACTAATAACGAAAAATACGGCTACCGTGAAATTTCAATATTTAAGGACGGTGTAACATTATGATCATAGATGCTCACCTTCACCTTTGGGATAAACAAAACGGCATTGTTAACGGCAAGCCGGTATATGATATCGGAGGCGGCAGAAGTGATTTCGGCGGAGAGATCCGCCAGATGATGCCCCCGTATCTTTACGACGGAAAAAACTCCGTTGAAGCTCTAATTGCAAATATGGATTTCGCCTGTGTTTCGGGCTGCGTTGTAACTCAGGAGTATATCGACGGCAATCAGGATAAATATCTCCTTGAAGCCAAGGCAAAGTATGGCGAGCGCATCAAGATTTGCGCCCTATATGAAGAGAACGGCAAGTTTGATGAAGAGTATTTCCTTTCCAACCCTTTCGATGGATTGAAAATTTGTGCAGGCCGCCTTGCCGACCAAGACTTGACCAAGCTTCTGCCGATTTTCAAAACGGTTGAACGCTCGGGCAGGTTTATATCGATCGACCTTGCTGACGGCGATGCACAGGTGCCCGCAATGAAGGAGCTTATTGCCGCTTGTCCCGACCTACGCATCGCAATTGGTCACTTCGGAATGGTCACCCGTGACGGCTGGCATGAGCAGATCCGCCTTGCCTGTAATCCGAATGTATACATCGAAAGTGGCGGGATCACCTGGCTCTTTAACGATGAGTTCTATCCATATCCCTCTGCTGTCGACGCCATTAAGGAAGCGGCTTCGATCTGCGGAATTGAAAAGCTTATGTGGGGAAGCGACTATCCCAGAACAATGACCGTCATCACGTATCTGATGAGCCTTGATTTTGTCATCAAATCTGACAAGATGACAGATGAAGAAAAATCACTTTTCCTCGGTGAAAATGCAAGAAAGTTTTATGGCTTTGCAGATTTACCCATCCCCGAAAAAATTCACCATATGGCGGAATAATTATTATCACAAGGCGCAGGCGTTTTGTCTGCGCTTTTTGTTTCATATTTTTATATTTTTCGCTTGACATTAATATTGCCCTTTGCTATAATGACCTCACAATAAAGCACACAACCAGCTTTTTACGTTTCATGAAAGGAGACAATTATGTACATTGCAAATAATCAGAGATATTCTAAAATGGTCTATAATCGCTGTGGCAACTCAGGGCTCAAGCTTCCTGCAGTATCTCTTGGCTTTTGGAAAAACTTCGGCAACGGCGACGGCAACCTTGCCAATATGGAAAGGTTGGTGCATACCGCTTTTGACCTTGGCATCACCCATTTTGACCTCGCCAACAACTACGGCAACCCTTACAACGGAAGTGCTGAAGAAAACTTCGGCAAGATTCTTTTGGGTATGCGTCATTACCGCGATGAGATGATAATTTCAACTAAGGCAGGATACGAAATGTGGCCCGGCCCTTACGGCGACAAAAACGGTTCAAGAAAGTACCTCACAGCTTCCCTCGATCAGAGCTTAAAGCGTATGGGACTTGAATATGTTGACATTTTCTATCACCACGTTTATGACCCCAGCACTCCTTTGGAGGAAACGGCTCTTGCACTCGACAACGCTGTCCGTCAAGGCAAAGCCCTTTACGTCGGTATCTCCAATTACGGTAAGTATCATACGGGCGAGATGATTAAAATTTTCAAAGAGCTTCATACACCTTTCGTTGTAAATCAGCCTTCATACTCCATGCTCAACCGCTGGATCGAGCGTGACGGACTTGATGAATTTGCATATGAAAACGGTATCGGTCTTGCCGTGTTCTCGCCGCTTTATCAGGGCTTCTTAACCAATAAGTATCTCGGCGGTGTTGTTGCCGATTCACGCGTCGGCAGGGGAGATACCTGGATAGGCGGAGAGCTCAACGAAGCAATGCTTGCTCGTCTCAATAAGCTAAATGAGATTGCCGAAGCACGTGACCAAAAGCTCTCGCAGATGGCACTTTCTTGGATACTTCATAACAAGGCTGTTGCAACAGTACTAATCGGTGCAAGCCGTCCTGAACAGATAATTGAAAACGCCGCCTGCATTGACCACCTCGACTTCACCGAGGAAGAAATCAAGGCAATCGAAGAACTCATCAGCGACCGATAAAACGCCTATTTTCAAGCTTTTTGCCACCTGTCAGCTTTGGTTGCGAAGGCAAATTTTATCGAAATGCAACTGCTATTAGCGAAATTTCAAGCCTTTGTTGGTAGTAAAAAATCCTGCTAACCGATATAATCAAGGCATAACAACAAAGGAGCTGATCAATTTGGATCTACAGAATAAAATATACACCTGCCGAAAAAATGCAGGCCTTTCTCAGGAGGCTTTGGCTGAACGAATCGGCGTTTCACGACAGGCGATTTCAAAATGGGAGACGGGCGAGGCGACACCCGAAGTCGCAAAGCTTCTTTCGCTTGCAAAAACCTTCGGTGTCACCACCGATTGGATGTTAAGCGATGACCCCGACCTTCCCGCAAATGAGCCCGAGACCGAACCTATTATAGAGGAAGAACTGCCTGTCGATGATACCACGGCAGGCCAGAGCGAAGAAACACCTGAGCCTATCGCAGAAGAACTTCCTCCTCCCGAGCAGGAGCCCGTAAAGGAAGACACCGTTACAGCAGAGCGTGAAGAAGAGCAGACCTTCACCCGCAAGCTATATGACACCTTCGGCAGATTCACAGGCATATATGTCATCATATTTGCGATTCTTGCTTTCATCTACGCTATACTGTTCCGTATATTTGCATTTCGCTATTTTAACGGCTTTTACGAGGCAATTTTAGTTCTGTACTCACTTGCTGTAATATTCGGCTCTGTCGTTCTGTTCATATACGGTATCTGTGTTCTTGCAAAAATGCACCGCATCTATGAGCGCACATCAATAAACACACGCCTTGAAACGCATCAAGCAAAGGTTTTGCGTAGGGAAGAACGCCTTAATAATATCGTCAAGCGATTTGGCTGGATGTGGTCACTGTTCCTGCCGATCCTCGGCTCACTTATTGCAAGTCTCGGCCTTGTTATGTGGAGCGATCCCTCTTTATTTGAAATATTTGTCGCCCTTCTTGGGTTCTTTATGGTAGTTATTTCCGTAATCGGCATACTCATCAGTCCGATATTCATCTATAGGCTTTACCGCCGCTGGAAAAATGTGAATAGAAAGTAAAAATAGATCCCCGACAGTCATCGGGGATTATTTTTTATATTTTTTTCAAAAAAGGTATTGACAGCGTAACAATGTTATGATATACTCGGAGCATAGGAAGTAACAATGTTACGAAACAATGTTACGCACACGAAACGGAGGCAAAAACGTGAACAGAAAAGACAGTTTCAATTCGTATAACAGTTTTGAATGTAAAAAGGGAAGCATCGAATCTTGGAAGAAAATTGGCAAGATCCCCGATGAGCGAGAGGTATCCTGCTACACCGCCCGTGGACAGGAGTCGTACATCTTCAGAGGCATTTGCCTTAAATGATCAACAATAATTTTAACATAAAGGAGCGATGGAATGGATAGTCAAAACCTTATTTCCAAAAAAGAACTTCTCGAAAAGTACGGAATCTCATACGGCTCTCTATATCGCTGGAAGCGTATGGGTCTGATACCTGAGGAGTGGTTCATCAAAACTTCAACTGTGACGGGACAGGAGACCTTCTTTAATCGGGAGACCGTCTGCGAGCGAATCGAGCTTATCATATCAATGAAGGATAATACCTCGCTCGAAACGCTTGCTCGTCAGCTCAATCCTCCCGCTAACAGGGAGATGAAGCTCGTTGTCAAGACGCCCTACGGCACCAAGAGCTTCAAACGTGAGGATATTAAAGGCGTCGAACTTTCGGGCGAAACCGTGATCGACGTTACAGACAGAATCTTAGCATTATTTGACGAACTTATGAAAGGATGACAACAATGAGTGATACAAGAGAAAATTTGAGCTTCGCAGGTGCGGGAACCATTACCGCAGGTGAATACGGCAGGGTCTCCGTCAGCGGCTCAGGCAAAATTAATGGTGACATTTCCTGCGAGAGCTTTTCCGCATCAGGTTCTTGCGGCGGCACAGGCAACATCAAATGCGACGGCGATTTCAAATGCTCGGGCGCTATGCACTTAACAGGCGAAGTTATCTGCGGCGGCGAATTCAAAGTTTCGGGCTCATCTTCCTTTGACGGCGACATCGAAGCGCACGTAATAAGGATAGCAGGCGCTGTAAAGGGCAGAAACTTCCGTGCCGATATCATCAAGCTTGCAGGAGCGATAGGTGCTAACGGCGACGTTGAAGCGGAAGAGGCTCATATTTCCGGCGGCGGAGATATTTCAGGACTCCTTAACGCTGAAAAGATTGATATCCGTTTCAACGGAAACAGCAACCGCCTTAAAGTCGGCTCGATCGGCGGTAGCGAGATTACGGTCGATCACGATTCATCCGTCAACTCCGAGATCCGTATATTCGGTATCCCGATCTACAGCAAGAAAAGCAGCGGCGGCAAGCTGATTGCAGGCACAATCGAAGGCGACAGCATCACTCTTAACGTCACCGAAGCAGACGTTGTCCGTGGTAAGAACATCATCGTCGGCAAGGGCTGCAAGATCAATCGTGTTGAATACTCGGAAAGCTATGAATGTGATGAAAGCTCGGAAGTCAATGAAGCAGTAAAGATCTGAATACATCATCTCCTATAAAAAGCGACCGCCCCGTACAATTTTCCTGTACGGGGCGGTTTGTTATTCATTCAAGCTGTGTTCTTATGCCTTCTTGCGGTTAAGAACGATATTGGTGATGATACCAAGGATCAAAGCGCAAGCGATAGCAGTGATGGTAACCTTGCCGATTGCAAGAGCCATGCCGCCGATACCGCTGATGAGAATAACGGAAACGGTGAAGAGGTTTGCATTGTTCTCAAGGTCAACCTTCTGGATCATCTTAAGACCGGATACAGCGATGAAGCCGTAAAGGGTGATGCAAACGCCGCCCATTACGCATCCGGGGATGGAATCGAGGAAAGCAACGAAGGGCGAGATGAAGGATACAACGATGGACATGATAGCTGTAGCTGTAATGGTAACAACAGAAGCGTTACCGGTGATGGCAACACAGCCGACAGATTCACCGTAGGTGGTGTTGGGGCATCCGCCGAAGAGAGCGCCAACGATTGAGCCGACGCCGTCACCGAGGAGAGTTCTGTGGAGACCGGGTTCTTCGAGAAGCTCTGTTTCGATAATAGTAGAGAGGTTCTTATGGTCGGCAATGTGCTCTGCGAATACAACGAAAGCAACGGGAACGTAAGCAACAGCAACGGTTGCAATATAAGAAGCGTCGAAATCAGCAAATCCGCCCATAGCGGTGAGGAATGTGAATTTGGGAAGAGCAATGAACGTGCTGAGATTTACACCGTCAGCAACGAGTGCCTGGAAGGGCGCAAAGTCAATGACCATAAGATCGGTGTTGTTTGTAGCGATACCGATTACGGTGAATACCAGACCAACGGCATAGCCTGCGAGAATACCGATGATGAAGGGAATGAGCTTAGCCATCTTCTTGCCGTAAACGGAGCAGATGATAACAACGAACAAGGTAACCATTGCACAGATGAAGGATACCCAGATGTTGGTTGTCATAACGAAGGAGCCGTTTGAGTCCTGAGGACCGTAAGAGAATACGTCATTAACTGCTGCGCCTGCAAGGGAAAGACCGATGAGGGCAACGGTGGGGCCGATAACAACGGGAGGCATAAGCTTGTTGATCCACTTAACGCCTGCAGCCTTAACTACGATTGCGATCACAACGTATACAAGACCTGCAAGGATAGCGCCGATGATAAGACCGAGGTAGCCAAGAGCTACAGTTGCGGCACCTGCAAAAGCGGTAACCATAGAACCGATGAATGCGAATGACGAGCCGAGGAATACAGGGCTCTTGAACTTGGTGAAGAGCTGGTAGATGATGGTACCTGCACCTGCACCGAACAGAGCAGCCGAAGCGGTCATGCCGTTACCGACGATGGCAGGAACGGCGATGGTAGCCGCCATAATTGCCAAAAGCTGCTGGATTGCGAATACGATAAGCTGGTTAAACTTGGGCTTATCGGTTACGCCGTAGACTAATTTCATTGTGTTTTCCTCCAATGTATATAAAATTTTGCCAATGGAAACTTATTCATCGAGGAGCTTGACGGATATCTCATCGTCATACGGGGGAATGGAAACCCTCACACGTTCGCTCCTGCTGGTCGGAATGCTTTTTCCGATATAATCAGGTCTTAGGGGCAACTCCCTGTGACCTCGGTCAATGAGTATCGCAAGCTGAATACAATCGGGTCTGCCGAGTGAAAAGACAGCTTCGATCGCCGCACGCACGGTTCTGCCGGTGAAAAGAACGTCATCAACAAGTATCACTTTTTTACCGACGATCGAAAAGGGCAGGGAAGCTTCGTCAAAAACCGGTTCCGAACCTTTTTCCAGATCGTCACGGTAACGTCTTATATCAAGCTCGCAGAAAGGTATGTTTACTCCTTCGATCGTTTCGATATTGGAAGCTATGATCCTGCCGAGCTCGGCGCCGCGGCTCTTGATGCCGAGGATGCAGACGTCCTTAGCGCCTTTGTTCCGCTCGATTATCTCGTGGGCAATTCTCATTAAACTTCTTCTTACGGCTGTTTCTTCCATAAGGGTCGCTTTTACATTCATTTAATCACCTAAAAACAAAAAACCTGTCGACCGTGAAGGTACGACAGGACGCAGTGATTCAAAAATATCGTATCTTCTCGGCATCGCTGTACCGTTGTTAAAGATTGACCTACGTCATTATAACAAAGTGGCAAAATAAAGTCAACAGATTAAGCGACTTTTTGCGACAAAGTTTTCGGAAAGATTTTGTGCAATTTTTTCATCGGTTTTATTGACTTTTCTTTTCAGTCGTGTTATTATTCTAAAGTACATTTGCCGCTGTGGTGGAATAGGCAGACACAAGGGACTTAAAATCCCTCGCCCTAACAGGTGTACCGGTTCGACCCCGGTCAGCGGCACCAGAAAAAAGCAAGTCGCAAGACTTGCTTTTTTCTTTTCTATCCTAAGGATTGGTATGTAATCGCAGTGAAGTGCATTATGCGAAGTTGCAAAAAATCCCCCAACGCTCTCGCATTAGGGGATTTTGTTTATGTTTGCAACTTTTGCTCCATAGGCTGAGTCTTTTCAAAACAAGCGCTGAGGAGTTTAACAAATATTTCAGGCGGCATATCCTTTTCCTCGTTCAGCCAACGCTCGATAGAGCAGATAAAGGCATCGGCAAAGAAGTCCCTGCAAAAACGGCATCTGCAAGGGGAGTCGGGGTCTGAGATAATAAGCTCAATATATTCGGGCAGACAGCGCTCCTTCAAATATTCACAGAGGGAATTTTGACCCTTAACAGCCAATGCTTTGCGATAGAAGCTTCGGTTGTCATTCAAATAGACGCAGAGGTCCTCAAATGCTTCCCAGACGTTGTCGTATTCCTTGCCCGCCGAGTGCTCACCGAATTCCGAACGGAATATCCACGTCATAAGGTCATACTTATCCCTGAAGTGATAGTAGAAGCTCTTTCGGTTCATAGAGCATTTTTTACAGATCTCTCCGACGCTTATCTTTGAAAACTGCTCGGCTTGCATAAGCTCCTTTAATGCTCCTGCAAGCGCTTTTTTGGTTGTGTATGAATCAGCCAATGTGATTCTCCTTTCGTGTCGTGCAACTGCTGAAAGAAGAACCGTTGTATAAAATAAAAAAAGACGCAGGCTCTTCCGCAGATGCGGTTAAGTCTCGTCATTTAAGATGAAGCCAGAAACAATTTAATGTTTCACGTATGTTGGCAGCACCACACGTTTAGTGTGTCGACTACTCCCTTGACAATATATTAACACAATTTTGTAAAAAATTCAAGTATTTTTGTAAAATATTTTTTGGACAGTTTTATATAATTGTCCCAATTTATTATAAGTCCGACTGGAAATAACAATCTATTGATTTTAATTTTCAAATGAGTTATTATATATTCGATGAAGGATGTGAAACGAAAATGATAGTAAGAAAAGCGACAATGAACGACCTTGAGCGGGCTGAAGCGATATATCAGCGTGCAAGGGAATATATGAGAGAGACCGGCAACCCGAATCAATGGAAGAATTATCACCCTGACAAAGAAACGGTCACCGAGGATATCGAATTGCAACAGCTATATCTTTTGTGCGAAGGCGATATTATTCACGGCGTTTTTGCCTTCATTCCGGGAGTAGACCCGACTTACAACGAAATAGACGGTGCCTGGCTCAACGACGAGCCTTATGCCGCCGTTCACCGTGTTGCAAGCGCAGGTCTTATGAAAGGCGTACTTTCACACATTATGTCTTATTGCTCTGAACGATGCGACAATATCCGCATCGACACGCACTTGGATAACAAAATAATGCAACACCAGCTCACAAAGCTTGGCTTTATCCATTGCGGAACGATAATTCTCGATATCGGGGAACCGAGGGAAGCGTATCATTTAAAAATAAAATAATCATTAACTTAAGCGACAGCCTGACAGACTGTCGCTTTTATTTGTGAAATGGTGCAAACTAAATGAATAAATGCTGCTCATTTTTGTAAAAAGAGAGAATTTAAGCTTTGTCAAAAAAATAACTTGTCAAGACGTAACTTTCGGTGTATAATATATCTTGTATTTGTTCGCAAAATTTAAGTTTCTTGAAAGGAGAACAACTATTATGCATTATTCTCACGAAGTTGAACAAATGTGCTGTGTAGCAAAGGGCCCTCACCACGGTCCCGCTCCTATTCCCGAAGAGGGAAGATGGGTCGAATCCAAGCAGATCTCCGACATCTCCGGTTATACCCACGGTGTGGGATGGTGTGCACCCCAGCAGGGCGCTTGCAAGCTTTCCCTCAACGTTAAGGAAGGTATCATCGAAGAAGCTTTGGTTGAAACCATCGGCTGCTCCGGTATGACTCACTCTGCTGCTATGGCTGCAGAAATCCTTCCCGGCAAGACCCTTTTGGAAGCTCTCAACACTGACCTTGTTTGCGACGCTATCAACACTGCAATGAGAGAACTCTTCCTGCAGATCGTTTACGGCAGAACTCAGTCTGCATTCTCTGAGGACGGCCTCGTAATCGGCGCAGGTATGGAAGACCTCGGTAAGGGCGAAAGATCCATGGTCGGTACTATGTACGGTACTAAGGCTAAGGGCGTTCGTTACCTTGAAATGACCGAAGGCTACTGCACCAGAATGGCTCTCGACGAAGACAATCAGGTTATCGGTTATGAATTCGTATCTTTGGGCAAGATGACCGACTTCATCAAGAAGGGTATGGAGCCCAACGAAGCATACGAAAAAGCTAAGGGTACGTACGGTCGCTTTGCTGATGCGGCTAAGTACATCGACCCCCGTAAAGAATAATAGAGGAGGTACGAATAATGGCTAAGTTTGAAGGTTATGAGAGACGTGAGGCTAAGATCCTCGAATGTCTTAAACAGTACGGCATTTCCTCTATCGACGAATGTAAGGAAATCTGTGACGCCAAGGGTATTGACCCCTATAAGATCGTTGAAGAAACACAGCCCATCTGCTTTGAAAATGCAAAGTGGGCATACACAGTAGGTTGCGCTATCGCAATCAAGATGGGTTGCACCAAGGCTGCTGACGCTGCTGCTGCAATCGGTATCGGACTTCAGTCCTTCTGCATTCCCGGCTCTGTTGCTGAGAACAGAAAGGTTGGTCTTGGCCACGGTAACCTCGCTTCCATGCTTTTGAGCGAATCCACAGAGTGCTTCTGCTTTTTGGCAGGTCACGAATCCTTCGCTGCTGCTGAAGGCGCTATCAAGATCGCTCTTAACGCTAACAAGGTAAGAGTTAAGCCCTTAAGAGTTATCCTTAACGGTTTAGGCAAGGACGCTGCATTCATCATTTCCAGAATCAACGGCTTTACCTATGTTGAAACCAAGTTTGACCCCTTCACC
>CAYWXA010000038.1:0-8307 GCA_964462175.1 uncultured Oscillospiraceae bacterium
GTCCCCTTAAATTATACCATTTTTCGCCTGTCAATGCAATATATGGTTTATGCTTGCCGCAAGTTATGATACAACAATTTTAAAAGGAGGAAGATACGTTTTTGTTTTTAAACATTACACTTGAAAACTTCCGCAATTTAGTGTATAATCAATATGTTTAGAGATAAACTTTTGAATACACCGTTTTATTGAAACTCATTTTTGAATTTTTAATTTTCAACGGTAATAAAAATACTATCGCAAAGGAGGTTCGTTGGCTATGAATCCCAAATTGAAAGAAAAAACGATGGAATCGCTTTCCGCCGTTTTACCGATAACAGCTATCGTTTTGGCGCTGAGTATCTTTTTGGTACCCCTTGAAGTCGGAACTGTTGTTATGTTCTTTGCGGGAGCGTTTATGCTGATCGTCGGCATGGGAATGTTCCAACTTGGTGCAGAAATGGCAATGAGTCCGCTCGGAGAGGGCATTGGTGTTGAACTCTCCAAATCAAAAAAAATATGGGTGATCGCTCTTATCAGTTTCCTGATGGGCACGCTTATCACCATAGCAGAGCCTGATCTTCAGGTGCTTTCAACTCAGGTGCCGTCGATTCCGAACAACGTATTGATATTTACTGTTGCGATCGGTGTCGGTCTGTTCCTTGCTATCGCGATCCTGCGTATCATTTTCAAGATCAATCTGTCGCTTCTTTTGCTGATATTCTACGCATTGATCCTGATCCTGTCCTTCTTTATTCCCAAGGAGTTTCTGGCTGTCGCATTTGACTCCGGCGGAGTTACCACCGGCCCCGTCACCGTTCCGTTCATTATGGCAATGGGCGTCGGTTTGACGATGATCCGAAGCGACAAGAACGCATCAAACGACAGCTTCGGTCTGGTTGCATTTTCCAGCATCGGCCCCATTTTGGCGGTTATGCTTCTCGGCTGCTTCTACAGCCCCAAGGAAGCGGTATATTCAACGTCTGAAATGAGCGGAATATCCACTATGCAGGACGTTATGCGTGCTTTTACTTCCGAGATCCCCCATTATTTCAAAGAAGTAATGCTCTCGCTTTTGCCCATCATCGTGATGTTCTTCATTTTCCAGATCATCAGCCATAGATATCAGAAGCGCCAGATATTGCGAGTCGGCATCGGCTTCCTTTATACATACCTCGGTCTTGTGCTCTTCCTTTGCGGTGTAAACGTCGGCTTTGCCCCCGTCGGCACTCAGCTTGGAATGGAGCTTGCCGGAACGGCTCAGAAATGGCTGCTCGTTCCGATAGGTGCGCTCATCGGTTACTTCATCGTAAAAGCCGAGCCTGCGATCCAGATACTCAACCATCAGGTACAGACGGTAACCGACGGTACGATATCCGCAAAAGCAATGAACCGTGCTTTGTCTATCGGTGTTTCAATAAGTGTCGGTCTTGCAATGCTCCGAGTGCTTACGGGTATCCCGATCCAGTGGATAATTATTCCCGGTTATATCATTGCTCTGGTCATGTCCTTCTTCGTTCCCAAGATATTCGTAGGTATCGCCTTTGACTCGGGCGGAGTTGCCAGCGGCCCGATGACTTCGACGTTCTTGCTCCCGCTTTGCATAGGCGCTTGCGAGATGTTGGGAGGAAACGTTATGACGGATGCTTTCGGTGTCGTTGCGTTGGTTGCGCTGACACCTCTCATCGCTATTCAGATAATGGGCATCCAGTACCGCATCAAGCTTGACAAACTTAATAAGAACAGACCTGAAGTCGTTATCCCTGTTGACGGCGACGACATCGTTGAAATTGAGGAGGATTAAACATATGGAATCAAGCGAAAAGAATATGTCATTTCGTGTTTTAGTGTTGATCGCATCTCCAAAGCTTGCCGATAAAGCGTCCAAGCTTTATCAGGAAGTCTCCGTGCCGATTCATTATCGTTTGAGCGGTACGGGAACAGCGACGAGTGAAATGCTGAACCTTTTGGGTATCGGCAGCTCAGATAAAGGCGTTTTGATCAGTTTTATGCCCAAGGCTTTCGCAGATAAAATGCTTTCAAAGCTGTATACCGAGCTGCGTCTGGGCAATTCGGGAAACGGTATCGCTTTCACCCTGCCGTTGTCCGGTGCCAACAGTCACATACTGAAGATGCTCAAACGTCACAGTGAAGATAATATGGATACGACCGTGAGAAAGGACGGTATTATAATGTCTGATGAAATTAAGAACGTATTGATCGCCGTGGTTGCCAACAGAGGCTACAGCGAAGAAGTTATGAACGCCGCAAAGGCAGCGGGAGCAAGAGGCGGAACGGTAGTGCACGGCCGCCTTATCAGAGACGAGCAGGCAATGAGCTTCTGGGAACTCGGCTTGCAGGATGAAAGAGAAATAATCCTCATCGTTGCCGACAGCGAGATCAAAATGCCCATTATGCAGGCGATCAGCGAGAAGTGCGGTGTACGCAGCGAAGCTCAGGGAATCGTTTTGTCATTGCCGATCGATACCGTTATCGGCATCAAGGGATGATCCGACTCGTAAATAAAATCAAACAGGCGTCGCTGAATAAAGCGGCGCCTGTTTTTTTTTGCCGCCCCATCCTTTCGGGTGGGGGACAGATCATATTCACTTGGAAATGTTTGCTTTTGCTTGCTCTCTTGCGCTGACCTTGCCCTCGGGCTGGATCTCTCCTGCCTTGAGAAGCGAGATCTTTGTCATAACGGGGCCTACAAGCTCATATATCAGAACCGCAAACAGCGTGATGTTCGCAACGATGAGCCCGTCTTCGCCCAAGCCGTGCGCCTTGATTGCCATACCCAGAGCAACGCCCGCCTGCGGGAAGAGGGTCACGCCCAGATATTTAACGATCTGCGGAGCGCACTTTGTTGCCTGCGCCGAGAATCTTGCGCCCGTATATTTTCCGATACATCTTGCAATGATGTAAACGATACCTACGATAACAACGCCGAAGTCTTTAAATACTGCCAGGTCAAGCTCTGCGCCGCTCAATACGAAGAACAAAATGAAAAGGGGAGCGGTCCAGCGGTCAAGTCTGTCCATAAGCTCTTCGGAAAAGTCGCAAATATTGCAAAACACAGTTCCGAGCATCATACAGACCAAAAGAGAAGAAAACGCAACACGAACCCCGCCGACGGTGAATTCGATCATCGAAAGAGCCACGGTGAGCAAAACGAACGTGACAGACATTGCAAGTCGCTTTGAGCGGGAATGGAAGAATCTTTCAAAGAAGGTGAAAGCAAATCCCATCAATGCGCCCAGACCGAGCGAAAGCACGACCTCAAGAATAGGCTCGACGATAACGGAAACGACGTCAACTCTGCCCGAGATGAGAGCCTTTGCAATTCCGAAGGAAACCGCAAACAGCACGAGTCCGACTGCGTCATCAAGTGCTACGATCGGCAAAAGCAGGTCGGTCAAAGGGCCTTTTGCCTTATACTGTCTTACGACCATAAGAGTTGCCGCCGGCGCAGTTGCCGAAGCAATGGCGCCCAAAACGATTGCGGCGGGAAGGGACAAAACGTTTGGCATTAAGAAATGAAGTCCGATGAGTGCGGCATCGACCACAAGCGTTGCAACGACCGCCTGGAAAATTCCGATGACGGTTGCCTGCTTGCCGGTGTGCTTAAGAGATGAAAGTCTGAACTCGTTTCCGATGGAAAATGCAATAAATCCGAGGGCGATGTCGCTCAGGATCGAGTATCTTTCAACCTCCTCAAGGCTTACGAATCCCAGTCCTTCCACCCCTAATGCTCCGAGGCAATAAGGGCCGACGAGAATACCTGCAACTAAGTATGCCGTAACGGCGGGAAGCTTCACAAGCTTCGCCAAACGCGAAAGCATCAGTCCGGCGAATAAACAAATTGATAAACAAAGCAATATTTGCATAAATATACCCCCAAGGTGTATCGGTACACGTATTTTTTAAAACCAAAAGCCAATATATCACCGTGTGTTTGCAAAGTCAATATCAATACTGAACAAATCGCAAGGTGTATTCAACGAATTTTTTGATGTCTGTTTTTTGGTCAAAGTTTTATCATTGTCTATTTACTTTCCGGTTTTAAAGTGGTATAATTTTCTTGTATAATATTTTTATACGAAAGGATAGTGCATATGTTAGACAAAAGAATTATGAAAGACCTCATCGCAACGGTTTTGCATGGGGGAGCTGATTTCGTTGAAGTGTTCTGTGAATACACCAAAAACAACTTTATCAGCTACAGCAATAAGAAGATCGAAAATGTTTCCGATGAAGCAGTGAGCGGCGTCGGTATCCGTGCTTTCGTCGGCACCAATACATTCTTTGCCAGCACCACCGATATGACTCCCGCAGGACTTATGGAATGTGCTCAGCGTGTTGCTCAGGCTGTCGGCAATCCTACCGATAAGATCGCCGATTTCTGGCTCACCGAAAGAATAAATACCAACGTCCATCCCATTAAGGTCATGCCCTTTGACGTTCCCTCCTCAATGAGAAGCGATCTGGTCAAGAAGGCTTGTGCGACCGCTTATGAATACGATCCCAAGATCATTCAGGTCGCAGGTAACCTTATCTTGCAGGACAAGAGCTTCGTTGTCGCAAACTCCGAAGGCTTATATACGGGCGACAGACAGATAAGAACGAGAATGTTTGTCAGCGCCGTTGCATCTGACGGCACGGAGAATCAGGTCGGCTCCGCAAGCCCCGGACGTTCGATGGGTCTTGAACTGTTCGATATGATCACTCCCGAATCTATCGGCCGTGAAGCTGCAAGACAGGCTATGGTAAACCTTTCTGCAGTTCCTTGCCCTTCCGGTAAAATGATCGTTGCAATTGAAAACGGCTTCGGCGGTGTAATCTTCCACGAAGCTTGCGGACACTCTCTTGAAGCGTCCAGCGTCGGCATCGGTATGAGCCAGATGGCAGGTAAGATGGGTCAGCAGATCGCAAATCCCAAGGTCACCGCAATCGACGACGGTACGATTCCCAATGCTTGGGGCTCCTGCAATATCGACGACGAAGGCAACCCGATGATAAAGCGTGTTCTTATCAAGGACGGTATCCTCACCTCCTATATGATCGACCGCCTCGGCTCAAGAAGAATGAATATGGCTCATACAGCTTCGGGCAGACGTGAAAGCTATGCTTATGAAACGACCTCCCGTATGACCAACACATATATCGACAACGGCCCCGACAAGAACGAAGACATCATCGCATCTATTGATAACGGTATCTATGCTGCTGCAATGGGCGGCGGTTCTGTAAATCCCTTTACAGGCGCATTCAACTTCTCCGTCCGTGAGGGATATATGATCAGAAACGGCAAGATCTGCGAACCCGTAAGAGGCGCAAGCCTTATCGGCACCGGTTCCGATATCATTCAGAAGATCGACATGGTCGGCCAGAATCTTGACACTGCTCAGGGTATGTGCGGATCTTCTTCCGGCAGTGTACCTACCGACGTAGGTCAGCCCCTCATCAGAGTCAACGACATCACAGTCGGCGGTCAGGGTTAAGGCAAATTTGACTCACCCTGACGGGCTCGCCACCTGCGGCACCGTTTGCTCCGCAAACCCGCTCGCAGACGGCTCGCCCTCACTACCCAATCCTACACATAAAGGAGATAGAATATGAACACGATAGATATTAAAAAAGCCGTTTCGCACGCCGCCGAGCTTTACGGCGCCGAAGGCTATGAAATAAAAATAAGCACCTCGACCAGCGCAGGTGCGGAAGCGCTTAAAGACGAGATCTCATCCGTAACGTACAGCCGTTCGGGCGGTATGAGCGTAAGATGCGTTAAAAACGGCAAGTCGGGCTATGCTTCAAGCGAGCTCGTAACCGCAGAAGAAGCCGCAGAGCTTGTAAGAATCGCTTGCGATAATGCTCTCGTCGTTGACGATGCCGACGAAGTTCCCTTGTTTGAAGGCTCCGAGAGCTATACCGAGGTTGAAGAAGCAGCCGTTGTTTTGCCCTCTGCCGACGAAATGAAGGCGCACACCATGGAGATCCAGAAAAAGCTTTATGCCGCTTCCGACAAGGTAGTTGACGGCTCCCAGTCGTTTACCTCCTGCGGTTCGGGAACTGAAGTGTTTATCAATTCCGCAGGTCTTGACCTTTGCTATGAGTCAGCTCTTGTATATCACGGTGCGGTTGCCGCAGTACGTGACGGAGAAAACGCTCAGGAAAACTATGAGATCGCACTGATGAACAAGGCTGATGCCGACAAGCTTGTTGAAATGGCTGTTTCGGGAGCGATTTCAATGCTCGGCGCCGAAACCGTTGAATCGGGAAAATACAACGTCATTTTCGACAAGGGTTCTATGAGAATGATGCTCGGCTGCTTTGCTTCGGCATTCTCCGCAAGAAGCGCATATTTGAAAACGACCCTTTTAGCGGGCAAGGAAGGCGAAGTTGTTGCAAGCGAAAATCTCACTATCTGCGACGACCCGTTCCACCCCGATAAGTACGGCCATTGCCCCTTCGACGGCGAAGGCGTAGCAGTATATAAGAAGAACGTCATTGAAAACGGCGTCCTCAAGACCCTGCTTTATAACCGTATGTACGCCAAGAAGTTCGGCAAGGAAACAACGGGCAACGCTTCAAGCGCAACCCATATTTCCCCCAAGGGCTTGTATATCGAAGCAGGCGACCTGACCGAAGCAGAGCTTTTGGCTAAGTTGGATAACGGTATCTACATCACCGAGCTCAAGGGTTTGCACGCAGGCGCAAACGTTCAGTCGGGCGACTTCTCCCTTGAAGCCGCAGGCTACTTGGTTGAAGGCGGAAAGAAGGCAAAGGCAATTAAAAACTTTACCATTGCCGACAACTTCTTCACCCTCATCAAGAAGGTCGTTGCGCTTTCCGACACGGTTGAGTTCAAGACCTCAAGCTGTGGCGCACCCGAGGTAATGTTCTCTGATATCAGCGTTTCGGGCAAATAATCTAAAATTTCAAAATCAGATCCCGTCCACTTCCGTGGGCGGGATTTTTTTAATAAGCGGAGCGGCGTCGGGCGGTCTGCGCGCCGAAGGCGCAGTGACCGAGCGGTGCCGCGGAGCGATAAAAACCCACGAAAGCATAAATCTCTGCGCTTTTCCGACGGAGCGAGTTTCGCGGCAGCCACCCGCCCTCACGGGCGGGTTCTGCGGACTCCGTCCGCAGCTTCGCCGCTGACGCGGCTCGGGCTGCCGCCCGACATATAAAAAAATGCCCCGAAAAACGGGGCATTATGTAGATCAATATTTCGTGCTGTTTCTTCTCTCTGCAAAAGCAACTCTGTAGTCGGCAGGGGAAACGCCCTCCTGACGTTTAAACACGACGCAGAAATAACTGCAATCGTTATATCCGACGGCTTTTGCCACGTCGGTAATGGAAAGGTCTGTTTCAATGAGAAGCTTTTTAGATTCAAAGATACGCTTTTTCGCCAGATGTTCAAAAGGACGCATATTCATACATTCCTTGAATATACGGCAGATATACTGCGGCGAAAGGTCAACGATCCTCGCCAGATCCTTGAGTGTAATGTTAAGCGAATAGTTCTGATCGATATAGTCGATGATCGGTTGAAGCTGTTCAAGCCTGTGGTTTTCCTTCGTACCTGCGGGGCAGGTGATGACCTTGTTCAGTTCCACAAGGAAGGAATACAAAAGTCCGGAGTTCGTATATCCACAGTTGATGTCATTTGCCCTGATCGTCTTGAGCATCTTGTTCCAAAGAGAATCGATCGTCGATATCTCACCGAGCTTGAAAACCAAGGGTTTGTCCAGTTCAAGAGCAGGCAAAACGGAACTTACGCACGAACCTGCAAAGGATATCCAGTGTGTCTCCCAGGTTGCGTTTCCGACGCTGTAATATTCATGGGGATATTTTGCGGGAAGGAAGAAACCCGACCCTTTAGATATTTTATGTTCAACTCCGTCGACTATGAGAACGCCTTCTCCTCTGACGGAATAAATGATCTGATTATAAACGTGACCTCCCGGTCTTGAACAATGTCTTTCCGGATCGGTCGATCCAACTCCGGTAACGTATATGGGCAGCTTAACTTCGTCACCTAAAAGTGCAAAATAAAATTCCTGCAATTTCAAACACCACCAAGTTAATATTTTTGGATTCCGACTATCAAATATATCACAATATTATCATATCACAGGTGAATAACGTTGTCAATGTTTAATTTTATTATATTGACCGTAAGAAATTCATCATTTTTATGATTTGGCAGTTTCAAATTTTCTATACGAAAAACAGACGGTGAGTCTGCACCGTCTGCCTTTTTATTTATTCCATTGCCGCCCAGCGCTCCATACACTGACTCAGCTCGTCCTTTTTATCCTCTAA
>CAYWXA010000038.1:8407-14873 GCA_964462175.1 uncultured Oscillospiraceae bacterium
ATTCTCGTTGCGATCTTATTGATGAGGTATCTGTCGTGGGAAACGAAGATTATCGTTCCGCTGTAATCGTCCAAAGCGCCCTCCAAGACCTCCTTCGTCATAATGTCGAGGTGGTTGGTGGGCTCGTCCAAAATCAGCACGTTTCCCCGTCTGAGCATCATCAAAGCAAAGCTGAGCTTCGTTTTTTCGCCGCCGCTTATTACTCCGACCGGCTTATAAACGTTTTCACCCGTAAGCAATACCATTCCCAAAAGACTTCTGACCTCTTGGTCGCTCATTCTCGGGTATCTGCGGTGGATCTCCTCCATAACGGTGTTCAAAGGGTCAAGCTGTTCGTTTTTCTGATCAAAATAGGCGATCTTTGTATTCATCGCCCAGTCGATCCTGCCTTTGCTGTGAGGATTTAGGTTTTGAACGGTTTTCAATATCGTCGATTTTCCGATGCCGTTAGCGCCGATAATTGCGACCTTTTCTCCACGTCTGATATGCAGATCCAGACTGCCGATGAGCTTTTTATCTCCTGCGGTAACGTCAACGTCTTTCACAACGAGCACGTCCTTCGGCGGCTCAATGTCATATTCTAAGCGTATCTTCGGCGGCTTGGTGTAAGTTCTCGGCTTCTCAACGGCGTTCTCAACGATCCGATCGAGCATATGCTGCTTCGATTTTGCCTGCTTGGCGCTGGTTGCGCTGACACGGTTCTTATCAATGAAAAACTGCAGCTCGCCGATCTTCTTCTGCTGTTGCTCGTAAAGCTTTTCCTGCCGTTCAATATCAGCCTTCTTCGTTTCAAGGAACTTCGTATAGTTTCCTGTATAGGATTTTAATCTTCCGTCCTCGATCTCGCATATGCGGGTGCATATCTTATCCAAAAAGTATCTGTTATGAGATACTGTTAAAATCGCACCCTTATACTCCTGCAAATAGCTCTCAAGCCACATCATCGTCTCAAGGTCGAGGTGGTTTGTCGGCTCGTCCAATATCAAAAGGTCGGGTGCTTCAAGCAAAAGCTTTGCCAAAGCAAGACGGGTCCTTTCACCGCCCGAAAGGGAATTTATCTCCCTCGTGCGGTCAATTCCCGCAAAGCCCATTCCGTTCAAAATGGTATTGATCCTAACGTCGATAAGATATCCGTCGTTGGTCTCAAAGAATGCGACCAATCTCGAATATTCATTCTGAGCCTTTTCAAGCTCATCGCCCGAAAGGGAGCTCATCAGCCCCTCAAGCTCGGTGATACGCTCATAAACTCTGTCAAGCTCCGCAAACGGCAATCGCATCTCGTCTGCGATAGAGGCTTCTCCCTCAAGACTCGTGTGCTGTTCCAAATATCCGATCCTCGTTGAATTGGTAATAGCCACGGAGCCTTTTCCGTCGGGCGTCTTGTCAAATTCCGTCTTACCGGTAAGTATCGACAAAAGAGTCGTCTTTCCGCAGCCGTTAATGCCCACAAGCCCGATCCTGTCGGTGTTTTCAATCGTAAGGTTAATGTCTTTTAAAAGCTCTTCGCCGTTAAATATCTTATAAACGTTTTCAATGCTTGCAAGCATACGGATCTCCTTTCGCAGAGTCATAATACTCAATCATTCTATCACAACTCAGCGAATTTGGCAAGGAATCATTTTTTAATTTGAAAAAGCGTTGTAAAGCACTATTGAAATAATCTGATTTATGATATAAAATTAAAGTGAACCATTGCTGAAACACTTGTAAAGGAGAGTGCAATTTTGCCGAAATTCTGCGATCTTCACACCCATTCCACCTTCTCCGACGGCACCTTTACGCCCACGCAGCTGATATACGAAGCAGAACGCATCGGGCTTGACGCCGTTGCTTTGTGCGACCACAACACCATTGCCGGTCTGCCCGAATTCATATCTGCCGCCGAGGGCAGGGGAGTCGAAGCGGTTGCGGGAGTGGAATTTTCCACCGAATATCTTGACACCGAACTGCATATCCTCGGTCTTTTCATTCGCCCCGAGCATTATTCGTCAGTCAACGAGAAGTTAAATGAATATACCCGCCGAAAAGATGCGAGCAATAGGGAACTGATTGAAAAACTGCGCTGTAAAGGCTATTGCCTTGACTACGGTAAGATCAAAGCTTCAACGCCCGACGGCAACGTCAACCGTGCGCACATCGCCGCCGAGCTCACCCGCCTCGGATATACGTCAAGCATTAAGCAGGCTTTCAAAACGCTTTTATCCCCGAAATGCGGATACTACACACCGCCCAAAAGACCCGACGCCTTTGAAACGATCGGTTTTATCAGGTCGATAGGCGCAGTGCCCGTCCTTGCGCACCCGTTTTTGAACCTTGACGAGCCTTCCTTGCGTGTTTTCCTTGAAAAAGCAAAGCCTTTTGGCATTGCGGGAATGGAAACGGTCTATTCGCTTTATTCGGAGGAAACATCAGCTTTGGCGAAAAGCATTGCCCGTGAGTTTGGCTTATGCGAGAGCGGGGGTAGCGATTTTCACGGAGCAAACAAACCCGATATCGCTCTCGGAACGGGAAAGGGCAATTTGCATATACCGACCGAACTCCTCTTTGAGCTGCGTAAAGCTATATAGCTTTACAATGACAGATTTGCAATTTTCTTCGTTTTTTTCACCGAATCTAACACAATTTACAAAAAGATGTACCGAAAAATGTTGAAGTTTTTTTGATAATTGTGTGGAATTTTGTTGAACGGTATGATATAATGAATATATTATGAATAATTGTTTTTTCTCACAAATAACAGTTTCAAATATTAAACTGTTAAAGCGATAAACAAACGTTTGCAGCGCTATCCTGCAAGGAAAGGACACTGAAGATGATTTTCGATCTGCAAAAAGCGAGTATGTTCAAAAGGATCTCTGCATATCTGTTCGATTTCATAATGCTGGCTATCCTTGCTGTCGGTTTGGGATTTATAATTTCCTCCTTAACGGGATATGACGCATACAGCGCCGCCCTTAACGATGCTTATGACAAATACGAAGCCGAATACGCAATCGAGTTTGAGATCGACGAGGATACATACGAAGCGATGCCCGACGAAGAACGTGCCGCTTACGATGCGGCGTATAACGCCCTCGTTAACGATGCCGATGCGATGCATGCTTATAATATGGTTCTGAATCTGACGCTTGTAATAATCACGCTTGCAATACTTTTAGCCTATGCGGTTCTTGAATTTGTCGTCCCGATCCTGTTCGGAAACGGACAGACTCTGGGCAAGAAGATATTCGGAATTGCGCTTATGCGTACCGACGGCGTGAAGATATCCTCGCCGCTTCTGTTCATTCGCACCATCCTCGGTAAATTCACCATTGAAACGATGATACCCGTGCTCATTCTCATAATGATATATTTCAACTCCATCGGCGTTGTGGGAATGATAGTTTTGCTTCTTATTCTTATCTTGGAGATATCTCTTATGATCTCGACCAAGACCAACTCGCTTATCCACGACGTTCTTGCAAAGACCGTGGCTGTCGATCTTGCCAGCCAGATGATCTTTGATACGGAAGAGGATATGATCGCCTATAAAAATAAGGTTCAGGCCGAAAAAGCTGCCCGCGAAACATATTAAAGCGGAGCTTAATCTTGTCGCATTGACGCATAGCGTCACGAAATATAAAACAGTATTGGAAAGGGAAAAGTATGAAAGTTGTATTGCAAAACCTGACGAAAATCTTCCCAAGCCGAAACAAAAAATCCAATGAGGAAGTCGTTGCTGTAAGTGATTTCACCTTTGAGATCCCCGACGGCAAGCTGATCGGTCTGTTGGGTCCTTCCGGCTGCGGAAAGAGTACCACACTCTACATGATCAGCGGCTTGCAGAAACCCACGAGCGGTAAGATCTTTTTCGGTGATGACGACGTTACCGAGCTGTCGACCGAGAACAGGGGAGTAGGTCTTGTTTTCCAGAACTACGCTCTGTATCCGCACATGACTGTCAAGCAGAACATCTTGTTCCCCTTGCAGAACTTAAAGGGTGAGGACCGTCCCTCAAAGGATGAAATGCTTGAGCGTGCATACCACGCCGCAAAGCTCGTCCAGATCGACGAGCTTATGGACCGCAAGCCGAGTGAGCTTTCGGGCGGTCAGCAGCAGCGTGTGGCTATCGCCCGTGCTTTGGTCAAGATGCCCAGAGTTCTGCTTTTGGACGAGCCTTTGTCCAACCTTGACGCCCGTTTGAGATTGCAGACCCGTGAGGAGATCAGACGAATCCAGAAGGAAACGGGAATCACCACCGTTTTCGTAACCCACGACCAGGAAGAAGCGATGAGCATCTCCGATATGATCGTCGTTATGAAGCTGGGCGTCGTTCAGCAGACAGGTAAGCCCCAGGACGTTTATGACAACCCCGTAAACCTCTTCGTTGCGAAGTTCTTGGGAACTCCTCCGATCAACGTTTTCGACGGTAAGGTAGAAGACGGCA
The DNA here is from genome assembly GCA_964462175.1 of uncultured Oscillospiraceae bacterium. Taxonomy (GTDB): domain Bacteria; phylum Bacillota; class Clostridia; order Oscillospirales; family Ruminococcaceae; genus Faeciplasma. The sequence continues at coordinate 12,834 of CAYWXA010000038.1, forward strand.
AGGTATACATCGGTTCCGACGTCGTTTTGGAGGTTGCAAACGTTCCCGACCAGGAAGTTACCATCGGTATCCGTCCGGAAGGCTTCATTCTTGATGAAAACGGCCCGATGCACTGCTCGCTCAACAACGTTGAGATCATGGGCAGAGACGTCAGCATCGTTTCCACCAATCCCGCTTCCGTCAACCCCGTTATCCGCTCGATCATCAATGCAGATAACAAGGTAGATCCCGAAAGCGAAACCGTTACATATTCAATCAAGCCGCACAAGATATTCCTCTTCAATAAAGAAACCGAGGAGAGAATTTATTTCGAGGTGAAGTGATATGGTAGACAATAAACAACAGTGGAAAGCTTGGCTGTATTTAGCTCCGGCGATAGTTTTGCTTCTGGTGTTCACCGTCTGGCCGATCATCAACACCGTGAGAATGGCTTTTCTTGAAGGCTACAGCGGATTGCAGTCGGTCGGAGGACAGACTTTCTCCTTTGGCTTCGGAAACTTTGTGAAGGTCGTTCAGTATAACAAGTTTATTCAGTGCCTTAAAAACACGATATTGCTTTGTGTGCTGACCGTTCCGATCTCAACGATCCTTGCTTTGCTGATCGCCGTTGCGCTCAACTCGATCAAGCCTTTGCAGAAGGTATTGCAGACTATCTTCTTCCTGCCTTACGTAACCAATTCGATCGCTATCGGTATGGTATTCGCCGCAATGTTCAACATCGTCGGCGCATTCTACGGCACCGAAAACGAGATAATCGTTACCGCAGGTATTATAAACAACGTGATTCAGTTCTTCGGCGGCGATCCGATCAACTGGATCAACTACGGCTCGACATATGCCGCAAACATCACCGTAATGGTCGTATACATCGTCTGGAACGCTTTGCCCTTCAAGATTCTTGTTCTTTTGGGCGGACTTCAGTCGATCAACAAGCAGTATTACGATGCTGCAAAGGTTGACGGCACCTCCAGAAGAAGAATATTCAGCCGTATAACCGTTCCGCTTCTTTCGCCTATGCTCGCATACGTTGTGATCACCGGCTTCATCGGCGGATTCAAGGAATATACCAGCATCGTCGGTATATTCGGCGAAAAAATGGGTCCTCCGGACGATGCCGGCAGACTCAACACCATGGTCGGATTCATTTACGACGCACTCGCAACAAACAGTCAGGGCCGTGCATCTGCGGCAGCTCTGATATTGTTCGGCATTATTCTTGTTGTCACCCTGATAAATATGCAGGTCAGCAAGAAGCGCGTCCATTACTGATGGGGAGGTGCTGAATATGTCTAAAAATGTAACTATGCACGAAAAGGATATGCAGCAGGTAACCATCCATCAGAAGATAGGCAAGGCCGTCGTAATGATCGGCGTATACGCTTTCTTGCTCATTATGGCTCTGATCGTTCTGTTCCCGTTCTATTGGATGATAATCTCATCCCTTAAAACGTTGGATGAATACCGTATGAGCGCTCCCACGTTCTGGCCCAAGACGATAATGCTTTCCAACTATGCCGAGGCATTCACCTCTGCAGGTCTGGGCAGGCTCTTCCTCAACACCATGTACGTCGGCGTTGTTTCAACGATTCTTTCGCTTGTCATCACCGTTCTGTCGGCGTTTGCCTTTGCCCGCCTTGAATTCAAGGGCAAGGATATGATGTTCGCTGCACTCTTGGCAACGATGATGATCCCCGGTGAGCTTTTCACCATCACCAACTATTCAACGGTCACTCAGCTCGGCTGGATGAATACCTATACGGTACTTATCGTTCCGTTTTTGGTCAGCGTATTCTACATTTACCTCTTGCGTCAGAACTTTATGCAGATACCTAACGAGCTGTATCTTGCCGCCAAGGTCGACGGCACCAGCGATATCAAGTATCTGTGGAAGGTAATGGTTCCGCTTTCTCTGCCGACCCTCATCTCCATCACCATTTTGAAGATGATGGGTGCCTGGAACTCATACATCTGGCCTCGCCTCGTTGCCAACGACGAAGCCCACCGTATGATAACCAACGGCTTGCGAAACGCATTCACCGA
>CAYWXA010000039.1:0-5832 GCA_964462175.1 uncultured Oscillospiraceae bacterium
TGCAACTCCCGTTTTCAACGATAAGGAAACCTATAAGTTCGAGCTCGGCAAGGGCATTGAACTCGTTGAAGGAAACGACGTTGCAATCATCGCAACCGGTCTTATGGTTTACGAAGCTGTTAAGGCTGCTGAGGAACTCAAGGCTGAAGGTATCAACGCAAGAGTTATCAATATCCACACCATCAAGCCTTTGGATAAGGATATCGTCGTTAAGGCTGCAAAGGAGACAGGTCTTATCGTTACCTGCGAAGAGCACAGCGTTATCGGCGGTTTGGGCTCTGCAGTTGCAGAAGTCGTTACCGAAGAGTGTCCCGTTAAGGTCGTAAAGATCGGCGTTAACGACGTATTCGGTCATTCCGGCCCTGCAGTTGATCTGCTCAAGGAATTCGGTCTTAGCTCTGAAAACATCGTTAAGACTGTTAAGGAAGCAGTTGCAAACAAGTAAAATACTTTTTGATTTATGCGGATTTGCGGTCAAACGTAAATCCGCATAAATAAGGCTGAATTTTCTTTCTCTGTTCACTTTTTCATTGATTTTTGCATACTATGTCATATATCGATGAGGAGTTGAACTATGAGAAGATATGAACGTGTTAAACTTCATAACAGAAGCTTTTTTGTTATTTGTGCGCTTATCGCTTTGCTTTTGGCGGTTAACATAATTATCAACATTTCACTTCGTCCGATAATATTTGATATTGCGTCTCAATACGCTTCGGTTGAGATTTACGAACTGATAAACGACGCAGTATCAGACGTTATGGATAAAGCTGACGTTGATTATTCCGAATTTGTATCTCTTACGCATAATGATTCGGGATTTGTAACATCATGTGAATATGATTATTCCTTGATAAACAAGATCAAACTTGACTGTTCAAAAACGTTGCTTGAGGAATTGGAAGATCTTAGTTCTTCCAAGCTGAAGATCCCCTTGGGCAACGCCTTTGGCGATATAAACGCCCAAGGAAAAGGCGCAAAGATAAGAGTAAAGCTTCAGTGTAAGACCGTTCCCACGATAGAGATCATATCGCTTTTTGAATCGTGCGGAATCAATCAGACCAAGCATGAGATCAGATTGAAGATCACGGTGGATGCAAAAATATATCTTCCTCCGGGTGCTGACGGTTTTACCTGCACGCAGGAGTATGTTTTAGCGCAGACTATAATCATCGGTGATATTCCTTCGGGATACGCCGTTTTAGGATAATAAATCGGAAAGGTTGTGTAAACGTGGAAAATATCGAAGCAAAAAGACGTATCGACGAGCTTACAGCGCTTTTGAATTATCACAACCGCAAATATTATATTGAAGACGACCCTGAGATAGAGGATTATGAATATGATGCGCTGATGCGTGAGCTTCGCTCACTTGAAGAAGCGTACCCTGAGCTTTTATCGCCTGCTTCACCCTCACAAAGAGTGGGCGGTGCGCCTGTTTCAGATTTCAAAAAAGTTACTCACGCCGTCCAAATGGGAAGCTTGCAGGACGTTTTTTCCTATGAACAGGTTCGGGAATTCGTTGACAGAATTTATCAGACGGTAGATACGCCGACGTTCACCGTTGAGCCTAAGATCGACGGGCTAAGCTGTTCATTGGAATACCGTGACGGTTTGTTAACTGTCGGTTCAACGAGAGGGGACGGCTTTATCGGCGAGGACGTCACCGCAAACATCAAAACGATCGGTTCGGTTCCTTTGGAGCTTTCTCAAAGCCTTCCTCTGCTTGAAGTCAGAGGCGAGGTATATATGCCCAAGTCGGTGTTTTATAAGATATCCGATGAAATGGAGCTGCTGGGCGAAAAGCCGTTTAAGAACCCCCGAAATGCGGCGGCAGGTTCGCTGAGACAGAAAGATTCAAGAATTGCCGCTAAAAGACGGCTTGATATGTTCGTGTTTAACGTTCAGCAGATCGAAGGCAAGACGCTGTCATCACATAAAGAGTCGCTTGATTACCTTGCTTCCTTAGGCTTTAAGGTCATTCCGAAGTATTCGCTGGTTTCCACGGCGGATGAAGTTATCGAGAAGATAGAAGATATCGGAAAGACAAGATTTGATCTGCCTTACGACATCGACGGCGTCGTAATCAAGCTTGACGATATTGCAAGCCGTGAAGAAGTCGGATATACCTCAAAGGTTCCCAAGTGGGCTGTTGCATACAAATTCCCGCCGGAAGAAAAGACCACCAGACTTTTGGATATCGAGGTCAACGTCGGCAGAACGGGCGTTATCACTCCTGTTGCAATATTTGAGTCTGTAATGCTTGCGGGCACGAGTGTGTCAAGAGCCACACTTCACAACCAAGACTTCATCAGAGAGCGAAATATTGCGGTTGGCGACGAAATTATCGTGAGAAAAGCAGGGGATATCATCCCCGAAGTTTTGAGCGTATCAAAATCCTGCGGAGCTGAGAGCCATTTTATGCTCCCCGAGCACTGCCCTGTATGCGGCGCAAGTGTGATTAAAGACGGCGATGAAGCTGCAGTAAGATGCCCCAACATTGACTGTCCCGCGCAGATTCAAAGAAGTATTGCATACTTTGCATCTAAGCCTGCGATGAATATCGAGGGTTTGGGACCGCAAATAGTTGAAACTTTATATCAAAACGGTCTGATAAATTCTATTTCGGATATTTACAAGCTGACTCAAAGTGATATAATGAGTGTTGACGGTTTTAAAGAGAAATCAGCGAGCAATCTGATCTCATCGATCGAAAAGTCAAAATCAAACGGTTTTGAGAGGTTGATCTGCGGTCTGGGAATCAGAAACGTCGGGCTTGCATCTGCCAAGCTTTTGTGCGAGCGGTTTGGTGATATCGATTCGCTTTTGTCCGCTACTTTTGAAGACGTCGTATCTATCGACGGATTCGGCGATATAACAGCTTCAACCGTCATTAAGACCTTGAACGAACCTCACGTCAGAGCGACTGTAGAACAGCTCCGCAATGCCGGCGTAAATATGGTCTATGCCAAACAGATCTCATCCTCAAAGCTTCAGGGAAAAACGGTTGTATTAACAGGTACACTCCCGACGATGAAGCGAGATGAAGCAAAGGCTTTAATTGAAAGCCATGGCGGCAAGGTCTCAGGTTCGGTATCGAAAAAGACAGACTTTGTTTTGGCGGGTGAAGATGCCGGTTCAAAACTGACGAAGGCAAACGAACTCGGTATTACCGTAATGGACGAGCCTACGTTTTTGGAGTTTATAAATTCTTAGGAAGGATAAAAATATATGAATATTGATATCAAACATATTGCCAAGCTTTCCCGTCTTCGCATCGAAGAAAACGAGCTTGCGTCATATGAAAAAGAAATGCTCAATATGATTGGCATGGTTGAGGCTATGCCCCAGATAAGCGACGAACTTCATATTGACGAAACAAACGTAATGGCTCTCAGAGCTGACGAACTTTCCGATTCTCGTCTTTCAAGAGACGTTATGCTCAAGAATGCACCCAAAGTCGTTGCCGGCTGTGTAGTCGTTCCTAAGACTGTGGAATAAGGAGGATAATCGCTTTGAAGTTATATGAACTTTCTGCTCACGAGCTGAGCAAAATGCTTAAAAACAAAGAGATCACCTCTTTGGAACTGACAAATGCAGTTTTTGAAAGGATCGACGAGGTTGATTCACAGATAAATGCGTATCTTAAGCTTAATAAAGAAGCGGCGCTTGCAAAAGCTGCCGAGATCGACGAAAGAATCGCAAACGGGGAAGAACTCGCTCCTTTGGCGGGTATTCCTATCGCAATTAAGGATAACATCTCCACAAAGGATATAAATACGACCTGTGCATCCAAGATGCTTGAGAACTACGTTCCCGTTTTCAATGCAACGGTTATGGACAAGCTTGAAAAAGCAGGTGCAATCATCCTCGGCAAGGTAAATATGGACGAATTCGCTATGGGCTCCTCCACAGAGAATTCCCACTTCAAGAAGACTGCCAACCCCTTCAATACCGACTATGTACCCGGCGGCTCATCGGGCGGCTCTGCGGCTTGTGTAGCGGCTGGTGAAGCAATCGTTTCTCTCGGCTCCGATACGGGCGGATCTATCCGTCAGCCCGCATCACTTTGCGGTGTTGTCGGCCTTAAGCCCACATACGGCTCCGTTTCAAGATTCGGACTCGTTGCATTTGCGTCATCATTGGATCAGATCGGTCCTTTCGGCAAGTGTGTTGAGGACGTTGCAATGCTTCAGGACGCAATCTGCGGACACGACAAAATGGACGCCACCAGCGCTGACAGAGAATACGTTTCGCTTTATGACAACCTTTGCGACAATGTAAGCGGCCTCAAGATCGGTATTCCCAAGGAATATTTCGGCGAAGGTGTTAAGCCTGAGGTTAAGAATGCTGTTATGAACTGTGTCAAGGCATTGGAAAATGCAGGCGCTCAGGTCAAGGAGATCTCCCTTCCGTCTACCGATTATGCACTTTCTGCATACTACATCATCGCTTGTGCGGAGGCTTCGTCAAATCTCGCAAGATACGACGGCGTTAAGTATGGCTTCAGAGCAGCTGATTGCAGCGGTCTTGCCGATATGTATGAAAAGACCAGAAGCGAAGGCTTCGGCAGGGAAGTCAAGAGAAGAATAATGCTCGGCACGTTCGTTCTTTCTTCCGGATATTATGATGCATACTATAAGCGTGCTAAGCTCTTGCAGAAGAGAATTGAAAACGAGTTCAACGAAGCGTTTAATGACGTTGACGTTATCATCACTCCCACAGCTCCTGCAGAAGCATTTAAGATCGGCGAAAAGACCAGCGATCCTTTGGAAATGTATGCTTCTGATATTTGCACCGTAACCGTAAACATTGCAGGTCTTCCCGCAGTAAGCGTTCCTTGCGGATACTCACAGAACGGTCTTCCTTACGGTATGCAGATCATCGGCAAGAAGTTCGACGAACAGACGATTTTGAACGTAGCGTATGCTCATCAGAATCTCTTTGGCGGATTTAAAATGCCTGAGCTTTAACATTGAGAGGAATGACTGATATGATTAGAGGATATGAAGTTGTTGTCGGCTTGGAAGTTCACGCCGAGCTCAACACAAAAACAAAAATATATTGCAACTGCAAGAACTCCTTCGGTCTTGAGGTGAACACTCAGGTCTGTCCCATTTGTATGGGTATGCCCGGCACGTTGCCCACCTTGAACGAAAAGGTCGTCGAATACGCTATAAAGATGGGTCACGCCCTTAACTGCGGCATCAACCGCATCTGTAAGCAGGACAGAAAAAATTATTTCTATCCCGACCTACCCAAGTCCTACCAGATCTCGCAGGCTGACATTCCGCTTTGTCACGACGGATATTTAGACGTTATAATCGGCGAAGAGGTCAAGCGCATCGGCATTGAGAGAATCCACATTGAAGAGGACGCAGGCAAGCTTTTGCACTCGGACAAGTTTGACGGTTCTTTGGTCGATTTCAACCGTTGCGGCGTTCCGCTGATCGAGATCGTTTCCAAGCCTGATATGCGTGGCTCAAATGAAGCGAAAGCATATCTTGAAACGATCCGTTCAATTCTTCGCTATATCGACATCTCCGACTGTAAGATGCAGGAAGGTTCCATCAGATGCGACGTTAACGTATCCGTTCACAAACCGGGCGAGCCTTTCGGCACAAGATGCGAAATGAAAAACGTTAACAGCTTCTCTGCCGCTGTAAGGGGTATTGATTACGAGGCTAACCGCCAGATAGATATTATCGAAGCAGGCGGGGTCGTAACTCAGGAAACAAGACGTTGGGACGATGTTAAGGGCGAAAGCGTTTCGATGCGCTCTAAAGAAGATGCACAGGATTACAGATATTTCCCCGAACCCGACCTTTTGAC
>CAYWXA010000039.1:5932-14579 GCA_964462175.1 uncultured Oscillospiraceae bacterium
CTCGGCGAAGACAAGGCTGTTGACGCTGTAATTGAAGAAAAGGGACTTTCCCAGGTTTCCGATGTTTCGGCTCTTGAAGCTATCGCTGACGAGGTTTTGGCGGCAAATGAAAAGTCCGTTGCCGACTATAACAACGGCAAGACCAACGCACTGGGCTATCTTGTCGGTCAGTGTATGAAGGCATCAAAGGGAAAAGCAAACCCCGGCATTATGAAGGAGATCATACTTAAGAAGATAACCAAGTAAATGCTTTTTGAGCGCTCGAATCATTCGGGCGCTTTTTCTTTTTGCGAAAGTGCAATCAATATCATAGCGAGCATACACAGCAGCGGCAAGATGCTCTTTGATTGCGAAAGACGTATACCCGTGCTTGCTTCAACGGCTGAGCGCTCAGCGAGCTTTGCAAACAGACGGGCGTACAGATATGTAAGAGGCAGGCGAATCAAAAATGATGCAAAGAACTTCTTCATTTTGAATTTTCCGTTTATTATCGCACATAATTGCAGGATAACGCAGATGCCGCCGAAGGAAAGATATAAGCAAACTACCTCAAAGCTGATATTATTGAGATTTGCGATATTTGTGACGTCAAGAATTGGCGTAAAGTAATTTAGCTTGTCAATAGGAATAATACCTCTGATTATCCCTTGTATCACCGAGAAAAACAGGATCATTGAGCATATCGTGAGCATAGTTTTGCTTGCATCGATAACTGATGATACGATATCAGAAGAAGTCAAGCTGATTTCACTGTAATGGTTCTTGCCTTTACACTTATGTTTGATCGCATATATTACGTAAAACGTCAGGTTTACCGCAAGAACTGTCAGATAAGCGTATATTCCCAAACCCGTGCTTGAAAACAATACCTGCGCAGCTATTCCGACTGAAAATGCAGGGCCAGATGCATAGCAAAAGCATAATGCGTTTTCTGCTTCAGCGGGGGAGAGCTCACCTTCAATAACGCTTTCTTTAAGCATTTTTGCTCCTATCGGATATCCGCCGATATTAGAAAAAACAAAAGCTTGCGATATTTTATAATTTGTCGGAAGAATTGACGACAGTCTTGAGAATATCCCGCACTTCGATATCACCGAGCAGAAAACGGTCATTGCAAATAATGACGGTATTACCGTGTACATACACCGTTCGATTGCTGAAACGATCGACTGCTTTATCTCCCCTTGAAATGCAATGCATGCGATCCCGAAGGCAGATATCAGTAGGATTTTAATGGCTAAATTTAACTTTCTCATTTCTCCAACTCCTTCTTTGACCTTTTATATTCTATGAACAACTTGTTCGCCGTATAATTAGTCAGGGAGTGATAAAATGCTGAATGTGAAGGAAATTTTAAAGAGAGCAATACTGAGCGCAACTTATTACGAGTCAAACATTATAATCACCGGCGGCAACAGAGTATTGATCGAAAACGTAAAGCACATTTACGAGATCAACGAGATAATGGCACGAATTAAAACAACGCAGGGCGACGTGACGATATGGGGTAACGATCTCAAAGCAAGAGGATATAAAGGCTCGACCGTGACGGTATCGGGTAGAATATCCTCCTGCGAACTGGAGGAAAACGGGAAATGACGGAGCTTGATCAATTACTTTTCGGACGTTTATCCTTAAAAATAGAATCTTTTGAACCTCAAAAGCTCGTTGACAGCATATATAAAACCTGTAAAGTTATATCGCTTTACACAAGTGACGAATCGATATACGTCGAAATATACCCGCAAAGTCAGCGGAAGCTGTTTAAGCTGTTAGAAGCATCTGAATGTGTATATGAGATAACAAGAAAAAAGGGGATATGCTTTACAATCGGGAAGTATTGCAAGCGCTTTGGACTCTATTTCGGTGTCTTATTTGCGAGCATAATTGTTATGATTCTTTCAAACGTTGCTATGAAGATCGAAATCAACGGCACGGAAGATGAGGATCTTAAAAATGAGATAATCGGTGTGCTCAAAAGTAACGGTCTGTATCCGGGAGCGTTTTTACCTGCTTTGAATTTTATGGAACTTGACTCCGTTTTGTACGCCTGCTCAGATGACATCGCCTGGGCATCCATCGGTCACGAAGGGTCGCTGGTAACGGTGAATATTGCTGAATCGACAAATAAACAAACGTTTCTGAGCAAAAGAATTCCCTCAAATATCGTTGCGGCACGTGACGGAGTTATCGTCAATGCGGAAGTCTTGTCGGGCAGACTGTGCGTTTTGCTCGGCAGCGCCGTATCAGAAGGGGAACTGCTTGTAAGCGGTATCGTTCAAAGAACGAACGGCAGAGCATATTATTATCACAGCATAGCAAATATAATCGCTGAGTATGAGCAGACGTTTGAAGTACATCAGGATTACGTCTGTCGGGTGACTTCATACGGCGAGTCGGTTTATTGTAAAGCGATAAGATTTTTTGATTATGATATCAGTCTGCCGTCTGTCGGCAAGCTAAGCGGTAATTATTCCAAACAAAGCAATACCGTTATGCTCCGCATTTTCGGGATCGAACTGCCGTTTGGAATAACGACAAACAAATATACCGAGGTCATATCTGAAGTCAGAGCGTATACCACCGAGTCAGCTTTTGAAGAAGCGTATAAAAGGCTTGAAACGATCGAGCAAAGCTTGCAAACGGATCAGCAGATCGTAAATCGGGATATACAAGAGCTGACCGATGAAACGGGTGTCACGCTCAAGGTGACGTATACACTTCGGGGCGACATAGGTAAACAGTCGGAAATATTTGCAAATTAACATTTGTGTGATTCATTATCTATTGAATTGTCTGCAAAAATCTGCTATAATATTTATATCTATAGGTACTGACTGATCAGCGCAGCGATTATGGCGGTTTTGGTCGGTACTCGCTCATAATTGATAAGGAACTATAATATGGCAGAGAGAATATTTATCATTACAAGCATGGATCATATGCTCAATCTTTTCGGAAGTTATGATTCAAATATTAAACTGATTCAGGAAGAACTCGACGTTAACATCGTCAACCGCGGAAGCGAGATAAAGATCAGCGGAAATGATGCCAACGTTGATAAAGCATACTGCTGTCTTGAATCGCTTTTGAAGATATCTCACAACGGAGATCATATCACCGAACAGCAGGTAAGATATATTCTTTCTATGGTCGGAGAAACAGATACACACGAGATCGCAAACCTTTCCGACGGAGGTATCTGCGTTTCTTCTTCCGGCAAGATTATCAAGCCTAAGACTTTGGGTCAGAAGCGCTATATTCAGGCAATTTCCGATAATACGATATCGTTCGGCGTCGGCCCTGCTGGAACGGGCAAGACGTTCCTTGCAGTTTCAATGGCTGTAAGGGCGTTTAAGGCGCACGAAGTCAACAAAATCATTCTCACCCGACCTGCCGTTGAAGCGGGCGAAAAGCTCGGTTTTTTGCCCGGAGATCTGCAGAATAAGGTCGATCCGTATTTAAGACCTCTTTACGATGCTTTGTTTGAAATGCTGGGTGCAGAAACCTTTGCAAGATTGCAGGAAAAGGGCAGTATTGAAGTGGCGCCGCTTGCATATATGCGTGGCAGAACCCTCGATGAAGCTTTTATCATCCTGGATGAAGCGCAAAACACTTCTCCCGAGCAGATGAAGATGTTCCTGACTCGACTTGGTTTCAACTCGAAGATGGTCATTACGGGCGATATCACACAGATCGACCTGCCGAATCCTAAGAAATCGGGTCTTGTTGAAGCTTTGCGGGTTCTCAAAAACGTTAAGGACATAAGCATCAACCACTTCACGGAAAAGGACGTTGTCCGCCATAAGCTGGTTCAGGACATCGTCAAGGCGTACGAGAGCTATAACTCCGAAAGGATGCGTAAACAGCATGGATAAACTCAAAGTTACGATATATCAGCAGCAAAGAAAACTTCCAATCTCGAAAGATCTCAAAAAACTGATCAAAGAAGCCTGCAGAGCGGCTTTGATATGTGAAGAGCGTGAGGGAGATTTTGAGGTCACGGTAACTATCGTCAATAACAAGCAGATTCGTGAAATTAACAACGACACCAGAGGAATCGACTCTGCTACGGACGTTTTGTCATTCCCGCTGAGCGAGGATGGCTATGAATTCGACATCAACCCCATTACCGATTGCCGGATGCTTGGCGATATCGTGATATCTGCCGAGCGAGCAAACGAGCAGGCTCACGATTTCGGTCAGCCTTTTGAAAGAGAAGTTGCTTTTTTGACCGTTCATTCAATGCTTCATTTGATGGGCTATGACCACGTCAACAGCGAAGAGGAAGAACTTGAAATGCGCTCACGTCAGCGTGTTATTATGTCGGCTCTGGAGAAAAGATGCGATGAGATCGGATTGTTTTTAGGTAAACGAGAGGTAGAAAATGACTAAAAATGCTTTTATTACAATAATCGGACGTCCAAATGCGGGCAAGTCCTCACTTTTAAATGCGATAATCGGTGAAAAGGTTGCGGCTGTAAGCTCAAAACCCCAGACCACAAGAACGAAGATCACGGGCGTTTTGACAAAAGATGAGACCCAGTTTGTTTTCATCGACACCCCCGGTATGCACAAGGCTAAGGACAAGCTTTCCGACCATATGGTCAAACAGATCAACTCGTCCTGCGCATCTATTGAAGCAGCGCTGTTGGTTGTTGATGCAACCAAGAAGATAAACGAGGCTGAACGTTCGCTTTTGAATAGCACTGTCAGCGCAAAAACACCCGTCATTTTGGTTGTAAACAAAATCGACCTGTTTGAAAACAAGGAAGAGCTTATTCCCGTCATCGCAGAATATTCAAAGCTTCATAATTTCGCTGATGTAATTCCCATCAGTGCGCTCAATGAGGACGGCATTGACATTATCATAAACGCACTTGAGAAATACGCTGTCGAAGGACCCCACTATTTCCCCGATGACAAGTTCACCGACCAACCCGAGCGTGTAATCGTGTCGGAAATCATCCGCGAAAAGCTTTTGGAGCTTCTCTCCGACGAAGTGCCTCACGGCATTGCAGTCGATATTGAAACCCTTTCCGAGCACGACAATAAATACGGCGAAGGCGTAATGGACGTCGGCGCTGTGATATATTGCGAGCGTGAATCCCACAAGGGAATCGTCATCGGCAAGGGCGGCTCGATGCTTAAAAAGGCTGGACAGCTCGCAAGAGAGGATATTGAACGCTTCTTTATGATCAAATGTAACCTTCAGCTTTGGGTTAAAGTCAAGGAAGGTTGGCGCAACAGGGAAGGTCTTATCAAGAATTTCGGACTTGCAAGCGACTGATTTTTCCACTTATATTTCGTTTTAAGGAGCGCAACATAATCTCGGACGGTGAGATTATGTTAGATGAACTTTGGAATATATTTTTTGCAACCGGCAAAGTGTCGGACTATTTGGTATATAAAGAGCGACAGGAAGTGATGGACGATGCTGATAACGCTGAAGGGGTTAGTTCTGAGGGAAAGGACTCTGGGAGAGAATGACAAATTCCTCGATATTTTAACCGATTCGTTGGGTCTTATTACAGTCTGCGCCAAGGGTGTAAAAAAAGCAAACGCCAAAAACAGCGCTTGCTCGCAGATGTTCTCATATGCAACTTTCTGCGTTTCGCAATCCAAAGACAGATATATACTGAACAGCTCCGAGCCTATAAGGATCTTTTACGATCTGAGGCTTGACGTTGAAAAATTTGCGCTCGCAAGTTATTTTGCCGAGCTTGCAATGTATACCGCAACGCCCGATCAGCCAAACGAAGGCGTTTTGAGGCTGATCTTGAATTCGCTTCATTTTCTTTCTGAGGGCAAGAGGGAAAACGAGCTTTTGAAGTGCATATTTGAAATGCGACTTATGAGTGAGATAGGTTTGGTGCCGAATCTTATCGGTTGCTGCGAATGCTTGACTTACTCTGCGGAGAATATGCAATTTGACCTTAAATACGGTAAGCTCTATTGCGAAAACTGTTGCGGCGCAAGAGATCTTAAAAACTTCGAAGTGCTTAATCCGACGCTTTTGCATGCGGTAAGATATATTGCGCTTACGGATATGGAACGGCTTTTCAGCTTTAAGCTTTCTTGTGAGTATCTGCCCATTTTATCAAACATTACAGAGCGTTATGTCAGAATACAGCTTGACAAGCGCTTTCAGACACTTGATTTTTACAAAATTTTAACTAACGGTAACTAATTATGAACGATCACTATATTACACTTGAATTACATAAAATTCTTGAGATGCTGGTGGGGGAGTGCCATAACGATTTTTCCCGTAAAATCGCAGGCGAAATAACTCCGTCAACCGATCTTGAGAATGTTAAAACCGAAGCATTAAAAACCTTTGATGCTTACACCCGTACTGTGCGTTTCGGCACGCCCGGATCAATCAACTTTGCAGATGCCGCAACGATTGCAAAGAGAGCGCAAAACGGAGCATCGCTTACTTTAAGAGAGCTGATTGACGTTGCAAGAATGCTTTCACAAACGGAGATGCTTTTGTCGTGGAGAAGACAGTTTGAAGAAGAATTCAAGCTTGATTATCTCTTTGAATGTCTTTTTGAAAACAGAAGATTGTATGATAAAATCAACAACGCCGTTTTGAATGAAGAAGAGCTTGCCGATTCTGCAAGCCCTGAGCTTGCATCCATAAGAAGAAAAATCATTTTGCAGGGCGCAAAGATCAGAGAGACCCTCGACAAAATGATCAAATCCTCCGATACACAGACCTATCTGCAGGAAAGCCTTGTGACGATTCGTGACGGCAGATACGTTCTGCCTGTAAAATCGGAGCATAAAAACAACGTTGCGGGTCTTGTTCACGATACCTCCGCATCGGGTCAGACGTTCTTCATTGAGCCAATGGCAGTTGTTGAAGCAAACAACGAGATAAGGGTGCTTAAATGCAAGGAACAGGACGAAATTGAGCGCATTATCAAGGAATTATCAGGTGATGTTGCGCTTTTTGCAGATCAGCTTGTTTCAAACTTCGAGGCAGCTGTAAAGCTTGATCTATATTTCGCTAAGGCTAACCTCGGCGCAAAAATGGCGGGAACGATTCCCGAGATTTCCGACGACGGCGAGATAATCCTCAAAAAAGCAAGACACCCGCTCATCGACCGCAACAAGGTCGTTCCCATTGATTTTGCATTGGGCAGCGCATACGATTCGCTTATTATCACAGGTCCCAACACGGGCGGTAAGACGGTTATTTTGAAAACTGTCGGTCTTTTGACCCTTATGACCATGTGCGGGTTGATGATACCCGTATCAGATGGCAGTAAGATCACTGTTTTTGATAAGATCTTGGTCGATATCGGCGACCAGCAGTCGATCGAGCAAAGCCTTTCGACCTTCTCATCACATATGAACAAGGTCATTGAGATACTCGACACCGTTGATTATAAATCGCTTGTTTTGATCGACGAGCTTGGCTCGGGTACTGACCCTGTTGAGGGTGCGGCATTGGCTGTTGCTATAATCGAAAAGATTCAAAGCCTTGGAGCGAAACTGGTCACAACGACTCACTATCAGGAGCTAAAGCTCTATGCTCTTGAACAGGACGGAGTTGAAAATGCCTCCTGCGAGTTTGACGTTAAGACTCTTCAGCCCACATATCGGCTGATTATCGGCTCGCCGGGTAAATCCAACGCTTTTGCAATATCATCTCGCTTAGGTTTGCCCGATGATATCATCAAAAACGCCGAAAGTATGCTTTCCGGGGAATCTCGCCGCTTTGAAAAGGTAATTGATAACCTTGAAGCAACCAGACAACAGCTTGAAGAACACACAAAGCTTGCCGAGAAATATCGCAAAGAGACCGAAGAACTCAAAGATCAGCTTGTTAAAGAGAAAAAAGAGCTGATCGAGAAGAAGGATAGGGAAGTGGACCTTGCAAAGCGTGAAGCAAGAGCCATTATTGAACGTATCAACCTTCAGTCCCGAAGGCTTATGGACCAGCTTGAGGAGCTCAAGAAGGAAAAGGACAAGGAAGAATTTTCTAAGCGTGTAGCCGAACAAAAACAGACATATAAGCGTGATATTGAAGCTTTATATGATGAAGCAGGAAAACTCGGAAATATTGAAGAAGAAACATATGTTCTCCCGAGAGCGCTTAAAAAAGGCGACGACGTCATTATAAAAGACGGAAACAAGCCGGGAATTCTTATTGGATTGCCCGATGCACAAGGCGTGTGCGTGGTGCAGTTGGGGATAATGAAGACGAAAGTGCACGTTTCAAAGATACGACTTGCGGAAAACGAAGTTACGTTCAACAACTCGAAGCTTTCAAAGAAAAAGACCGGCAGCGTTTCGCAAAAAGGCGTTGAAAGCCGAGCTACGAGAAAATCTTCGATCGAGCTTGACATAAGAGGCTACACGGTAGACGAGGGGCTTTACGAGCTTGATACGTTTATTGATAACGCAGTTATGAGCGGCAACAAGGTTGTGACGATAATTCACGGAATCGGCACAGGCGTTTTGAAGAATGCTGTTCGAAATCATTTGAGAAGACATCCGTCTGTGGCATCTTCACGCAAGGGTATTTACGGCGAAGGCGAAGACGGCGTAACAGTTGTTGAGCTGAAATAAGCCAAGGGGAGAGGCAGTTTTCCCCATAATCAGATAAACATAAATGTGCGCTAAATAAAAA
>CAYWXA010000040.1:0-14391 GCA_964462175.1 uncultured Oscillospiraceae bacterium
ACACTCTCTCACCTTAAAATCACATCTTTTTTCCGGGGGTGCCCGCGGGGCGGATGAATTTGTGCGGGGGCGGGGCAGAGGCCGTCGTGACCCGTTGGGTCACGATGGAGGGGACCCGCAATGCGGCAAGGGCAGATGTTGATAGGGCAATGAGGTTTGCGCCTGCGAGGCGGCAGCCTGTGCGTGGCGGAGCCACGCACACCGCGGACGGAGTCCGCGGGACCCGCGCGGAGCGCGGGTCGGCTGCCGCCGATGAAGCGGAACTTATTGCCGAGTCGTATGGGAGGCAATTGGTTCCGCACCTTTAAGCCTCCCTCTTGAGGGAGGTGCCGAACAAAGTGAGGCGGAGGGAGTTAAAAATCGCAAAAGTTGTACTTACCCGCAAACAAGCTGAATATAGATAGTGTAGCAGAGCTTGAGCAAACTAACCAAGGAGGAAACTATGGATTATAAACTTACAAGAGAAAACTTTTGCGTTAAAGAGGTGCTTTACAGCGGAAAGAACGAGCAGTCGGTGGAGCTTGACTGCATCCTTCCCGACTATTGCCCCGAAATTTTCAAGGTTTTAAGCCTTGTCATTACACCGAGCATTTCCAAGCACACGATAAGTGGGTCACGCCTCAACTACGAAATGACGGCGGTGATCAAAATTCTTTATTCATCGGAAAACGGCGAGATCTCCTCGCTGACACAGAATTTGAACTATTCAAAAAGCATCGATCTGCCTTACAACCCCAAGAGCCCTTGCATAATTCTTTCGCCCGTTACGGAAACCAGCGGATGCAGGGTCATAAATAAGCGCAGGGTGGATATCAGGGGTATCATTTCGGTTGATATTTGTGTATCGCAGGATGAAACAAAGCAAGCAGTCTCAAACGCCGAAGGCGCAGGAATTCAATTAAAGCGAGAGCTTATCACATATCCTTCAAAAAGGCTTTGCCGAACGAAGAGAGTGACGGTTATTGATGAGGTGGACGTCGGTTCTGCAAAGCCTGCAGTCAAAACCGTCCTGATGGCAGATGCAAGCGTTATCAGTCTGGATAAAAAGACGCTCACGGGAAAGCTTTTGACCAAGGGCGAGGCAGAAGTCTGCGTTTTATATATTTCCGAGGGGTCAAACGACATTGAAAGCATCAAATTCACTCTCCCCTTCTCCCAGATATCAGACATTGAAGGACTTGATGACAGATACGATCTGTTCGTTGACGCTTTCGTTCAAAGCTGTGAGCTTCGCCCCTGCGCAAACGGCGATCAAACCAAAAACGAATGTGAACTGAGCATTGAAATTCGTTGCACAGCGCTCAGATTTGAAAGCACGGAGCTTGCCTGCGACGCATATTCGACGAAATATAAAACGGACATTTCCTTCACCGACGCCGAGATCGAATGTATGCCCGTTGCGATCAACGAAACTCACAAGCAAAAGACAACGCTTACATACAGCGAGGGCGAGATCTGCGCCGTTTTGAGTGCAGGCGCCTGTGCGGGAAGAGTAACCGCAACGGTCAACGAAAGCGCAAACGAGCTGGTGCTCAAGGGAAAGATGACTGTCAATTCCTTTGCCAAAAACGAGTCGGGAAAGATCATTTATCTTGAATCGGCGGTTCCGTTTGAATATAAGCTCCCCCTTAAAGGCAACTGTTCACAGTCGGCGCAGGCATACGCTGCGGTGACGGCGGTGCAGTATAATCTTTTGTCATCAAACGCAATTGAGGTTACGGTTGAAATGAAGATAAAGGGATATCTGTTTGAGGTTTGCGACGTGACACTCATAAGCGATATTTCCGTTGACAAGACTCAGCCTATCGTTTGCGACGACGGGTGCGCCGTCAAGCTTTATTTTGCGCAGGCGGGTGAAGAACCGTGGGAAATTGCAAAAAGGTGCAACACTTCCGTCAAGGCGATAATGGAAGAAAACGACCTTGAGGGAGAGCGCCTTTTAAGCTCCGGGATGCTGCTTATCCCGATGTCAAACTGAAACTAATCATAAAGAAACGGAGATAAGTATGAACAACATATATAAAAGCATTCAGGAACGCACCGGCGGCGACATTTATATCGGTGTCGTGGGACCTGTAAGAAGCGGAAAATCAACGTTTATCCGCAACTTTATGGAAGCGCTCGTCATTCCTAATATCGCAGGAACTTATATGCGTGATCGGGCAAGAGATGAACTGCCGCAGGCATCCGCAGGGAAAACAATTATGACCACCGAGCCGAAATTTATTCCCGAAGAGGCGGTTTCTGTCACACTCGGCGATGAGGCAACCGTTAATCTTCGTATGATCGACTGCGTTGGATATATCATTCCCAGCGCAGTGGGATATATTGAAAACGGCGCACCGAGGATGGTCAGAACCCCTTGGTTTGACACGGAGATCCCCTTTAATATGGCGGCGGAGATCGGAACGCAGAAGGTAATTACCGACCACTCGACCGTTGGAATTATCATTTCAACAGACGGGTCGGTCACCGACCTTGACCGAGAGGAATATAAAGAATGCGAGGAGCGCATTATTTCGGAGATGAAGGCGCTGGGAAAACCATTCGTTATGCTTTTGAACACACTTCAGCCGGATAGCCAAGAGGCAAGAGCGCTTTGCGAGGAGCTGTCAAGCGAATATAAAACGGCAGTTATTCCCGTCAACTGTCTTGAAATGACGGAAAACGACATTAAGGGAATACTTGAAAAGCTTCTTTATGCGTTCCCTGTTCGTGAGATAAACATCAATATGCCTAAGTGGATAAATTCGCTTGCGGGCGGTCACGAGCTTAAAACGCAGCTTTTTGACAAGATCAAAAATGCGGCGGCAAAGGTCAGCGAGCTCTGCCACACAGCCTTGCTTTGCGAATCTATCTGCGAGTGCGAAAACGTATCCGATGCAGGGATCGTCAAGATCGACCCCGGAAGCGGAGTTGCAACAATTAAAATTGAGCTGATGCCGGGTCTGTTCTATAAGATTTTGAGTGAGGAATCGGGGCTTGATATTAAGAGCGAGGATGAGCTGATGCCGAAGCTTCTGGAGCTGGTTGGCATCAAGTCGCAGTTTGAGAAGTTCTCGGAAGCGCTGAGTCAAGTTGAAGAATACGGCTACGGTATCGTGATGCCCGAGCAGGAGGATTTAAGCCTTGATGAGCCGGAAATCATCAGGCAGGGCGGAAAATACGGCGTGCGATTGAAGGCAAATGCGCCCTCGATCCACCTTATCAAGGCGGATATCTCGGCGGAGGTTGCGCCAATCGTCGGGTCGGAGAGACAGTCGGAGGAGCTTATCACATATTTGATGAACGATTTTGAGGATGACCCCGCAAAGATCTGGGAGACCAACATTTTCGGGAAGTCGCTCAACGAGTTGGTCGAAGAAGGACTGCACGCAAAGCTACACCGCCTGCCGCAGGACGCAAGGGAGAAGCTCCGTGAGGCGGTGGAGCGGATAATCAACGAGGGTTGCTCGGGATTGATCTGTTTGTTGCTGTGAGTGTGCGGAGGCGGGGCGTGAGGCCAAAAATATCGCCCCCTTCAGTCGCAAGATTTTGCAAGAAACCGTTTCACGGTTTCTTGTTCATGGAGGGGACCCGCAACAGCGGTGCAACGATGAAGGCGAAGGCGGCAGCCCGCCGGTGCCTGCGGCACCGGCGCCCCGCGCCGCAGGCGCGGGGGAGCCATTTCGCCGAAGGCGAAATGGCTTGGCTGCCGCCGAACGTGTAGTTTGCAAAACCTCATAAAAATAAAGCGGAAGGTCTCCACTTCCGCTTTGTTTTTTAATATATGATCACGCTTTCAACGCTGTATCCTATGGATTCGAGCGCTGTGTATATCCGGGAAACAGGCAGCTCGGACTTTACTGCGGCAATCGGCTTTAATCCCGAAGTTGCCAAAGCCGTATTCACAAGACGGTATACCTGCGCTATCTTGTAGTCCTCCGAAAGTCCCTCAAAGGAAACGACGCTTCCGTCTGCTTTTTCAATTCTGTCACCGATCTTTTCGCTGTCATATTTGATGTATACGGTCTTGCTGTTCAAAAGCTCGGGATCGGTCAGCAGCTCACATTCTCCCGAAAGGATATCCTCGGCGTTGACCTCGACGGCGTAAAACTTCGCACTTCCCAATGCATCGCCCAAAACGTTTGAAAAACCAGCGAGCGCTTCATATCTGTTCGGATCCTGAACGGTCTTTCCGATGTATCCGAGATCCTTCGTTCTGAAGGGCGGGAATTCAAACTCTCCTGCAATTATTCCGGCAAAGCCTGCATCGGAAATCTCCGTAACGAAGGAAGATACGTATTCTTTGGCGTTATCGCTGAAGGGAGATATCCAGGGCTTGCCGCCGTTTGCAATCGAGTTGTCAAGCCATTTGCTTGAGCCGTCCTCGAAGAGATAGCAGAGCGAACGGTCAAACCACGATGCAATATGATCGGAAAGGGCGGATATTCTTGCATAAGGCAAAAGCTCCGCTTCGGATATTGCCCGAACGCAGTATGAAAGATCAATAGGCGAGGATATCACGGCCTCCGACTTAACGGCAACTTCATTTGCGGTGCCGAACATTACCCTGCCGCCTTCGGCAACAAGGTCAAGGCAGAGTCCCTTGTATCCCTCCGACAGAGCAGTTTTAATTGCGCTGTCAAGCTGTTCGGTCAGATCAAGCTCGGGATCGAACGAAACGTACAAAATTCCGTTCTTGACCGCTTCCGGCTCTGTGACGACGGACGGCTGGGTAGTGACCTCGTCGGGTGCGGAGGTCGGCTGAGTGTCGCTTACGTCTTGCGAAACGTCGGGCAGCTCAGATACGGGATCGTCTGACGAATTGACGTTTGCTTCACGACCTTCAAAGAACTCAACGATCGGTTTCCCTATGCTGTAACCCAAAAATATAAGGACAGCCACCAATACCAAAGTCATCAGAACACGAATGGCTTTTTTGGCAGGTGTGCTCTTTTTCTTGAAAAGCGGTTTCTGTTTTCTTCTTTTAGCGGACAAGCTTGCACCTCCTTACATATTGCAAGCATAGATAAGCATTGAGATTATTCCTATGTAAAGTACGGTAACGGGGAATCCTCTGAATGCGATCGGCACCTCGCTTGAAACTAAACGCTTATAATTTATTGAAAGCAGATACGTTGCAAGCATAAAACCGAGACCTATGCATAAAGCAAAGATCACTCTGTCCAAAAGGCTGCCGGAACTGAGGCTGTTCATAAACAGACATCCCAAAGATGCACAGTTAAACGCAGTAAGGTGAACAAAGCGGCTTAAATATTTGAATTTCTTATTTACAAATTTCCAGATGAACAAAAGGGTAATAACGTATACGATACCCAATGAAAGAATATACAAAGACGGGATAAATCTTTGCAGAATCCTGTCGGCAGCAAGCAACGGTTCAACAAAAAACGCTATAATGCTTGCCAAGATCGAAAAAACGGACAGGAACAGTCCAAACAGGAACATCTGTCTGGGTTTTTTGGCGCACTCGATAAGTGTTGACGTTCCGACTGCCGAGGAGAAGATAACGTTTTCAAGGGTGATCGAGGCAAATGCCGCTAACAATATTTCAAGAAAAGCCGTCATCCTGCACTCCCCTTTCTCACAGCGTAGCGCATAACGCCTCTGTAAAGCGCAGAGGATATCGCCAAGAAGATAAAGCCTCCGTAGACGGTCGAAAGCGACGGCAAGGGATAATCAAGCACCTTGAGTCCCAAAATGCTTCCGCTGATGAGCAACCCTCTGATCGCACCGAAAACGATAAGCGCCGTATCATAGCCCAAAACGTAAAATGCCAGAAGGACGAGCATATTTTTGCGCTCGTAGCGATAGAACTTCAGCTCGGACTTTGAGGTGATAAATGAGTTTGTTATGAGCAAAGGCGCATAAATTCCCACGGCAGACACCGTTTCGGGCATAACCGTTTCCAGAAGAAGCGCCACGGGTACATACACTAAAGACGCCAAAAACGTATATATTATAATACGGGCGGTGTAAACGATCTTTTTCGGGACGAACGAACAAAGAGCAACGGTCACGTAAGTGACGACGGTGAACACGATCGCAAGGTAGGTCGCAGATGCAAGATCGGTTGCCGCAACGACCGCAGGCGCAATTATAACACCCGACGAAAGAAGCGCATTACCCGTCAAAAAGCCTTCCTTAACGGAGCTTGATAAACTGGTCTTTCTTAAATCATCCATTGGAATTTTCCTCCTTTTCGGAAGATTTTCCCGCTTCGGAAAGCTCCGCCTTTACGGTGTCAATGCTTTGGCGGCGGGCGTCACGCATCGACTTCGACTGCCTGTGCCGATCGATTATCTCAGCGTTTATCTTAATTCCCAAATTGTGCAAAGCTATTGCCCAACGGTCAAATTCATCACGGAACAGTCCGGCAAACATCAGACCGAAGACGGCGCCGTTTTCGATCGCAGTATATCGGCGGAACAAAAATGCGGAAATTGCAACGGTCAGAGCATAAAGGAACTGCGCCAGCTCGTGCTTTGGCACGAATCGGCGGTCGCAAGCCATAAATACGAGAGTGAACATATATGAACCGGTTACGAGCGAGTATAAAAATGCTTCCCAGCCGGTGGCATTTCCCGGGAAAAGAACGTTTAAAAGAACGTTTGCGGCAATGCCCGTAAAGAACACGGTAGGTTCGATATCACCGAACAGATACATTGAAATACCGCTGATAAGAATTATAAGCACGGCAGACGTGCCCATAGGCCCTGCAAGCTTGCCCCAGACGATGTCCAAAAGCGAGAAGGTGCCTGCGGAGCTGTTATCCAGCATATAGGTAAAGGAATGAACCAGATCGTCGGTGACGACGTTATCAAGCGGCACGCTTCCGAAAGGCACGGGAACGGGATAACGCATAATATATTGGCTCCAGGTTATCGAGCTGAAGGCGTAAGTTACGGCAACGGGGCTGAAGATAAGGTTGCGGTTGCCGCCGAAGGCATATTTCGCAACTGCCACCATAAACACGCAGCTTACAGCCATTATCGGATATGGCACCGA
Organism: uncultured Oscillospiraceae bacterium; assembly: GCA_964462175.1. GTDB lineage: Bacteria > Bacillota > Clostridia > Oscillospirales > Ruminococcaceae > Faeciplasma. Next base: position 7,012 of record CAYWXA010000040.1, read on the forward strand.
CGCAGGCATTAAAAGCGCCAGCAAGATCGCACTCATTGCGGGAGAAGGGTCGTACCAGTCGAATTTGCGCTTCATTATCGCACAGCAAACGTAGTCGGTCAAAACTGCCGAAGCCACGGCGATAGCAGTAACGATCACGGCTCGCAAGCCGTAATAATAGAACGCCATAAAATCAATGGCCAACAAAAACGTAAGCTGTCTTGCAAATCTTGAATTTTCAGTTTTTCTCAATTCTTTGTTATTTATGATAATTACCGTCCTTTGAAAGCGAAGGTGTTGGCTTTGGGTGATAAAAAAATTGCGGTGAGCGCATATCCTGCGGTGGTGAATATCGTCGCCCGATCTAAAAACATATCGGGAGCAAGAAACCTCGCAAGGATATTGGGAAGAAACTGCCGCTCGGGAATTCAGTCGAGCAAGCTCGTATACTCGCAGGGAGTGTGTCTGAGTGTAAAGGTGAAAACCGTTACAGCCATGCAGATGCTCGGCGCAATCTGCGAACACTCAGACGCCGTTTGCATCGGCAAAAACTGCGAACCGATAATCTGCGAATACGGCAGGGTCATATATGAAGAAAACGCTATAGAGCGGCTTTCGGCTAATCAACAAGAGCCTTCATAGCAGCGCACATATCCGATGCGCCGAAGAGATATGACCCCGAAACGAGGACGTTTGCGCCGGCTTCTTTTACGAGGGGCGCAGTCACACCGTCGATTCCGCCGTCAACTTCGATGTCAAGGTCTAAGCCTTGACGGGTCGCTTCTTTCCGCAGAGCCTTGATCTTGTCAAGAGTTTCGTAAATGAAGCCTTGTCCGCCGAAACCCGGTTCAACAGTCATAACCAAAACCATCTCGATATCGGATAAATAGGGGTAAACAACGGAGATATCGGTTGCAGGCTTGACGGTTAAACCCGCCTTGACACCGCAGGAATGAATAAGGTCGATAGTTTGCTTAATATCGCTGTTCGATTCAACGTGGAAGGTGATGATATCAGCACCGGCATTGGCAAAGGGCTTGATGTAGTCATAAGGGTCGGTTATCATCAGATGGACGTCAAGCGGAAGCGGAGCTGTTTTTTTCAGCGACTTCAAAACGGGCACGCCGTAGCTGATGTTCGGGACGAAGTGGCCGTCCATAACGTCAAAGTGAATATAATCGGCGCCGCACGCCTTTGCTTTCGACATTTCCTCGCCAAGACGGGAAAAATCCGCACTTAAAATTGATGGTGAAATTTTCAGCTTCATATGTAAATCTCCTCAAAAGAGTAAAATGCTCGTACTTATACAGATTAATTATATCACATATAGATTTGACTGTCAAACGCAATTATCGGAATAAGCCGAAAGACCGCCGCACTTTTGCACGGCGGTCGGTATATTAAACGGTGCTCCTTTGGCTCTCCCCTGCCTCGGAGGTTGTACCGTATAGTTTATTGTATGATGGATGGGCGGGAATGGTGAGAAGGAGCGGAAGGGGCGTCTGGCGAAGTGCCCCGCAGGGGCGGGCGGCAGGTGCCCCGGAGCGGTGGCAACTCGTTTTGCCCTCTCCGTCAGCATCCGCCGACACCTTCCCCTCAAGGGGAAGGCTATGCAAAAAATAAAGGGAGTAGATGTGATCTACTCCCATATTATACTTTTATATCCGATTTCTCGGGGGGACTTGTTAGTTTGTTGGACTCACCCTCTCAATTTTTTTAGTGAATTTCGAGCAAGTTATACAGTTTCATTTGAAACCATCCCCTGTATTTATTTATATAACACGTCAAACTTGTTGGCGTCTGTTTATCTATATAAATTTTGGATTAGCCTTTTGGCTTTTCAGACCTTTTTCGGACTCACACCTTTCAAACGGATTTTAAATATCAGGTCTTATTACCTTCAAGAGAATCATCTCCCAATGTTATACCGCAGGTTGTTTGTCTTATGTTATCTGATTGAAAAATCTTATGCGAATGCGGGACTCACGCCTTTCATAATTATTTTAGCTTAAGCAGTTCCGCTTCTTGCAAGTTTCATATTTACCAGCTCCAATTTTTAGTTACAGACGAAGTTGGTGACGTATGAGGCTTACATCTTCATTGGACTCAAACTCCTTTTTGGTTTTTTCTTACTTTCTTTATCTCTTTCTCTTCTGTGATTACAATATACCATATTCTTTGTGCAATGTCAACAGTTTTTCTTAACTTTTTTCAAATTATTTATTTAATAATATGTTTACAATATAGTAGTTGACTTTAAAACGAAGATATATTATAATAAAAGTGTTGGTTGCCCTTTTGGGGCTGATTTTTTTGAAACGGAGAATAACTATGGACGAATATAACTACACCCCTGAGCTTTACACGCTCGTTGACGAAGAAGGTGTTTCTCAGACCTTTGAAATGCTTGACGTTTTGGAGCTTGACGGCGACACTTATTATGCAATGGTTCCCTATTTTGAGGACCCCGACGATCTGATCAATTCCGACGGTGAGTTGGTAATTCTGAAGTCTGACTATGTTGACGGCGAAGAGATGCTGGCTTCCGTTGACGACGACGATGAATTTGAAAGAATCGGTGCGATATTCCTCAAGCGCCTTGAAGAAATGTTTGAAGGCGAGGACGAGGATGAATGCGAATGCGGTCACTGCCACTGTGAAGACGACGAGTGCGACTGCGAAGATGACGACCACGATTGCGGATGCGGTTGCTGCCACCATTCATAAGGAATAAACCGAGATTTAAAGCATAAACTTAAATAAATTCTGCCTTGTGCGATCAAGCATGGTTTTTATAATCCAACACATATTAAAAGGGGATCGACCTCCGAGAACGGATTGCAGACCTCCCGCATTTGCGGACGAAGGGAGCGTGAAAGGCTTGGGGCGGTATACCCACCCTGCTTCGTGCGGGTTTTATGTTCCATGCGGCGGCAAGGCGGAGTTTTATTTTTTTGCAAGAGTTCTGCGCCTTGAGAGGGCGGCAGCCTGCGGCGGCGGAGCCGCCGCAGGCTGCGCGTCAGCGCGGGGAATGCGTTTTGCCGAAGGCAAAACGCATTGGCTGCCGCCCAAAACAGCTCCGTCCGTCGGATTGCGCTGCCGAATGGCAGCTGTATCAGACGGGTGGAGCGGGGCGATGCGCAAATTGAATAGAATAAGCAAACCCGTCACGGTTAGTGACGGGTTCTTTTGTTTTATACCAAACCTTTTTTCTTGCGGTAATCCAAATATGACTCCAATATCAGCGTTGCGGCTACCGTGTCAATGACCTCTTTGCGTTTTTTGCCCCGAACGTTGGTCTCGTTCAGAATCCCTATCGCCTGAACGGTCGTGATTCGTTCATCCCACATAACGGTTTCAACACCCGTAAGCTCGAAAAGCTTATCGGCAAAGTCACGGCACTTTTGCGCGCGCTCGCCCTGTGTGCCGTCCATATTTACGGGTAAGCCTACAACGACCAGCTCTGCGCCGTCGGCTTTTATTGCCTCGGCGACCTTCGCAAGGCACTTATTGACGTTCCATTCAAATACAGTTCCGATGGGAGCCGCAATTGATTCAAATTTATCGCAATGGGCAAGGCCGGTTCTTGCATCGCCATAGTCAACAGCAAAAATTTTCAAGTTCCTCTCCCCTTTTTGTTAATCGTCGTGCGAGCAGTTCATCATATCAATTGCCAATACGGTCACGAGGGCATCAATTTCATTGGAATCGTCATATACCGTCAGCACATATGTATCGCCCCAACGGAAAAGCTCCTTTGAGATCTGGGCGACTGTGTGATACTGTGCGTTGGAAATTGAATAATCCCAGCCCATAAAGTCGCCGTCGATTGTCCAGCCGTTATAGTCGATGGAATATTTAGGCGCAAAGAAAGTGAATTCCTTTCTTATCTCACCCAATACTCTGTGGCCGACTGATATTTCTGCGGCAGGCAAAAATCTGAAAAGACATTGGCGAATGAAGCCAACCTCTTCGCCTGTATCGTGGCGGTAGATATGGAGCTTATGGCCGATTGAGAGAAATTCCGCTTCGACATAGTATTTCGGGTTTCCGTCCTTGTCGTATACGTCATAGGTGTCGCTCCAGGAGAATACCCTTTGTTTAATTAAAAGCTTGCTCATTTTTACCTCATTAAAAATGTTTGGATTTGCTACTGCCGACAAGGCTTAGTGCTACTACCGTGGCAAGCGCAGTCAGATCGTCAACAGATTCATCAACGTCTACGATAATATCACGCCGGTTATTGCTGACAGTTACTACAGTCTTTTCGGCAATATTGGTTATCATATAGTTCCAATTAGAAGGTGTACCGTAAAGTTCCCAGCCTTTATAGCCGATGGATATTCCTTTGCCGAATCCCGATTCTATCTCACCGAGAAGATTATCTCGGATATATACCGTTGTGATGTTAGGACCAAGAATTCCACGCTGTTCGTGAACGTAAATCGCCTCGTCGTGGATATCGCTGTCATAGGCGATATATTTCCACTTCGGCTTATACTTGACGTAATAAAGCGATTTCCCGTTTTCATTATATATCTCATACTCGATCTTCGAGAATATCGACTTCGGCTTGATTATAAACCTGCTCACTTTGCAAGACCCAAGAATGCCGCACCGATGATGCCTGCGTCGTTGCCAAGCGTGGCAATTACGATCTCGGTGTTCTTGCCGCCTCTTTTGGTGTAGATCTCCCTGTTTACGGCTTCCTTCAAAGGAACGAGCAAAGCATCGCCTTCATTGCAGACACCGCCGCCGATGCACAAAACTTCAGGCTGGAAGATATTGATTGTGTTTGCAATTCCTGCCGCAAGATACTTGATATATTTATCGACAACACCCTTTGCGGCTTCGTCCCCTGCTCTCATAGCGTTGAAAGCGAGTCTGCCCGAAACGTGATCGCCCATCATTTCGTGCATCTTGGAGTCGGGGTTTGCGTCCATTGACTCCTTAGTCATACGGATAAGACCTGTTGCAGAGGAATAAACCTCAAAGCATCCGCATCTGCCGCAGGTACACTTGGGGCCGTCGACCTCAACGACCATATGGCCAAGCTCAGCGCCTGCAAAGTTAAAGCCGGAATAGATCTTGCCGTCGATGATGATACCGCCGCCGACACCTGTGCCGAGAGTGATACAAACTGCGTTGTTTGCACCCTTTGCGGAGCCTGCGACGAATTCGCCGTATGCCGCAGCATTTGCATCATTCTCGCAATAAACGGGCTTATCGATGACCTTGCGGATAAGCCGAGCCACGGGAGCATCGTAAAAATCGAGGTTATTTGAATATTCAATAACGCCCGTATCGCTGTTGACAGTACCGGGAGCGCCGACACCGACCGATTCGATATCATCAACGGTAAGTCCTGCCAAAGCAACGGCTTCAAGAGCCACACGAGCCATATCCTCACAAATTGCTTCGCAGGAGCGGGGGCGGTTTGTGGGGGTCTTGGCTTTTGAGATGATTTCATATTTTTCATTGACGACACCCGCAACGATGTTCGTGCCGCCCAGATCTATACCAACATAATATTTCATAGTGAGTTTCCTTTCTTTTCGGACGAGCCTATGGATACATTTAGATTTTATGTTTAAAATCCTCATATATTCTATCATTCGTGAGGGAAATTGTCAACGGGCAAAGGGACGGGTTAGGGAAAGCGGTAAACGGTTGAGCAAACCGGAGCGCAGCGAGGCGGCAGCCCGTGCGTGGCAACAGCCACGCACGCCCCGCACCGGTGGTGCGGGGAAGCGGTTTCGCCCGCCGGGCGAAACCGCTTGGCTGCCGCCGGGAAACGAGCGACGTCTGCGAAGCGTGTTCCGGACGGAACGTGCGAGCAGGTGGAGCGAGCGGCGGTTTTTCATCTTAGCAATGATCTAACGAGGTGCCGCCGTTAGCAAAAGCCGAAACAAGAGCCTGCGTGAGCAGACTCTTGTCTAAAACGGAATTATTCAGCCATAAGCTTAGGCGTTTCCCTTACGTCATCGCTCATAACAGATGTAGCTGCGAATCCGCAAAGCTACATCGCCATGATAAGTAATGCCAATAACATATGTTATTCGTATCTGAAATCATATCTGCATCTGTAACTGCATTTTCCTCAGTAGCAGCCTTTGAAATCCGAGTGCTGAAGTTTAAAACAGTTTGTTTATTTACGGTTACCGTTATTTCCTTGCTCAGCCCGTTATAACTAAGAACTGCAGTTGTGGTCCCTACTTTGTCACCTATAATCCTACCGAAAACCCACATCGCCATTGACTCATCTTCAAACTCGCATCTCACCTCGTCAGTGATGTCTATATATTTGCCGTTTTCCAATTTACCAAAAACATCTATGTACTCTGAGTACAAAGTAGCTTCGATCTCAACAGTTTCATCAGATACAATGATTTCAACTACATCATCCCGTAACTCGCAAAATATTTTCTCGTCAATCGTGTAATTTATCATAGACGACGGTATGTAGTTTTCGTCAAAAACAGGCAAACTATCAAGAATTTCCGCCTCTTGTGTCGCAGAAACAGGGACAGCTAATGATGTGATGATTACGCACACAACCACCATAAGAGCCAAGATAAAACGGGTTTTTGATTTATTCATTAAATAACCTCTTTCATCAATTATCAAAATCTATCGTTAAATAACACTCTTAATTGCAAACTATAAATTGAACATCGGTATCATCTCTAACACTTCCGCAGTCATTATAACACATAAATGTAGTTTTGTAAATATAAAGAAAAACTCCGCCCATAATGGGACGGAGTTATGTTTTGATTATTCAGCCATAAGCTCTTCCATTTCGTCGATGAGTTCGCCGAAGAGCTTGAGAGCGTTGGCAACGGGCTCGGGAGAGTTCATATCTACGCCTGCGATCTTGAGAAGCGAGATAGGATCGGTTGAGCAACCGCCCGAAAGGAACTTGATGTAGTCCTTAACTGCAGGCTCGCCTTCCTTTAAGATTCTCTGGGAGAGTGCGATCGCGGCGGAGAAGCCGGTTGCATACTGGAATACATAGAAGTTGTAGTAGAAGTGAGGAATTCTTTCCCACTCGAAGTCGATCTCACGGTCAACGGTGATTCCGTCGCCGTAATATTCAACGTTGAGCTTATGATAAAGTTCGCACAAAGCGTCAGCGGTGAGGGACTCCCCTCTTTCAGCCATTGCATTGGTGAGCATTTCAAACTCAGCAAACATCGTCTGACGGTAAAGAGTCGTTCTGAACTGCTCCAAGAAGTGGTTGATAAGATATGCTCTTTCCTTCTTGTCAGTGGTCTTGCCCAAAAGATACTGCATCAGGAGTGCTTCGTTGCAGGTGGATGCAACTTCGGCAACAAAGATTACGTAGTCGCTATAGCAAACAGGCTGATTCTTCATCGAGAGGTAAGAATGCAAAGCGTG
>CAYWXA010000041.1:0-13512 GCA_964462175.1 uncultured Oscillospiraceae bacterium
TGAAAACCTCGACGTCACGACGGCGGATAAGCTGTTGGGGATGGATGAGGAGTAATTAGATCACCGCCGTACGTAAAATGTGCGGCGGTTTTTTGTAGGAGCGGAGCGAGCCGTCATCGAACAGCGCGGCAGCGCCGATGGTGGCGAGCGGAGCGGAAAATCTGCAGATTGTTTGAGATGCGGACGTGCCGAAATTCTCCTAAATTGCGAACTTAGACGGCCGCAAAAAATCCACCCGAAAGGGTGGATTTTGTTTTATGCCATATTTGCGATATCTCTTGCAACGTGAACGCCGCTGGCGGAGGCGTGGGAAAGCGAATGGGTGATTCCCGAGCCGTCACCGATTATGTAAAGGCCGTCAAGGCGGGACATCAGATGCTCGTCAACCTCAACTTCCATATTATAAAACTTGACCTCAACGCCGTAAAGCAGTGTGTCATCGTTGGCGGTGCCGGGTGCGATCTTATCAAGAGCATAGATCATTTCAATGATGCCGTCAAGAATTCGTTTCGGCAGAACAAGGCTCAGATCGCCGGGAGTTGCATTGAGTGTTGGCGTTGTGAAGGCTTCTTCAATTCGGCCGGGGGTGCTTCTCTGACCTCTTATCAGATCTCCGAAGCGCTGAACGATCACTCCGCCGCCCAGCATATTGCTAAGGCGTGCAATGCTTTCGCCGTAGCCGTTGGAATCCTTGAAAGGCTCGGAAAAATGCTTCGCAACCAAAAGAGCAAAATTGGTGTTTCCCGTCTGCTTGGCGGGATCCTCATAGCTGTGGCCGTTAACGGTAACGATTCCGTTGGTGTTTTCATTTACGACTGCGCCCTTGGGGTTCATACAGAAGGTGCGGACCAGATCGCCGTATTTCTGGGTGCGGTAGACGATCTTGCTTTCATAAAGCTCGTCGGTCAGGTGAGAGAATATTTCAGCGGGAAGCTCGACTCTTACGCCGAGGTCAACTCGGTTGGATCTTGTTTCTATGCCTATTTCTGCGCAGACCTTTTCCATCCACTTACTGCCGCTTCTGCCGACGGAGATAATGCACTTTTTACAGGTATACTCCTTATCGGCGCACTTGACGGCATAGCCGCCGTCATCAGGGCGCACTGATTCAACGGGTGAATCAAAATGGAAATCCACCTTGTATTTAAGCATATCGTAAAGGTTTTCAAGAACAACGTAATTGATATCCGTTCCCAAGTGGCGGACGGAAGCGTCCAAAAGATGCAGATCGTTTTGCATACAAAGCTTTTTGAACTTCGTGCCTGCGGTGGAATATAGCTTTGTTCCCTCGCCGCCGAACTCCATATTGATCTTATCCACATACTTCATCAGCTCGAGGGCGTTCTCCTTGCCGACGTACTCATACAGCGTTCCGCCGAAGTCGTTGGTGATGTTATATTTGCCGTCGGAGAATGCTCCTGCGCCGCCGAAGCCGCTCATAATCGAACAGCTTTTGCAACCGATGCAGGTTTTTATCTTCTTTCCGTCTATCGGGCAATGGCGCTTATTTAAAGCGTGACCCGCCTCAAAAACGCCGATCTTCAAATCGGGGCAAAGTTTGGTCAGTTCATATGCCGAGAATATCCCGCCCGGCCCTGCTCCGATGATTATTACGTCATAGTTCATTATTCACAACTCCTTTTGGTTTTGATATAGCTTTGTCGAGAATATTATAGCATTTCCGAGCGCAGTTGGCAAGGTGTGCGGGTGAGGCGGCAGCCCGACGGGCGAAGCCCGTCGCTTTGCGCCGCAGGCGCAAAGGAGCCCCTCGCTCGAAGAGCGAGGGGCTTGGCTGCCGCCGTTCTGCAGGCGCGACAAAACCAACCTAAATTGCAAGCTTTGACGGCCACAAAAACCCACCCGAAAAGGGTGGATTTTCCATCTATCAGTAATACTTCTTCGTCTTTAAGCGCAAAGCATTGGTGACGACGGTGATCGATGACAGCGACATACAGGCTGCGGCGATCATCGGGTTCAAGAGAGGGCCGCCGAAGGCGTACAGAAGTCCTGCGGCGATGGGAATCATTAGGGTGTTGTATGCAAACGCCCAGAAAAGGTTCATTTTGATGGTTTTCATCGTTGCACCCGAAAGTGCGATCGCACGTGCTACGTCACGCAGATCGTTTCTTACCAGCACGACCTGGGCGCTCTCGATTGCTATGTCCGAGCCTGCACCGATTGCGATACCTACGTCTGCGGTGGTGAGTGCGACTGCATCGTTGATTCCGTCGCCGACCATTGCAACGACTCTGCCGCCGTATTTGAGCTTTTCGATCATTTCCGCCTTTTTGTCGGGGGTGACGTTGGCTACGAAATCGTATACTTCAAGCTCGGATGCGACCTTTTTTGCGGCACGGGCGTTATCGCCGGTCAGCAAAATCGTTCTGATGCCCGATTTGTTCAGCGATCTGATTGCCTCGGCGCTGGTGGGTTTGAGCTTATCTGCAAAAGCAATCACGCCGATAGGTTCGTCCTCACGGATAACAACCGAAAGGGTCTTGCCCTCGTCGGCAAGTGCGTTGCATTTAAGCATAACGTCGGAAGCCAGCTTGTCAAGAATTATCTCCGGCTTGCCGATGATTATATCCTTGCCGTCGATTATCCCACGCAGACCGAAGCCCGAAATGTTTTCAAAGCCTTCGCACTCGGGGTACGTTATCTCGTTCAGCGAAGCGTATTCGATCACGGCATTGGCAATGGGGTGGCTCGATTTTGATTCAAGAGAAGCCGCCAAGGACAGGATCGTTTCTTCGTCCTCGGAAATGGGGAGGATATCCGTCACAAAAGGCTTGCCGACGGTAACGGTGCCTGTTTTATCCAATACAACGGTGTTTATCTTATTGCATATTTCAAGGGCTTCGGCGTTTTTGAAAAGAAGTCCGTCGGATGCTCCCCTGCCTGCGGCAACGATTATTGCCGTCGGGGTGGCAAGACCCAATGCGCAGGGGCAAGCGATTACCATTACGCTGACGAAAATTTTAAGCGCAACCTCGAAATCGCCGCTTGCAAGCAACCAAATCAAGAAAATTACAACGGCGAACGCCATTACGCAGCTTACGAACACACCCGCAACCTTGTCGGCAAGGCGGGCAATGGGTGCTTTTGATCCTGCGGCGTCCTCGACCATTTTGATTATCTTTGATAACGACGTATCAGCACCGACCTTCGATGCCCTCAGAGTCACGTAGCCGTTGAGGTTGACTGTTCCTGCATATACGAAGTCGCCCTCGTCTTTATCCACAGGCAAGCTTTCGCCCGTGAGCATTGATTCGTCGGCACTTGTGGCGCCCGAGAGAATCAAACCGTCGCAGGAAAAGCTTTCGCCGGGGCGGACGGCAACGACGTCGCCCTCTAAAATATCGCAGACGGGAATCTCCTTCTCCTCGCCGTTGCGGATTACCGTTGCGGTCTTGGGAGAGAGGTCATACAGCTTTTTGATCGCCTCGCCCGTTTTGCCCTTTGAACGCTCTTCCAAATAACGCCCTATCATTACGAAGGCGATTATCATAGCGCTCGTTTCAAAATATAAATGGTGAACGTATTCAGCATCGCCGAGGAAGATTCTAATCATCGCATAAAGCGAGAAAAGAGTTGCAGATGCCGTGCCGACGGCAACGAGGCTGTCCATATTCGGGTGAAGCTTAACGAGCGAGCGAAAGCCTTTGACATAAAACTCTCTGCCGACGTATATTACGGGCGCACAGAGCAAAAGCTGAATTATTGCGTTCAGCGCAGGCTTGTCGTGACCGATGGGCGTGGGTATTCCGAGCATCGGGCCCATTGCAAAATACATAAGCAAAGCGTCGAATATGCAAGCGACGATGAGCCTGTGAAGGTCGAGCTTGCGCTTTTGCGCCTGCTGTTTCTCACGGAATTCAAGGCGGGATTTATCGTCAGCGGGAATGAAGCCCGCTTCTTTAATTGCTTCGGCAAGCATTGAATATGACACCTTCGTTTCGTCATATTCGCAAACGGCAGTTTCGGTCATAAGGTTAACGCTTGCGGTCACACCGTCGATAGAATTAAGCGCACGCTCGGCGGCGGCGGAACAAGCGGCACAGTTCATTCCGAAAATGCCAATCGTTACCTTAGTCATTTTTGCACTTCCTTAACAGTCGGATCAGGCAAGCTCGGTTTTGAAGCCGCAGTTTCCGACGGCGGCGATTACGCCCGAAACAAGCTCGTCACCCGAATTCTTATCAGCCTTGATGATGAGTGAATTTGCCTTGGGGTCGGCAACTGCGCTTTTTACGCCGACAACGCTCATTGCGGCTTTTTCTGCGGCGGCCTTGCAATGGTTGCAGTGCATACCCGTGACGTTGAACTTAATTTTTTTATCTGAGAAAAACATAAAATATCCTCCGATCGTTTATATTCTGACAATAGTATAACACTTCGGTCGGAAAGTTTCAAGAGGAAAGTTAGCCGAAGCTAACTTTTTGGCGTAAAAATCCCCCTCCGAGTCGGAGGGGGATCTATTATTCGTTTGAATGGATTGAGCCTTAATTTTCAGGCTTTGCAATATTTTCCCAGCCGTCATTTTCAAGCCATCTGCCCAGATAACCATTAAATGTACCGCCGGTTATAATTACAGTTTCCTGGTCGCCCTTGTATCCGCCGCCAAACTGTACATCACCGTTGAATATACCATCTGTGATGGTTACTTTGGTATTAGCAAAGCTATTGCCGTAGGAATAAGAATAAACAGCGGGCTCGTTCTCACCCGTTTTGGTAAGGGTACCACCATTTATAGTCAATGTAGCCTTAGGTGCAACTGCAGAGTCGCTGCCTGTAAGTTGAATCCAAACTGCACGCTTACCAGTAATAGTACCGCCATTGATAATAACGGTATTATCGTAATCGGCTGTGGAAGCACAAAGTCGGATAGCAACATCCTTAGCAGTGATCGTACCACCGTTAACGGTCAAAACAGAAGGAACTCCTGCCCAGCTATACTGGTTGTCAATAGCGTAACTAGCGCCACCGGTTGCTGTCTGGTTTTCAATTACTGCACCCTCTTCGATAGTCAAGGTGCCACGGTTGGTAATAGTATTAGTTGCATAAGTGGGGTAGCCTTCGGTGCCCCAATCAACGTCGGGATATTCAGCGAGAGAAACGATAGTACCGTTCTTTACGGTAAGTGTGCCCTGATTATAAATAACGGCAGAACCACCCTCATTTTCAAAGGCGCCCGAAAGTGTGTTGCCTCCAAGGTCGAGAACTACTTCTTCACCCTTAGGAAGTGTGATCTGCTTACTTACAACAATATCAGAAGCAAGTACGATATTGCCGCCGTTTGCAATAGCATCTACAAGCTCTGCGGCAGTGCTTACGACGGTGGCAGTTGCATTTTCATCGTAAGTATTGTCGTATGTAGCGTTTTCGTCGTAAGTATTGTCGAAGCTGTCGGATTCAGCAGATGCCTGAGTTGCAACGACTGTGATCGAAACGTTGCTGATAGATTTGCCCTGATACTCGTTGCCTGCATCTTCGCTCATATGAACGACGATAACCAAAGGCTTAGAAGCGACATTGCCTGCTTCGAGGGTTCCTTCAAACTCGTCGAGGTTAACAGCGCCGGTGGTGTCATTGGCACTTGTGGGCTTATGATCGAGAACGTACCAATTAAGCACATTAAGAAGCTCGGCGTCGCCGTCAAATTCGTCAAGGTTAAGAGAAACCTTATACTTAAGAGCTAAATTGCCGTCGTTTTCAACGTAAACAGGTGTAAGGTAATAAGTGCAACCCGGTTCCCAAAGGATCTCAGTTGTTCTGCCATCAGCAGTTACAAAATCAAGGGTTCCTCCGGCAACGGAATTTTTATTTTCATCAATCAGATCGACCTTGAGCGTACCTGCCTGAATCTTGTTGCCGGTTGAAGATACCGAATCAGTGAACCAAGCAAACGTTGTACCCAAAAGCATCGTGAAACAAAGCAAAAGCGCAAGCATGCTTGTTATCAGCGCCTTACGGGTGTTTTTTGAATTTGTCATATACTTTCCTCCTAACGAGATTTACGGAAAATTCCGCTTAGTACCATTATATATATATATATATATATATATATTGTCAAGTGTTTTGCGGCAGGTTTGACAAAAAAACTGCCGGGCAAATGCCCGACAGTTTGAAATGATTATTCGGTTCTGAGCGCTTCGACAGGGTCTTTGTTTGCGGCGATCCTCGATGGGAATACGCCTGCAATAAGGGTGAGCACCATACTGATCACGATCAGGGCGATAGCGCCACCCGTGGGGAGGATCGCTGAAAGTATCTCGATTCCCGTGACCGTATGCAAAATAAAGTTGATGGGAATGAGAAGCAGCAGAGTAATTCCGATTCCCAATGCGCCCGCCGTAAATCCGACGATGAGAGTTTCGGCGTTGAATACACGGGAGATATCCTTCTTTGATGCGCCGACGGCACGCAGAATACCGATCTCCTTGGTTCTTTCCAAAACGGAGATGTAGGTGATGATGCCGATCATAATGGATGAAACGACCAAAGAGATCGCAACGAAGGCAATTAAAACGTATGAAATTGCGCTGATTATCGTTGTAATCGAGGACATTAAAATCTTGACGTAGTCGGTGTACGTGATGCGGTCGGCATCGTCGACGGACTCGTTATAATCAGCGATGATCTCGCTTATCTCGTCCTTGTTCTCAAAGGTTGCGGCGTAGATGTTTATTGCCGTGGGCGAGTTGATATCTGCAACGCCGAGAAGCGAAAGATTTTCTTCATAAGTAGAGTCGCTTCTTGTCGAAGGAACGTGGTTTTCAAATACCGATTCATACTGTGCGTCGGTCATTTCCATAGCATCAAGCATCATAGCTACCTGCTCGGTGGCGAGCGCACCAAGCTGTGCCTGAACGCCCTCTGCATACTGCTGAGTGACCATTGCAACAACTATCATATTTATATATTCTTCCTTGTCCGCCTCGTCCATAGTGACGATATAGCCGGAAATGGTTTCGGCATCCATACCGGTCTGAGAAACGAGCGACTGTACCAGCATCTCGTCAAGCTGCTCGGAAGTCATACTTGCTTTAAACTGAGCGACGCCCTGCATAAGATAGGCATCGTCCGGAACACAGGCAAGCTCTGTATATATTACAGCCTTTTCGGCAGAGGTCAAGCCTGAAACGTATTCGTCAACAGAAGCTTTGATCTCCTCAAGGGTGATCTCTTCGCCTTCTTTTCTGAAGAGAAGTCCGCTGATGACGTCAGTTTCGGGGTCAGCCTTCTGCTGCTTGACGATATCGCTTTCCTCAGTCTTTGCGATAAGATATTCGGTCAGCTCAGAGGTGTATCCGACAGCGGCACTGGACATAAATGCAGCAACTGCGTTGTCGCTCTGTCTGATAATACCTACGACTTTAAGAGGGATCGCATTTTCGGAGTCGTAAAGATATTTAAGACCTGCTTCGTTTTCGGAGGCGTCGATATACTTGCCGCCCGAAAGCTGATATTTATCGCAATCAAGGATTATTCTGAAATCAAGGTTCAAAATGTCGTCATAGCTCCAGGAAGCCTGCTCGGAGATATCGACCTGCTCGTGGCTAGCAGCCGCTCTGAGATCCTCGGTGATCTCGTCGCCCGTCTTGAGTCCCAAAGCATACAGCATCATATCGCTGATCTCGTTGTTTTCGGAAACGACCACAACGACTTCGTCATAGCTTTCCGGCCAGCGGCCCGCAATAACGTCATACTGCTCGGTCATAAGCTCGTTGATGAGCTCGCCGTCAGTTCCCGCAAGCATTTCTCGCCATGCGCTGAGCTGAACGTAATTGGACATCATATCGTTTGATGCGCTGACGCCCATCGAGGAATAGATGCCCGTCATCAGCTCCAGAATATCCGACTTGACGATATTTCCGTCAGAATCGGTAACGTATACGTTCATATCCTGTGCGTAGCTGTAAGAGATGGCAGAGGCATATTGCTTTATTCTTTCGTCGGTCTCAAGGAATTCCTTGAACTTGACGAGATTGTTGCTCTGGGTCTCGGTGGAGTTGACAGAGTTCATCATCTCGTACATGATCTGATTTTCATAGATCGCATCGCTGTCACGCTCCTCGGAGGCTTCTTCCTCCGAACCGTCGTTTGCATTCTGGCTGATATTCACAAGCAGCTCGGACATATCTATCTCGGTGGAATTTATCGTCAAAGGATATGACGAAAGGGTATCCTCCTGCACACGGTCGATATAGGTCTGAACACCCGTAGATACCGACAGGATCAGCGCAATTCCGATTATACCGATCGAGCCTGCAAAGGAAGTCAGGAAGGTTCTTGCCTTTTTGGTCATCAGGTTGTTGAGGGAAAGAGAAAGCGCCGTGAAGAAGCTCATTGAGGTCTTGCGGGCTTTAGACACCTTTCTTACCTCGTTGACACGCTCGTCGGCATCGTTGCTTACGTAAGGATCGGAGTCGCTGATAACTTCGCCGTCGAGCACCTTGACGATACGGGAAGCATACTGCTCGGCAAGGTCGGGGTTATGGGTTACCATTATGATGAGCTTTTCTTTGGAGATCTCCTTGAGAATATCCATTATCTGAACGCTCGTGGTGGAATCCAAAGCGCCGGTAGGCTCATCCGCCAAAAGAATTTCAGGGTCGTTTACCAAAGCACGGGCGATCGCAACACGCTGCATCTGGCCGCCCGACATCTGGTTGGGCTTTTTATGAAGCTGGTTGCCGAGGCCGACCTTTTCAAGAGCCTCTTTTGCACGTCTGCGGCGCTCGGCTTTTCCGACACCCGAGAGTGTCAGAGCAAGCTCGACGTTTGCCAAAACCGACTGGTGAGGAATCAGGTTATAGCTCTGGAAAACGAAGCCGATCGAATGGTTGCGATAGGTATCCCAGTCGTGATCCTTGAACTTCTTGGTGGATTTGTTGTTGATCTTCAGATCGCCCGAGGTGTATTGGTCAAGTCCGCCGATGATGTTCAAAAGGGTGGTCTTGCCGCATCCCGAGGGACCTAAAATTGCAACGAATTCGTTTCGTCTGAATTCGATATTTACACCCCTGAGCGCGTGCACGCTTTCGTCACCGACGTTATAATCTTTGACGATGTCTATAAGTTTGAGCATTTGTGATCTATTCTCTCCTTTTATATTTGATTCAATAAACTATTGTATTGATTATATCACCGTTTTTTGGTACATTCAATCACCTTTATGTGAAAGCAAGATGAAAATATTTTTGCGTCCGCATAAAAATAAGCCGTTTTTTGAGGAAATTTGGCAAATATGTGACAAAAATGAAAAAATGATGAAAACTCATATGAAACTATTGTATCACAACTCAAGATATGATACAATAGTTTCATTACAATTACACAAAGGAGAAACCAAGATGTATCATATAAAACCCGACAAGAGATCTCGGACGTCTGCAAGGCTGATAAGCGAAGGTCTTTTGGAGTGTATGAAGAAAAAGGATTTCACGCAGATCACCATTACCGATCTTCAAAGGACTTCGGGTGTAGGAAGATCTACCTTCTACCGTTTGTTTGACAATATATCCGATGTTTTGGCGTATATGTGTGATATGCAGTTTGAAAAGATCATGGAAAATGCAAATCAGATCCCGACGGAAAACGCCGATGAGTTTATGCTTATGAGCATAAGAAGCTGGATGGAGAGCATCGACCTGATCAAAGCGCTGGCATCGAGCAACAGATTGGATCTTTTGTTCAGCTCGTCACGAAACAGCTTAGAGCAAGCCAAAGAGCTCTATGCGGAAAGATTCGGCAACGGGCACCAGATGCTGATGACCGACAGAGAACGGGAGTATATTCTTTCGGGAATGCTCTGTGCGATGATGGGAATTCTCGCAGTATGGGTCCAGCGGGGCAGGCAGGAGACTCCGGAAGAATTGCTGAGAATTATCAACTCTTCGTTCCAGGGATTGATGGACGTAGCAGCCGCAGAAAAAACAATATAACAAACAGCCCTTGAGCCGAAAACTCAAGGGCTGTCTTTTTTTACTTAAACAGCATACAGGTGCCGCTTTCACGGTAGAACCTGATGCGTTCCTCGATTGCTTTGCGGCTGACACGGTAATAATCAGCCAGACAGTCGATGCACATAAACTCGGTGGCACCGCGGTTTATCATCTTCTTATAGATCGCGATCTCATCCGGCTCAAGGTTTTCCTTGCCGCATTTTATGCAGTTGCTCATAGCTTTACGAGCTTTGCTCTGTAAACGGCGCAATCGTGAGCCTTGAGAACACTCAGAGGAAGCTTCTCACGGAAGGTGCCGACGACCTTGTGTTCCCAGCAATCGTATACTTCAAGAGCATAACCGGAATCGTAAGGCAGACCGATATCCCAAAGCAGGAGATTGATGTTTGTAACTTCCTTTTCGCCGAGGTTGAAAATTCCGATAGCGTAGTCGCCGTTTGCCAAAGGTCTGACCAAAGCCTTGCACATAACGTCATCGCCCCAGCCCCAGAAATTGGGAACGAGGTCATAAGGCGCTCTGCCGTCGGGGTCCTGATTGATCGCAATGATATCCTTGTTCATAAGGATATTCTTGGTGCCGTCGGTCATATTTCTGATGTCGCAGCCGATCATCAAAGGAGAGTTCATCATTGCCCAGAGGGAGAAGTGAGTCTTATATTCAACGTCGGTGCAACCGAATTCACTTGAACGGATAAAATCGTTATTTGAGCCGCCGTGCATACCGACGACGAGCATATCAATATCGTTCCAGCAACCGATCGCATTCTGCGACTGTTTTCCGAACTGGGAAAGAGCGAGATTTTTAATGGATACCCAGCTATCCTGAATATCACCCGTCGAGCGGAACATATGAGCACCCGTTTCACGGATCCAATCGTGAACGCCGTCGGAGCCCCAGTTGCAGGCAGAGAACAAAATATCTCTTCCGCAATTACGCAAAGCCATACCCATTCTCTTATACAAAAGGTCGCCGTTTACCTGAGTGGGCTTGAAGCAGTAGTCATATTTTAAGAAGTCGACTCCCCAGGAAGCAAAGGTCTCGGCATCCTGAAATTCGTGCTCGTAAGAAGAAGGATGGCCGGCACAGGTCATAACGCCCGCACAGGAGTACATACCGAACTTGAGACCCTTAGAGTGAACGTAATCGGCAACGGCCTTCATTCCGTTGGGGAATTTCGCAGGGTCGGGAACGAGATAGCCGTTTTCATCTCTTTCCTTCAAGCTCCAGCAGTCGTCAATGACGATATATTCATATCCGGCATCTTTAAGTCCGGTCTCAACCATTGCATCGGCAGCTTCTTTGATCAAGCTTTCGTTGATGTTCCACGTAAACGTATTCCACGAGTTCCAACCCATAGGCGGGGTGAGCGCCAAATTCTTACTCATATTTTCGTCCTCCAGAATAATTGTCTTCGGTATATACCGATATAAAAATTATAGCAGAGCGGCTCGGCAAATGTCAATGACAAACGGTGCTGATTTTGCAAATGTTTTGTGCATCGTTGCACAAAGCGGCAACTGAGGCGGCAGCCCGTCGGGGCTTCGCCCCGACGCCGCGCGCTCTGCGCGCGGACACCGCACCCGCAGGGTGCGGTGAGGCTGCCGCCGTGGTCGGGCGATGAACAAAAAACTGCGGATGCCAAACGGCATCCGCAGTTGAATCTATCAGCTATTCAAAAAATCCTTCATCTTCTCAAAGAAGCCTTTGGTGGTCGCAGTATTCTTTTCCTCAAGGGAGTCGTCGAACGCCCTCAAAAGCTCCGCTTGCTTCTTCGTCAGATTTTTGGGAATCTCGACCTTGACGGTGACGTAATGATCGCCTCTCTCTGAGCGGTAAAGACGCTTGATTCCTTTGCCTTTAAGGCGGAAGGTGGTGCCCGTCTGGGTGCCCTCGGGGACTTTATACTTCACCTTACCGTCGATCGTGGGAACGGTGATCTCGTCGCCCAAGGTCGCCTGCATATATGATATCGGGATCTCGGTATAGATATCGTATCCCTCACGTTCAAATATGTCGTCGGGCTTAACGACGATCCGCACGTTAAGATCGCCCGACGTTCCGCCGTTGAAGCCGCAGTCACCTGCGCCGGAAACCTTGAGAGTCTGACCGTCGTCAATACCTGCGGGAATTTCGATCTCTCTGGTGAGTGTCTTTTTAACTCTGCCCTGTCCCGAACAGCCGGGGCAAATGTCCTTGATAACTTTGCCCTTGCCGCCGCATCGGTCACAGGTCTTAGTGGTCTGGAATACACCCAAAGGAGTTCTCTGGTTGACTCTTACCGTACCCGAACCGTTACAGTCGGGGCAGGTCTGCGACGACGTTCCCGCTTTTGCTCCCGTGCCGCTGCAATCGGAGCACTTCTCAAAATGGGAGAATTTGACGTTGATCTTCGTGCCCTTGCAAGCTTCCATAAAGCTGATGGTTGCACTAACACGGATATCCTGTCCCCTTCTGGGCGCATTGGCATTTGATCGGGTCGAGCCTCCCCCGCTGAATCCGCCGCCGAAGAAACTTTCGAAAATGTCACCGAAATCGCTGAATCCTCCGCCATAGCTCGTATATCCGCCATAGCCTGCTCCGCCCTGACCTGCGCCGTAATTGGGGTCTACACCCGCAAAGCCGAACTGGTCATATTTGGCACGCTTTTCCTTATCGGAAAGCACCTCGTACGCCTCGTTGACTTCTTTAAACTTCACCTCGGCATCCTTGTCGTCGGGGTGAAGGTCGGGGTGATATTGCTTTGCAAGCTTGCGGAAGGCTTTTTTAAGCTCCTCGTCGGTGGCAGTCTTGCTCACGCCGAGGACTTCGTAATAATCTCTTTTGTCAGCCATAATGATTTCCTTTAGAAATTATAGTTTCGTGGGCGCCGAGCGCCCGCCCGTGATAATAAAGCCGAGGGGCTTTATTATCACGCAAGCCCAAAACCGCCTGCGGCGGTTTTGGGCGGGAGCCCCGCCCCCACACAGGGGGGCGGGGCTTGCGGGCGCGAGGCGCGCACATTGTTTCAAATTACGGATCAGTTAGCGTCGGTGAACTCAGCGTCGATGACATCGTCATCCTTAGGTGCAGAGTCTGCCTCGTTGTCAGCGCCCTGTGCCTGCTGCTGAGCTGCAGCTGCTGCCTGATATACCTTTGTTGCGATTGCCTGGATTGAGGATTCAAGCTCCTTTTCCTTAGCCTTGATAGCTTCCATATCGGTGCCCTTGAGTGCTTCTTCAAGTGCTGCGATCTTCGCTTCGCAATCTGCCTTGTCGGAAGCATCTACCTTGTCGCCGAATTCTTCGAGGGACTTCTTGCAGCTAAATACCATCTGGTCAGCGTGGTTTCTTGCGTCAACGTCTTCTCTTCTCTTCTTGTCCTCAGCGGCAAACTGCTCAGCTTCCTTAACTGCCTTGTCAATGTCATCCTTGGACATATTGGTGCTGGATGTGATGGTGATATCCTGCTGCTTGCCTGTGCCGAGATCCTTAGCGGAAACGTGAACGATGCCGTTGGCGTCGATATCAAAGGTTACTTCGATCTGGGGGATTCCTCTGGGAGCGG
>CAYWXA010000042.1:0-13353 GCA_964462175.1 uncultured Oscillospiraceae bacterium
TATCGTTAACGATTCTGTTGCCGATGTAAAGTTCGCCGTCGGTGATCTCTTCAAGGCCTGCGATCATACGCAAGGTTGTGGACTTACCGCAACCAGAAGGGCCTACGAAAATGATGAATTCTTTGTCCTTGACTTCAAGGCAGAAGTCAGAAACAGCAATTACACCGCCGGGATATTTTTTGTAAATGTGCTTGAGTGATAAGCTAGCCATTTGAGGGCCTCCCTTTTCATGCCAAATTTATACTAATCTACATTAGTTACGAAATATATTATACCTTTGATGGCAAAATTGTACAAGTGGTTTTTTCAACAAACTTTCCTGCGAGTGTTTATCTAAACTGACGGAAATGACATTAACGGTCAACAATTTGTCTCGCCTCGCCGCAAAAGCCTGTCCTTTTCATCAGCAGTGAGCTCTCTTGACGTTCCGATCTCAAGGTCTTCATCAAGCCAAACGCCGCCGATACGTATTCTTTTCAGGTATACGACTTTATTGTCAAGAGCTTCAAACATTCTTTTCACCTGATGGAACATCCCCTGATGCAAAACGATCTTACATTCGGTTGGTGAAATGACTTCAAGCTCCGCAGGCATACACTCCGTGCCGTCCGAAAGGGTCATTCCCGAGGCAATGATATCCTTAGCGTCATTTCGCAGAGGCCTTTCAAGCCGAACAAAATACTCCTTGTCCACGTGGGACTTGGGCGAGAGCATTTTGTGCGCCAGATCGCCGTCGGAAGTTATCAAAACGAAGCCCTCCGTATCCTTGTCAAGTCTGCCTGCAGGGAAAAGTCCGCTTCTGCGAAGATCTTCGGGCAGCAGTTCCAACACGGTAGCGGAAAGACCGTCACGGGTGGCGCAGACCACCCCCGACGGCTTGTTGAGCATTATATACAGATGTTTTTTATATCCTACGGCTTTGCCGTCCACCGCAACGAGGGTTGTTTCGGCATCGAATTTGATATCCGCCGCCTTGACAGTCTTGCCGTCGAGGGTAACTCTGCCCTTCTTCACCAGCTCCTTCACGTCTTTGCGAGAAAGCGAGGGTATCTGAGAGGATATAAATTTGTCGAGTCTTATGATCTCCATATTTCACGAACGTCCTTGTAATGTTTATTCCTTATCGACCATACTCAAGCCGTGCATAAATCCGCCGAGCTCGGTTGAGCAAATATCTCCCGAAATGAGTCTGCCGTCACTTATCATCAGATTTGCAACGACGTTTTCCTCATCTTCATAATTCAAGATCTGATACGTATAGATCGTCGCCTGCCTGCCACGGTATTTATCAAGATCAAAGCCCTGCTGTTTTTGCAAAGCGTTATATTCTTCAAAAACCGCATTCCACTCCTCGGGAATTATAACCTCCCGGATATCAACAGGCTCGGCAGAAACTTCCCAGCCGAGGCCTTCAAGAAAAGCAACCTGTGCGGGAACGTCCCCAAGCATTATCTTGCTCCGGTCGGTCAGGCGGTTGACAAGAGTCACGGCAAGAAGCAAAATTCCCGCAATCGCAACAAGTATGAGCAAAACTTTCAAAACTGACTTTATTTTAACGGTCTTAACAAACATATTCCTTCCCCTTTTCGTTTGGTCTTGGTGAAGTATATGCTTGTGCGAAGGGAAAAAGTACAACCGAGCGAGCGCCGTCTGCCGAAGTGCCGAGTTTACGAGGCGGGCGGCAGGTGGCCAAGCGACCGTCAAAGCGAGCTATATAGGTCACTTTTGTGTCGGTCGCTGAAAATTCGGCTTTTGCGACAACGTCGCAAACTTGCTTGCGCAAGATCGCCGAATTTCCGAATTTTGTGCGCAATTCACGCAGCTCGCCACGGCAGGTCGCAAGCCGCCGCACCTTTGGCGCGTCGGCGCGCCGGCCACGCCTCGCCGCTACGTTTGTTTAATGCGCAAACTGACTGTTATACAGCTCGTTATAGAACCCGCCCTTAGCCATCAGCTCGGCATGAGTTCCCTGCTCGATAATGTTGCCGTCCTTCATCACAAGGATGACGTCGGCGCTCATGATCGTTGAAAGTCGGTGGGCGACGATAAAGCTCGTCTTGCCCTTCATCAGCTTGTCGAACGCACGCTGAACACGCTGTTCGGTCTTGGTGTCAATATTTGAGGTTGCTTCGTCCAGAATAAGCATCGGCGGCTGGCAAAGCATTACTCTTGTAATGCAAAGAAGCTGTTTCTGTCCTGCAGAAAGGCTTCCGCCCTCCTCGCCGATGGGTGTATCGTATCCCAAAGGCAGACGCTTGATGAAGCTGTGTGCGTGGGTCGCCTTTGCCGCCTCGATGATCTCTTCCTCGGTGGCATCCGGCTTGCCCATTGTGATGTTGTCCCGAATGGTGCCTGATTTCAGCCAGGTCTCCTGCAAGACCATTCCGTAGCCTCGGCGGAGGCTTTCTCTTGTCAGGTCACGGATATCGTTTTCTTCAACGCATATCTTGCCCGAATCGACGTCGTAAAATCTCATTAAAAGATTGATAAGCGTCGTCTTGCCGCAACCGGTCGGGCCGACGATTGCAACCCTCGAGCCGGGTTTGACGAAAAGGCTGACGTTCTGAATGAGCGGGCGTTCGGGAACGTATGAGAAGCTGACGTTTTCAAGCGAAACGTTTCCGCTTATGTCATTAAGCTCCTTGTTGCCCTCATCGCTTACCTGCGAGGGGGTATCCAGAAGCTCAAACATTCTTGCCGCACAGGCAAAAGCGTTCTGAAGCTCGGTAATAACGCCGCTTATTTCGTTAAACGGCTTGGTATATTGGTTTGCATAGTTCAAAATGCAGGTCAAACCGCCGACGGTAACGCTTCCTGCAATTACGCCGAAGGCGCCCATAAGTCCCACCGCCGCATATACTATCGCATTTACAAATCTCGTTCCGGGATTCACCAAAGAGGATAAGAATATCGCCTTGACGGAGATCTTTTTGAGGTCGGTGTTGATATGATCAAATCTGTCGTGAGAGCGGTTCTGATAGTTATACGCCGCAACGGTTTTCTGATTTCCTATCATCTCATCGATAAGTGCGGTCTGCTCGCCTCTGATCTTCGACTGCTTTCCGAAAAGGTCATAGGTGTTTTTGGAGATATATCTTGCCATAAACAGCGACATCGGCGTTAAGACGACCGCAACAAGGGTGATCTTCCAGCTTATCGTAAGCATAAAGCAAAGGGTCGCAACGATCGTCACGATGCCGGTGAAGAATTGGGAAAATCCCAAGAGCAAGCCGTCGGCGAAGGTGTCAACGTCCGAGATAACTCGGCTGACGAGGTCGCCGTGGGGATGCGAGTCGATATATGATAGGGGCAACTCTTCAATTTTTCTGAACGCCGTTTCTCTTACGTCCCTGACCGTCTGGAAGGTTATTTTATTGTTGATGACGCTCATTATCCATTGCATCAAAGCAACGGCGATTCCGATGATCCCTGCACGGGTCAAAAACGTTATAACCGTGTCAAAATCGACCTTGCCTGCGCCGACGATACTGTCAATGGCTTTGCCGAAAAGGATCGGAACGTAAAGCGAGAGCACCGACGAGACGGCGGCAAGAATAACTGATATTATCAAAAGAGGGATGTATTTTTTCAGAAGCTTTAACACTCTGAGCGCTACGGATGCGGAGGTTTTATTTTTAGCCATTGGTGATGCCCTCCTCCGATCTAATTTGCGACTGGTATATCTCACGGTATTCGCCACAATTTGAAAGAAGCTCGTCGTGACTTCCGATTCCCACCGCTTCGCCGTCATCAAGCACCAGTATCTCGTCGGCGTGCATAACGCTTGAAACACGCTGGGATACGATTATGACGGCAGGTTCAAACTCAAGCTCACGCAGGGAAACACGCAAGCGTGCATCCGTTGCATAGTCGAGTGCAGAGGAGCTGTCATCCAGAATCAAGATATCAGGCTTTCTGACAAGCGCACGGGCGATTGAAAGACGTTGCTGCTGTCCGCCAGAGAGGTTTCTTCCACGCTGTTCAATTTCAAAATCAAGTCCGCCGTCCTTCGCCATAACGAAGTCATAAGCCTGAGCAGACTTGAGCGCCGAAACGATCTCCTCGTCGGTTGCGTTTTCCGCACCGAGCTGCATATTTTCACGCACCGAGCCTTTGAAAAGCGCAGTTTTTTGCATTACGACCGCAACCTTATCTCTGAGCGCTTCAAGGTCGTATTCTGCGGTTCTGACACCGTCAACGAGAACCTCGCCCTCGGTTGCATCGTAAAAACGGGGAATGAGATTTACAAGGGTCGACTTTCCGCAACCCGTCGGGCCGATAATGCCCAAGGTCTTGCCCTTTTCAAGTCGGAAGGCGACGTTTGAAAGGGATTCCCCCGACGCCTCGCCATATTTAAAGGATACGTTTTTGAATTCAACTGCCGCAGAGCCTTCTTTTCCTTTGGTTTCGGCGCCGTTTTCCATTGAAGGCGTGACCTCCAGAACGGAAGATATTCTCTTGGCGCAGGCGTATGACTTGGTGATGGTGATAATCAGATTTGCAAGCTTGACAAGCTCGACCAGGATCTGGGACATATAGTTATAAAGTGCAATGACCATACCCTGGGTGAGAATTCCCGCTTCGACCTTGACGGCACCCGTGTAAATAAGCAAAATTACGCCCACGTTCACGATCACGTATGTAAGCGGATTCATAACGCCCGATATCCAGCCGACGAATTTGTTCGTCTTGGTCAGATCCTCGTTGCGGATGATAAATTCGTCCGTTTCCTCGTCCTCCTTGCAAAATGCACGAATGACACGGGCACCCGTTAAGTTTTCACGGGTGACGGACAAAACTCTGTCAAGCTTTGCCTGCACCTTTGAATAAAGCGGTATGCACCAAAGCATTATTCCGAAAACAACGACCGACAAAACGGGAATCACGCCGACGAAAATCAGCGCCGCCTTGACGTCAATCGTGAACGCCATTGCCATTGCACCGAAAACGATAAACGGCGAGCGCATCAAAAGGCGCAGAGTCAGATTAAGTCCCGTCTGCACCTGATTGAGGTCGCTGGTGAGTCGGGTAATAAGCGTAGATGAACCAAGCTTATCCAGATCGGCAAAGGAAAGCGACTGGATATGATCAAAGAGCGCCACACGCAGATTTGAGGTGAATCCGACGGCGCACTTCGCAGAAAGATACTGCGCCGCAAGGGTGGATGCAAGGCCGACAGCGCCCAAAAGCACCAAAACGCCGCACAAAGCGGCGACGTATCCTCGGTTGCCGGAGGGAATTGCCCTGTCGATTATCGCCGCAACGACGTAAGGCACGAAAAGCTCAAATATCGCTTCGATTATTTTGAAAAGCGGAGCGGAGATCGCTTCCCGCTTATAGCCGTTAAGATACGGCAAAAGTCGTTTCATTTGAAAAAATGCTCCTTTGGATGGTTTTGCTCGTGATGAGCGCCGCACCTGCGTTTTGAAAAAACGCAGGGCCCGCCCGCCGCAGGCGGGCGGGTGCCGCAGCTTTAGCTGCGGCTGTGCGGCGCGGTCAGGGCGCTGCGCCCGCAAAAAACGCCGCTAACGGATAGCGGCGCCTTTGTCTTTTATTTACTCTACAGAGATGATGTAGTAATAAACCGGCTGACCGCCGCTTATGAGATTTACGTCGATTCGGGAGCCGAATTTGTCTTCAACTCTCTGGCGCAAAGCTTCGGCATCACCGTCGGAAACGTCCTCACCGTAGATGATGGTGATGAACTCGCTGTCTGCATCGACAAGACGCTTCGTCAGTTTATATGCCGCCTTGTTCAGATCTGTATCAATGAAGGAAAGCTTGCCGTTTTCAAGTGCGAGCATCTCGCCTTCCTTGATCTGGTGGCCGTCAAACTCGCTGTCTCGTGCGGCATAGGTTATCTGACCGGTCTGAACTCTTTCAAAGGCTCTGGTCATACCGCTTCTGTTTGCATTGAAATCAGCATCGGGGTCAAATGCCAGAAGCGCCGAAAGTCCCTGAGGAATGGTTCTTGTCTGCAATACGCATACCTTTCTGTCGGCAAGCTTAACGCACTGCTCGGCAGCCATTATAATATTCTTGTTGTTGGGCAAAACGAAAACGATCTCAGCGGGGCAGGACTGTACAGCCGCCAGAATATCCTGAGTCGAGGGGTTCATCGTCTGTCCGCCCTTGACGATGCAATCTGCTCCTGCATCCTTGAAGAGCTCTTCAACGCCGTCACCTGCGGCAACAGCAACAAATCCGAACTGCTTTTCGGGGGCAACGCTCACATACGTCTTGTCAGCGGAGGAAACGGTAACCTTTGATTCCTTCTGCTTTGCTTCGTGCTGATATCTCATATTCTCGATCTTGGGCAACGTCATAGAGCCGAATTCAAGACCCTTTTCAATTGCAAGACCGGGGTTGTTTGTATGAACGTGGACCTTGATGATCTCATCATCCTCGACAACTACAACACAGTCACCGATAGATTCAAGATAAGCTCTGAGCTTGAGGGAATCCTCAGCGTTCTCGTGCTTCTTGACGATGTACTCGGTGCAGTATGTAAAGGTGATCTCATCGTCAAAGCCGCCTACGACAGACGCAAACGTTTCGATCGTTACCGCTTCGCCGCCCTTAACTGCGGCGCCCTCGTCGGCAACGATGCCTTCGCCCTTAAATACCTTGCCCATTGCTCTCCACATCTCGCAAAGACCCTTGCCGCCTGCGTCAACAACGCCTGCCTTCTTCAAAGTGGGCAAAAGATCGGGTGTAGTATCCAAAACTCTCTCTGCTTCCTCGCAGACCATATCCCAGAATACTGCAACGTCGGTGACTTCTTCGCAAATTTCTCTTGCCTTAACGCTTGCGAGTCTTGCAACGGTCAGAATGGTGCCTTCGGTGGGCTTCATAACTGCTTTATATGCACGCTCAACACCGATCTCAAGCGCACAGGCGATGTCGGCTGTGGTGGCAGTTTTCTTGTCCTTCAAAGCCTTGTCAAATCCCTTGAACAAAAGGCTGGTAATTACGCCCGAGTTTCCTCTTGCGCCTCTGAGCAAAGCAGAAGCCATCGTCTTTGATACCTGAGCGACCGTTACGTCGTCGTCCATAAGAACGAGCTCTTTCTTCGCATTTGAAAGAGTCATCGACATATTCGTGCCGGTATCTCCGTCGGGAACGGGGAAAACGTTGAGCTCGTCAATGCTCTTTTTCTTATTTGATATTACATTTGCGCCGCTCACAAAAGCGTCACGCAGAATATTACCGCTTATCATGTCAATTAAATCCTCCAATTATGATTCCATTCCGTCGATGAAAACGTTGATCTTCTTAACTTCGATGCCCGTTTCCTTTTCAACAACGTATCTCACTTTGTTGATTATGCTGTCCGTGATGGCAGATACGTTGATGCCGTACATTACGGAGATATGAAGGTCAATGATAAGTCTTGCGCTGTCCTTTGCAAATCTGATCTTAACTCCGTTGTCAATAGATTCGGTCTTTAAAAGGTTTGTTTTAACGCCCTGCTTTGCGCCGGCAGGGTTCATCCTGACCACTCCGAAGCAGCTTGTGACCGTATGGCCGATAAGCGTCGTCAGATAGGCAGAGGTTATTTCGATCGTGCCCAGGTGGTTGTCTATTTTTACCATGCTCATTCCCCTTTCAGGTAGTGATTTGATTTTTCCAATCATACGTTATCTAATGTATCATATCACATTCCTTTTTAAAATGCAAGCAAAATAATCCAATCAGTGTGTCTTTAAGGTGATAAATACCTGAAATTCCGTGTTTTCGACGACTTCTTCAAGCCTTTGCTCCATATCCGCATAATATGCCGATTCGTATTTTCGCAGCATAAGCCCGATCTCAAATATATCGGCAGAGTTTTTCACCGCTTTGTCATACGCTTGGGCGCAGTATTCAAGAAGCTTTTTCTGAGCCGCCCGTCTGAGGATCTCCTTTTCGGTGTCGGACGGATTTTCCGTGACCGAGAGCTCCCCTTCGATATTGACCGTAACCACGGGATAACCGTTTTGCGCTATGGCGATATCCCGCTTTGATCCCGTTATTTTTATCACCGCCGCACTCTCATATTCCCCTTCGGGAATGTTCAGCGACAGCATTTTTGCATTGCCCCTCAAAAGGCGTGCGCCCTTCGTTTCATCCGAGCTGAAAACGTCAACTCCCCTGCCGTTCACAAGAAGCATATTCGTCATCACGCCTTTAGGATAAGGCTGACCCTCACCGTCCTTTTCGACGGTCATTATCGGGATCATCAGCGCATTTGATTCGCTCATTCCGTTGCTGACTTCAATCACCCTCGATGAAAATGCGCCCGAGCCGGACACCGCCGCCGACAGCATACGCTCCAAGCTCTGCGGATCGACGCCCTTTTTGCTTTTGCTCACGTCAATGACGTCTGCCGCCCTGCCCGAGGAAAATATCATATCCGTGCCCAGGTATATATCCTTTGAGTTGCGAAAATATGACATCAGCTTTTCAACGTCCTCGTTTTTAATGCTCTCACCCAGCACGATAAGCTCGGTATCTCCGACGAATATCTCCTTGCCCGTCTGAAGCTCAACCTGCTTTTCACATTCAAAGAGGCTTTTCCCCGTGGCTTCGATTATCTTCACGTTCGTTTCATCCGTCCCGACGGGAGATGAGCCCTTGTCGCCCGACGGATCGAACACCTGATACGATACGCTGAAGCTGCCGTCCTCCTCCCGATCAACACCCAAAGCGTATACCATTATGCGCTGTTCCACCTCTGAAACGTATGAACAGCCCGTCAGAATCAGCGTGACAGCCGTTAAAACCGCAACTAAGCGCATTTTTTCCTCCTTTTCATCGCAACGAGAGCAACGGCGGGAAATACTCCGCCCAGAACGAGCGTGCCCCAACCCCTGAACGCAACGGACAGCCCGTTTTGAATCGGCGCCGAAGCGTAATACTGAATACACGCCAGCGCCGCAGAAATCGCAGAAAACAGCAGGATGCAGGCTTTCGGATGAGCCTTTCCCACACCTGATGACGAATACAGATACGACCCGCCGACGATAACGCAGTTGAGCGTCCACACAAACATATTAACTGCGTCGAAACGTTGAATGAAGTCGGTTTTTGCGTATGCTCCCAAGGCAAGAATGGGATATCCCGGTATGTTTATAAACCGCCAGAGTATAAGCGTGACCGCAAGTATCAAAAGCTCGACGAACACCAGTTTCCCGACAAGATATCCTATGCCCGCCTTCCAGGAATCTTTTTTGAGCTCTCCCGCAAGCGAAGCCAGCATCGGCAGCCACCAGCTTGAGCCTCTGCTTTCCTTCATATACTCAAGCATCGTGGCTGTGTCTTGAGCGGTCATCGGCTGAAGATATAAAGAATTCGGCTTGCCCTCACTCAGCAAAGCCATCGACACGATCAGAATCATCACGCACCAGAAAACTATTCCCGCCGCCCTTGCCAACCCCTCAAGTCCCAATGAGGCGCAATACGCCGAGGCGGCAGCCAGGATCAGAATCACCGTGACGGGCGAACCGATGACGGAAAACTGGTTGTGCATAAATTTTGCAAATGAACAGAGCATCATTGAAAACAACCCAACGAAATATACCGCAAAACAGCCTTTAACAACCGCCTGCACCGCCTCGTTTCGGCTGATGCTCTGCGCCAGCGGCTCGCCTTTTGAGAGAAATATCAACAGCGGAACGGCAATGACCGCTTCAATGAGCGTTGCGAAAAGCTGACCCCACATCATCGGCGTGCCCGAGGTGAAGCCCTGCGCCTGATAAAGCATCGAATACATTATTCTGCCCAACATCAGCAGCACGAACACCTGCCACAGACTTATGACGGCTTTAGTTTTCATCTTTTCCTCCCGAGCCGTTCAGCTCTTGAATCGTCGGGTGGCGCTCCTGCATTTTTTTGAATCCGACTCTCACCAGAACGTCCCGCATAGCGCCCTTCGTAAAAGGCGTGACGGGCGCAGTATAGGGGATGTCAAAGGCGTCGGTAACGCAGGCGTTGACAAACACCGTCGCCGTAAAAACGGCTATGCCGAACAGCCCCGCAACGCCCCCGAGCACCACGTTTATCAGGCGTATGACCGCCATCTGCTGACCGAGCGAGGGCAACGCAAACGAACAGGTCGCCGTGATACCGATGACAATTAAAAGCGGTGCGGGGATCAATCCGCTCGTAACGGCGGCATCGCCTATTACGAGACCGCCGACTATGGAGACCGCTCCGCCGATGACTTTGGGAAGCCGCAGTCCCGCTTCACGCAGGATCTCAAACATAACGATAACGATGAGCATTTCAACGATTAAAGGATAGGGTGTCAGCTCCTCGCTGGCGATGAGGTTGATGAGCAAAAGCCTTGAAAGAACCTCGGGATGGTGGGTCGCCGCAGCAACGTATACCCCCGGCAAAAGCGTGGAGACGGCAAACGCAAGATATCTGATGATCCGCATATACGCAACGTAATAAGGCTTTTGTGAATAATCGTCGACCGTCTGGAAATTCTCGATAAACAGCGACGGATACACCACGGCGTAAGGTATCCCGTCGATGAGCACGGCAAGCCTGCCCTCGTTGACCTTTGCCGCCAAGACGTCGGGGCGCTCGGTCGTTGATGCCCCCGAAAACAGCGAGCCGCCGTTTTCCGAGATGAACGGAATTATGTTTCCGCTGGTCAGAATCAGCTCCAGCTTGATCTTTTCAAGGCGTGATCTCACCTCGTTTTTCAGTTTGTCGGGGGTCTTTCCGTTGATATATACCAGACACAGCTCAATATTCGAAAGCTTTCCGGCACGGATGAATTCAAATCGCAGATCGGGGCTTTTCACACGGCGTCTGATCAGCGATATGCTGGTTCTTACGTTGTCGCTGAGCGCCTCACGGGTGCCCATTACGTCTGCCTCGGTGTCGGGCGGAGAAACTGCTCTTACGGAATATCCCTGCGCCGCAACTGCCGTCCCCCTTTTACAGCCGTGGATAAGAATGAGAGCGAAGCCTCCGCACAAGACCTCGGCTGCCTCTCCGAAGGTGTTTATCACCTTCTTTTCGTTTGAAAATGCACATTCGTCTGCGATATACGAAAAGACCTCGTCGGGAAGCCGGTCTCGCTTTGAAAACTCCCGCAAGGGCTCATATATGATTCGTGAAAGCTCCCTTGAAGCCACCATTCCCTCCAGAGAAACGAGCGCCGTTTTCACTCCGGCGGTTTCAAATCTCGCAACGTTGAGGTCGCTCGAATCACCGAAGATATCTTTAAGCCTTGCGACGTTCTTTTCCAGCCGCAGATACATATTCTCATTTTGATAATCTGACCTTTGCATTTTTCTTAAACGTTCCTTTTCGGTTTTTTCATATCTTTTCCCCAAAATCTATGATTATTCCGCAGTCAGCGGGAAACAATATAGGCAAACCTCGGGATAAGGAGCGAAAAAATGCTTACGATATTCATTCGCGGCGTCATCTTATACGCTGTCGTGATCTTCTCGGCCCGGCTTATGGGCAAACGCCAGCTCGGAGAGCTTTCTCCCGGCGAGCTGGTAATAACGATACTTATTTCAAACATCGCCACGCTGTCGATGGAGGATACTTCGTTGCCGCTCGTATCCGGTCTGACGCCCATTCTTACGCTGGTCTGCATTGACGTGATCATCTCCTATGCGGTGCTCAAATCGAAAAAATTCCGCCGCATAGTGTCAGGAAGGCCAAGAGTGATAATCTCAAACGGCACGATCGACCAGCAGGCGCTCAAGGAGCTGAGATATTCGGTTGCGGACGTGATGTGCTCGTTAAGAGGTCTGGGCATATTTGATATCGCACAGGTACAGTATGCTATCGTCGAAACGACCGGCTCCGTCAGCGTTATGCTCAAAGAAGAACATCAGCCCCTGACCAGGCAGATCGTCAGCTCGCCGCAAAGATCCGCAGACCCGCCGAACGTCATAATCAGCGACGGAGACGTTCTTGATAAAAAAGCCGCCGCCCGTCTGGGACTCGACCCGAAAAGAGTGTTTCTTTGCACCGAGGATACAAAGGGCAAGATCAACGTGATTCTGAAGGAGGACAAATGAAGCGCCTTGTTTTAAGCATTTCAATCATCGCAGTGATTGCCGCAATGGGCATTGTGACCATATTTTTTATTAAAGGTCAAAACGAAAAGCTTTACGGCAAGCTTGATCTGGTGCTGTATAAATACGAAAACGGTCAGGACCCCTCGCAGGAGCTGGCCGAGCTGGAGGTATACGCCGAGGGTTACGTGGAAAAGCTCAGTTACGTTGCCGACGAAGAGCTGTTGGGCGATCTGTATGAATCGGTCGTCACGCTCCGCACGTTATATTTTGACAGCTCGGAGGAATTTCGCACGGAATGTGAAAGAATACGCCTGCTCGCAGAAAGGATCTATCTCAAAGAGATCCCCCAAATGGGACGAATACTTTAAAAAAGCACTTGCAAACCACAGCATTTTGTGATATAGTTTACCTATAAACACAAGATAAACGTCCCTGAAAGGATGGTAAATAAAAAATGAAGTGCCCGTTTTGCAATTTTGAGGATACCAAAGTCATCGATTCAAGACCGAGTGAAGGCAAAAAGCGCCGCAGACGTGAATGTACTCAGTGCGGCAAGCGATTTACGACCTATGAAATCGTTGAAAAGCCTATTTTGATGGTGTCGAAAAAGGACGGCAGTTTTGAGCCCTTTGACAGAGCAAAGCTGATCGCAGGTATCACTACTGCGACCAAGAAGCGAGCTATCAGCCTTTCGGATATTGAGGGCATCGTTGACAGCATTGAAAACAAAATGGCAAACGATATGCGCTCGGAGATCTCGACCGCAGAGATCGGCGACGCCGTTCTTTCGGCGCTCAAGGGCATAGATCTGGTCGCATACGTTCGCTTCGCATCGGTATATAAAGACTTCAACGACCTTGACAGCTTTATACATATCGTAAGCGAGCTTGATGGGAAATGAAAATATAAATACGGAAGCCACCGAAGGATCGGTGGCTTTTATTTTTTGCATATCAACTTGATTGTGCCATAAAAATACTGCAGTGCAAAACTTCTATCACAACTTGTGATATTTCTCCTATGTAAACTTCACGTAATCCTATAATATTATTAAAATAAGACGTTTAGGAGGCTTTGTTTGTGCGAATAAAGGACATTCGTGAAGATAATGACATTACACAGGCTACGGTGGCGAAATACTTGAACATCCGCCAAAATACATATTCGCAATACGAGACCGGTCAGCGGCAACTGCCCATTGATGCGCTCATTAAGCTCGCAAAATACTGGGGCACATCTACAGATTATCTGCTTGGACTGACCGACGACCCGAAGCCAAGATAGAAAACTCCGTCTGCTTTTTTGCAGGCGGAGTTTT
>CAYWXA010000043.1:0-4060 GCA_964462175.1 uncultured Oscillospiraceae bacterium
TTCCACATCCAAATTACCCGACTTGATAATGTTGTTCGTGCTTGAAACAGAGTCGGTGAACCAAGCAAATGTGGTGCCCAAAAGCATTGCGAAGCAGATCAAAAGAGCGACCATACTGCTCACTAACGCTTTGCGGGTGGTTTTTGCGTTTGTCATAATTTTCTCCTCCTATTGTTGTCAACATCTCGGGGAACGCTCCTTCTCGGAAATGAAACTTCCCCACGATATTCATTACACTTTATGGTTATATTATACCATATCTTATCCGAAACGCAAGTCTTTTCGCTGTTTTTTTTTTTTTTTTTGTTGCTATTTCCGCAAAAATTGCATATTTACACACAATTTTTGACAGACTATTGCAAAATAAAACAAAATAGTGTATAATCACTCCGACGGATAACGTCAAGATCACCCGAACAGATCGGGAATAACACATTAACAGAGGATTTTGAATATGAAAAAGATCATTTGCAAGGTTGAATATGATACCGAGAAGTCTGAGCTTATCGCTAAGTTCACAAGCGGCGAGTTCGGCGATCCTGCAGGATATGAAGAAAGCCTTTACAAGACTGCAGACGGCAAGTATTTCATCTATTGCTACGGCGGAAACGAATCTATTCATTCTGAAGAGACCATTAAAAGACTCGCTCAGACCAAGGTAGATCAGTGGCTCGCTGAGCACAACGGATAATTGTTTCAACAAAATCAAAGCGGCAGGGGATATACCTCTGCCGTCTTTGTTTATCCGCAAAAAACCGGCCGAATAGGAGGAATAGATCCTTTCGACCGGTTTGGTGTTTTTTCGTTTATTCTTATCCGTTGTTTTTAAAGAAAGCCGCCGCTACCGCTCCCGGTCCGACGTGGGTGCCGACCGTACTTCCGATCAAAGCGTAATTAAGCGGTTCGACCTTGTTCTCCCAAAGAACACGGCTGTCCTCGATATATTTTTTCAGCAGGACGTCCGAAAGACCGGTGTATCCGAGCATGACCGGCTTGCTGTAATCAACTCCGCCTGCCTTTTCGATCTCGGTCATAAGCAGGTTGTTGCCCTGACGGGAACCGCGTGCTTTTCCGAGCACCTCAACGGCGCCGTCTTTTAACGATACGACCGGCTTGATCGACAAAACTCCGCCTGCAAATGCAACGGCTGCGGAAATTCTTCCGCCCTTTTTGAGATATTCAAGAGTGTCCAAAAGCGCAACCACGCAGATCTTCTCACGTTCTTTTTCAAGAACACTTACGATCTCATCGGCGCTTTTGCCTTCATTTGCCATCTTAACTGCCATCTCAACGAGTATTCCCGCTCCGATCGCAACCGACTTGCTGTCCACGACCCTCACCTTATCTGAAAAATCCATTGCGGCGATGGCTGCGCTCTGATAAGTTCCCGAAAGCTTTGAAGAAACGGTGATAACGACGGCGTCGCTTCCGTCAGCTATCGCATCGTCATACGCTTGCATAAAAACGTTCGGCGCAGGCTGACTGGTAGAGGGCAACGTGTCCGATTCCACCAACAGCTCATAAAACTTTTCCTTCACGATATCCACGCCGTCGGTATATTCCGTATCTGCAAACCGTATGGTAAGCGGAACGGTTATGACCTGCCGTGCAATTTCGGGCACGATGTCGGTCGTGGAATCGACGATTATTTTAACACTCATAAAAATTCTCCTTAGTGTACAGAGTCTTCGGGAATCCCGTCCTTGCTGATGATCTCAAGGTTTCTTGAGATCGTATCAAGAGCTTTATACATCACGCTTCTGTCCTCGTCGGACATTTTCCCGCTGATTTCAGATATGGCGGCACGGGCTTTCTGCTTGACGAATTCTGCAAGCCGTTCTCCCTCGGGGGTCAGAAGCAATTTGGCTCGGTATAGGTTTTCACCGTTTCCCGCACGCCTGATAAGCCCGCGAGCCTCCATTTCCGCAACGATTCGGGATACTGCGGCTTTGTCCTTGACGCAATATTCACTGAGCTGTGCGGCAGTGAGCCCTTCGGGGTATCTCGCCATGGTTACAAGATATATGGCGTATGCGCCCTTATATCCTACCTTTATCATCTCTTCACGCTCAATGTTCTGAATATAGCGGTAGATGCTCGATATAACTGCGGAAAACTGTTCAAATCTTGAAACCACGGTGACCCTCCTTTTCAATGTTGACAAGTCAACGTCTTGAATTATAGCAGATAGAAGTTGATTTGTCAACATCTTATTGCAAAAAATTACCGCCGTTGCAAAAAAGTCTTTGTACGGCGGTCAAAATCAATGTTCAATAATGCGGTGTTCGGTTATTCTTCGAGGTTTTCGGCGTGCATCACACGATGACCTTTCCCTTTGCATCGGGTTCGTCATATATAAGCTCTCCGACGGCGGGAACGTATATGTTGCCGCACTTGGGATTCTTAATGCTTATGACGGGGGCGGTGAGGGTGGCTTCGACCTCAGACTTTTCAAAGCAAAGGTCGGCTTCAAGCATTTCGCAGTTGATGAGCTTGAGGCCCTTGCAATAGCAAAGCGGCTGAGTGCCGATGATCCTGCAGTTTTCAAAGGTCACATTCTCACAATACCACGCCAAATATTCTCCCTTGACGGTGCTGTTCTTAACGAGCACGTTTTTTGCGTGCCAGAAGGCGTCTTTGGTGTCGAAATTGCAGTTTTCAAACACCGAATCGGTTATGTATTGGAAAGAGTATTTTCCCTTTAGGCTCACGTTGTCAAAGCGAAGCCCGCTCGATCTCATCATAAAGTATTCGCTCTGGTTGGAGCAGTCTGTCATTTCAATGTCAGATACAGACCAGCCGAATTCAGGGGAGATCACGTCGCAGCCGATCATTTTCACGTTTTGACATTCACGCAGAGCCTTGATCCCGTGAAGCTTTGAATCAACTATCTCAATGCCGTTTGAATACCACAGCGCCGCACGGCAAAGCTCGGTCATTTCGCAGTTTGTGATATTAAGACCGTCGACGTGCCAAAAAGGATAGCGCAGGTTGAAATAGCAGTCTTTAGTTGAGATGTTTTTACATTCTTTAAATGCGCTTTCGCCGTCGGCGGGGCCGTCAAAGGAACAGCTTATCACCTCGAGGTCACGGCTGCCGTAAAGCGCACGTTCTTCGTCAAATATCTGATTCTTGATTTCGTTCATATTTCATTACCTTCGATACAAATAGTCGTTGAATCTATAATAACACAAAGGGATGCCGAAAACAAGCATCCCTTTCATTTTTTTATATTTCTATGATCTTATCGCAAAGCCGAGCCGCTTCGTCTTTTGAATGGGTGATTAGAATAAACGTCTTTCCCTCGGTTAATTTTGCAACTGCTTCGGTGACTTTTTCAAGCGTGCCTTCGTCGATTCCCTTGAAAGGCTCGTCGAAGATGAATATATCCGCATCAGTTGCCAAAGCACGGGCAATGCAGACCCTTCTTCGCTCGCCACCCGAAAGCTCGTTTGCAGGTTTATATATCAGCTCCTGCGAAAGCCCTGCGCCTTCCAAAAGAGCGATAACGCCGTCCTGCGTCGGCGGCCGCTTTTGCACGACGCTTACGTTTCCCACCGCCGAAAGCGATTCGATAAGTCTATCTTCCTGGAATACCGTTCCGAATACGGCGTCTTTTGAAATCGTGACCGTTCCCGAATCGGGTTTGATAAGCCCTAAAATGAGGTTTATGAGCGTGGTTTTTCCGGCGCCCGAACGCCCCATGATCGCCACACGCTCGCCCTTTTTAATATCAAGGCTGAAGCCACTCAAAACCTGCTGTTTGCCATAGCTTTTGCTGACGTTTTCAAGTTTGATCATCTTTGATACCGCCTTTCAAGTGCGCTCGCCAGCTTTTTGAGCAGATACATAAACAGCTTTTCAAAGACCGTGCTGATGATTATGATAACCGCCGTCCAAGCAAGCAGATCGCCCGTTTCAAAATAAAGCTTCGCACGGTAAAGCATCTCGCCGATAGAGCCGTCGGTGATGCCGATGACCTCGGCGGCGATGCCCGATTTCCAGCAAAGTCCTAAAGATACCGAGCAAGCGGAAACGAAGAAGGGCATAACCTGCGGCA
>CAYWXA010000043.1:4160-13210 GCA_964462175.1 uncultured Oscillospiraceae bacterium
GATCCAGAAGGCGATAGCCAAGGCTTTATATACAGTTTTCTTCAGTTTACTTTCCAACATAGTAGAAGTTGTCAGCAGGGAGCTCTCCGCCTACTGCGGTGGGGTCGCTGTTATAAAGAACGGTAAGATAGTTTGAAAGGTTTGACTTCATTTCTTCGCCCGTGAGGCAAACGATGTTGCAATAGGGAAGTGCCTTCTTTGCAACTGCTTCTGCAACGATGTCGTATCCGCCGACCAAAGCTGCCGCTTCGTCAACGTTTGCGTTTACGTATTCAACGGAAGCCTTGTAATCCTCAAGGAACTTTTCAATAACCTCGGGATTTGCTTCAAGGAATTCGTTTCTTACGATCGTTACGCCCGTGACCTGCTTGGTGCCGTCCAGAGCTTCCCACTCTGCAGACAGATCCAAAGCGATTCTGATGGATGCGTTCTTGGTCATCGCAACGGTGACGTAAGGCTGGGGCAAAACTGCGACGGCGTCGGTTGCGCCTTCAAGCATTGCCGCAACTTCGGTTGCCTCCGACTTAAACTCAATGGTAACGTCGGTTGCGGGGTCGATTCCGTTGGACTTCAAAATGTAGTTGAGAACGTATTCGGGAGTCGTGCCCTTGCCGGTGGAGTAAATGGTCTTACCCTTCAGGTCGGCCACACTCGTGATCGTTTCGCCTGTTTCAACGACGTACAAAACGCCGAGAGTGTTAATGTCAAGAACGCTGATACCGCCTTCCGTCTTTTTATAAAGAACAGCGGCGAGGTTTGCGGGAACGTTTGCAATATCGACCTTGCCCTGAACGACGAGGGGAACGATCTCGTCTGCAGCGCCGTAAATGGTGGCGGAATAGGTGTTTTCGGTAAGACCCGCTTCAGAATCGCTCATCAGCTTGACCATACCCATCGTGGTGGGGCCCTTCAAAGATGCGATGTTGACGGTTACAGGCTCTGCGGGGGTATCATTGTTTTCAACGTTTTCACCAACGGTGTCGTCGTTAACGTTTGCATCGTTGTTT
Organism: uncultured Oscillospiraceae bacterium; assembly: GCA_964462175.1. Classification (GTDB taxonomy): domain Bacteria; phylum Bacillota; class Clostridia; order Oscillospirales; family Ruminococcaceae; genus Faeciplasma. Next base: position 5,168 of record CAYWXA010000043.1, read on the forward strand.
GCGTTGTTGCCGCAAGCGACGAGTGTGAGCGCCAGCATAAGTGCCAGCATAAGTGCAAGAATTTTTTTCATTTCAAGTTTTCTCCTTTACGTTTGCTTTGTTTATTTCAGCGAATGCAGGCTTTGAGGCCTGCCTCGTCAATTATAACTATATTATCCGAGCCGACGGAAATGACGTTGTCCTTTTCCAGCTCCGCAAGAGTTCTGAAAAGACTCGCCCGTGATATGCCGAGCTGTCTTGCAAGTTCATCTTTCGAGATCTTCTTTGAAACTGCGTTGTCCTCGGCGTTCCGCTGTATCCACATTGCAAGCCGTCCTTTACAGGTGGGCACCGACACCAACGCCAACTGAGAGGCTAAATACACCATCTTCTCGTTACAGACTCTTATATATCGGTATAAAAGGGAGGTGTCGCTTGCAAGCATCCTTGCGAATTCGTCTTTCGGCAAAAACAGCACTTCCGCCGCAACTCTCGCCGTCAGAGTGGTCGGCATTTTCTCTGCCACGAAAATATTGCATATTCCGAATTCCGAACCGGGGCGGGCAACGGAAACGTTTTTGCCCTGAGCAGAACCGACGGTTGCACTGCCTTTGAGAATCACGCCAACGCAGTCAACGCCGTTTTGAACCTCGCCTATCTCATCTCCACGCTTGAAGCTTTTGACAAAATATCCGTTGACGTCCGAGACGTTCACGCCTGCAAAAATCTCACTTAACGCCAAGCCTTTTGAAACGGTCTCTTTAAGTGACATATCTATCTCCTTTTCACCATCAGTATATATCATATATAAGTATAATTTATATCTAAACAAATAATAAATTGTAAATTACCGTCTTATATGATACACTATTTTGCAAATAAATGCAAGACCTTATATTTGTGTTGAAATAATTTGTGCGCTGTGCTATAATACTAAAGATTACGAAATTCATTAACCTTTGGAGGTATTTTTATGAAAAAGTCAACTATTAGAAAATACGCCAAGCTCATCGTAAGAGTCGGCGCAAACGTACAAAAAGGCCAGTCGGTAGTCATCTCCTGCAACGTTGAGCAGGCTGATTTCTGCGCTCTCGTTGTCGATGAAGCATACAAGGCAGGCGCCAAGTACGTCACCGTCAACTGGAACTATGACCCCATTACCAAGCTTGCATACCGCCACGAATCGGTCAAGACCCTCTCAACCGTTTTGAAGTGGCAGGAGGACAAGTTTGCCTGGATGGCAGAAGAGCTTCCCTGCAGAATCGTTTTGCTTTCCGAAGACCCCGACGGGCTCAAGGGCGTCAACCCCGAGAAGATGCAGAAGGTTGGTCAGAAGAGATATCCCATCATCAAGCCCTATAGAGATGCAATGGAAAACCGCCACCAGTGGACGATTGCGGCTGTTCCCGGCGAAGCTTGGGCAAAGAAGGTATTTCCGGGTGATCGCAAGAGCGTTGCAATTGAAAAGCTCTGGAAGGCAATTCTTGAAACTGTATATGTCACCGACGATAACGACCCCATCGCAGAGTGGGCACGTGTCAACGCCGACTTCGACGAAAGATGCAAGGTGCTCAACTCCTATCACTTCGAGAAGCTCCACTATACATCTTCCAACGGCACCGATTTCACCTGCTGGCTGATGCCTAAGTCCAAGTGGAACGGCGGCGGCGAAACCGACCTTAACGGCCACTTCTTCAACCCCAACCTTCCCACCATCGAAGTTTTCACCACCCCCCGCAAGGGCAAGGCTGAAGGCAAGGTAGTATCCACCAAGCCCCTTTCATATCAGGGTCAGTTGATCGAAAACTTCTCCATCACCTTCAAGGACGGCAAGGCTGTATCCTGCGAGGCTGAAAAGGGTCAGGAATTGCTCGAGCGAATGATAACGATGGACGAAGGCGCCGCAATGATCGGCGAGCTTGCCCTCGTTCCCGTTGATTCACCCATCAGCAACCAGAACATTCTTTATTATGAAACCCTGTTCGATGAAAACGCAAGCTGCCACATCGCTTTGGGCGCAGGCTTCAGAGATTGCGTTGAAGGCTTTGAAGATCTCACCAAGGAAGATTTCGACGAAATGGGCGTAAACGAGTCGATGATCCACGTTGACTTTATGATCGGCGCTCCCGATATGTCTATCGTCGGCTATACCGCAGACGGCAAGGCTGTTGACATCTTCAAGAACGGCAACTTCGCCATATAATACCTGCGTGTCCGCAAAGGCTTTTTATAAAGCTGTCACTTTGCTGTCACATTACGGGACTATAATTATGGAAAATGTTTTATAACAGGAGATTTTGAAAAAATGAAAAACCTTATGAAAATTTTGGCGCTTATGTTGGCGCTTGTAATGTCGCTTTGCGTTTTCACCGCTTGCGGCAAGGACGATACAGTTGACAACTCCGGCGATACTGTCGGTGACACCGTAGCTGATACCGTTGATATCGGCTTCTACGATGCTGACGGCAACAAGGTCTTGTCCGGTGATGACGTGTTTGTGACCATTAACGGATATGAGATACCTTTTGATGAATACAGATATTGGTACTCTATGGTCGACAGCTATTACTTCTCCGGCGGAGATTCTTCGTTCTGGACTGAAAATGCAGACCTTTTCTCCACGTTGCAGGAATATACCGAATATTACGTCGTTCAGAGTAACTGGGGCAACATTCTTGCCCACGAATACGGTGTAACTCTCAACGAGGAAGACCTTGCGCTCGTCGAAACCTATCTTGAAGAAGAAAAAACATATTTCGATTCGATCGAGGAATATGAGGCAGCATTGGTTGAGTCGGGACTTACCGAAGACCTTTTGAGAAGGATCATTGCGACCGAGGTAATGGGCAACCGTGTATATGAAGAGCTTTACAACAAGGAAGGCGCATTGCTGATGCCTTCTGACGATGAGCTCAAGCAGATCGTTGCCGACGAATACGTAAGAGTACATCACATTCTCATTTCTTACGACCACTTTGACGGTCTTGACGGATATGAGGATATGACCGACGACGAGCTTCAGCAGGCAGCGCTCGATTATGCAAACGAAGTGCTTGCACAGCTTCAGAACGGCGAAGCTGATATTTACGAGCTTGCTCAGACCGAGGGCGACGACCCCGGAATGATTGACAACGAAGAAGGCTATCTCTTTACTTACGGCGAAATGGTAGAAGCTTTTGAAACTGCTTCCTTTGCACTCGAAGTCGGTGAGCTCAGCGGCTTGGTCGAGACCAGCTACGGTTGGCACATCATTTTGCGACTCGAGCAGGACCAGTACGTTGAAGATAACTGGGAGACCCTCAGAGAGACCATCGTTTCTTCCGTATTTAACACGGACGTAAACACCGTTTTGGAGAATGCTCAGATCGTTTACAGCGAGTATTACGATCAGATGACCGGAAGCTCCATCAAGTAATTCAAAATATTATGCCGACCGTTCTCACCTGATGAGTGCGGTCGGTATTTGTCTTTCGAAAGTGAGGTGAGACTGTGAAAAGAATAGCCTGTTTGCTGCTGTGTGTTTGCCTTCTTTGCTCCTGCGCTGATATAACCGTCAGGCGTGAGGAAAACGATGTAACGGATGCGCCCGCAACCGACGGAGCTTGGGTGAGTGAGCCGGACGTGACAGCCGAGCCTGTCGAGTCTGAGCCGCCCGCAACCGTTTCGGACACGCAAACGGAACCCGACGCAACCGAAGCGGTGACCGTCGCAACCGAGCCGCCCGCCGAACAGACCCAAGCTTCAAGCGAAGCGACGGAAACCGTTCCGCCCGAGCCTGCGGCGTTTGAGTTTCCCGAGGAGTTTTATACACGCTTAAACGATATTTTCACACAGTTCTCGTTAAACCTCAACTGTGACGGCGACCCGATAAAATGCACCTGCAACCCCGAATATGAAGCTCTTGATGCCGAGGGCAACGTCATAACTCCCCGTGACAGATGTATGTCCATATACTTCTACGACGTCGAAACGGGCTATGAAATGACGGTCAACAGCGGTGTTCATTACCCCGTTGCAAGCGTGGTCAAAATTCCCTATTGCACGATGATATACGAAAAGATCACCGCAGGCGAGATAGACCCCGAGCTTGTTCTGACCTATGAAAAGCGCCATTACTTCCACGGCACGGGACTTGTCAACAAGGGCAATTACGGCGATACTTATACCGTTATGCAGCTTTTGAAGCTTGCGATCACCGAATCGGATAACACGGCGTATGAAATGCTCAAAGACCTCGTTTCGTGGGATGATTTTACGGCATATTGTCAGAATGCGGGATATACCCACGAAGAAGATCTGCGTTCAAAAAAGCAAAAGCTCTGCCTTGAATCGGCAGGCGCTTCGGGCAGACTGCTTGCAAACTTCCTTCGCTCCGAAAGCGAATTTGTCGATGCGTATAAATACGACCTGACCCACACCAAAAACAAGATGATAACCTCGACCTATACGGTATACCGCAAATACGGCTGGACGAATTTTGCCTTCCACGACGTTGCATATATTGATGCGCCGCACCCTTACGTGCTGGTCATCCTGTCAAATATCGAAGGCGAGGAGCGCCCCGATTATACTCTCTTTGCGAACGTTTCAATGCTGATCGAGGAGTATTCGCAGAACAGGGGAGATACGTCCGCCGAAATCTGTTGACAAACGGGCGTAAAAGTAGTAAAATACACACTTGCGAGTAAGCTATACGGCAGCGGACGTCGGCTCAAACCGGCGGATGAGGAAAGTCCGAGCATCGCAGAGCAGGGTAGCTGCTAACGGCAGCCGAGGGCGACCTTAGGGAAAGTGCAACAGAAAGAAACCGCCGCGCAAGCGGTAAGGATGGAAAGGCGAGGTAAGAGCTCACCGGAGCGCAGGAGACTGCGCTGCCATGTAAACCCTACCCGATGCAACACCGTTTGGTTCGATGTGTCATAACATTTGCTCGATGGATACATCGTTATAGGTGGCTTGACCGATGTGGCGACATATCGGCTAGATAGATTGCCGTACACGACAAAACTCGGCTTATCGGCTTAGTCGCACCAGCAAAAAGAAAATCCCGACCGCTTTGGTCGGGATTTTTTATGTTTACATCTTTGCGCCCTAAGTTCAATCGGCATTTGGGAAAACGCTGTTGTCGCTTGCGACGGGAGGGACTATGCCCCGAGAAGCGTTTTCATAGGGGCGGGTCGGGGAAGTAACCTATCAGCTTAAAGCTTTGCCCCGCCCTTTGCGCCTTTTGTTCCGCCAAGCTTGATACCTGCCAGAACGTTGGTGTCAAAGGCATAGGTGATCTTCGAGCGCTCTCTGTGCGCTTCAAGTGCCAGAGCTATCATTCTGTCCAAAAGCTCAGAATACTTAACGCCCTTAGGCTCCCAAAGATAGAAGGAAAGGGAACCGGGGATGGTGTTGATCTCGTTTAGATATACCTTGTTGGAATCGTTGTCGATCATAAAGTCGATGCGTGAAACGCCGCAGCAGCCCAAGACCTTGAACGCCTTAACGGCAAGCTCCTGAATCAGCAGGGTGTGCTCGTTTGAAATGTCCGCAGGGATAACGCGCTGAGTGCTTGCCATACCCTTCGAGGACTTCGAGCCGCCGAGGTACTTATCCTCATAGGACAAGATCTCATCCGAGTTGATAGGCCGCTCGCAAACGGAGGCTTCCGCCTTGCGGTCGTTGCCCAAAACCGAGCAGTTGATCTCGGTGAGGTTTGTGATTGCCTTTTCAACCAGAACTCGCTTGGAGTAAAGGAAAGCATCAGACAAAGAGCTAATGAGCTTTTTGTGGCTGTCTGCTTTGGAGATTCCTACGCTTGAGCCGAGGTTTACAGGCTTGACGATCACGGGATATCCGATCTCAAGCTCAACACGTCTTGCACATTCATCCTCATCGGCATCGAATTCGTCCGAATTAAGAACGACGCAGTCCAGAACGGGAATGCCGTTGTCCTTGAAGATCGCTTTCATTGCGTATTTGTCCATTCCCAATGCAGAGGAAAGAATGTCGCATCCGACGTAAGGCACGCCGAGCATATTGAGATATCCTGCAATAGTGCCGTCCTCAACGTTGGTGCCGTGAACGACGGGGAATGCAACGTCGATATAATCGACAAAGGGCTTTTCAAACATCTTCACGGGATATTTGATGATTTCAACCCTCTCGCCGTTTTTGGCAAGGGTGACCTGACGGCTTGAAGCGATAAGCTTTTTAATGTCCTTGTAAGCTTCAATATCTCCGACCTTTTCGCCGTAGTACATCTCGCCGCTTTTGGCGATGTACAAAGGGATAACGTCATATTTTTCACGGTCAAGGCTCTGAGCCGCTTGCAGTGCGGAGATGATTGAGATCTCATGCTCAACGCTCTTGCCGCCGAAGATAAGCGCAAGTTTGATTTTCATATGTATATCAGTTCCTTTCGGATTGGTGTTTGATCTTTGTTTGGAGCGGAGGGCGTCTGTCGAAGTGCCGAGTTTACGAGGCGGGCGACAGGTGCCCGCAGCGACCCCACGCTTCGGCAAAAGCCGAACCTTCGTGCGGTTTTACCGCCTCCTCCACCGCTCGGGCACAGCCTCCGCTCTCGCTTCGGCGCAGCCCGCCCGACGTCGTCGGCTAACCCGACTCAATAATTATCCGGCAGATCGTTTTCAAGAAGTATTATCTTCCTTTTGCCGCCGCTTGTCAAGCCGTAAACCTTCGCCATGGCATCGTTAAGGCTCTCGGCAACATAAATCTTCTCCTCGGGGTAATCAACAGACTTGAGCCCGTCATAAATCGGCTGGGTCTGCTTTTTACCCACAAGTGCAACAAAGTCGCAGACTTTTGCGGCATCGACGCCGAATTCCTTGTTGAGGGCATATTCCATTCCGCCCAGCTCGACCATACCGGGTGTGACCAAGATCTTCATTCCGTCAGTCATCGAAAGAGTCTCCAAAGCCGCCTTTGTGCCCGATGGATTGGAGTTATATGCATCGTCAATAATCGTATATTCGCCCTTGTCGATAAGCTGGAGCCTGTGAGGTACGCTTTCAAGCTTGCGTACCGCAGGTCTGAGTTCATCCAAACCGATGCCAAGTCTGTGTGCAACGGCTATCGCACCGACAATGTTCAAAACGTTGTGCCTGCCGATAAGACGGGTGCGGTATTCACAGCTTTCCCCCTCGGGCGAGGTCACCCTGAACTCAGAACCAAGCTCGGAAATGTGCAGATTTGAAACGGTATATCCCGAAACGTCGTCAATGCCGTAGGGGATTACTTCACGTTTTTTGCACTCTCCGACGATGTATTCGTTATCAAAGTTTGCATATACCTCGCCGCCCTTTTCGCTGACGGCATCGGCAAGCTCAAACTTCGTTTTAATTACGTTTTCAATACTCTTGAAGCTTTCCAGATGCATCGGTCCCACCGAGGTGATGATACCCATATCGGGGTGAACGATGTCGCAGATCTCCTTGATGTCCCCGACGTTTTTTGCGCCCATCTCGCAGAGGAAAATATCGTGAGTTGCACGCAAAGAGCCACGAATGGTCTTGACAACGCCCAAAGGCGTGTTGAAGTTGCCGGGGGTCTTGAGGACGTTATACTTGACACTCAACAGCGTTTCAAGGAAATATTTCACGCTGGTCTTGCCGAAGCTTCCCGTAATGCCGATGACCTTTAAATGTGAGCGGCAACCTTCCAAGATCCTCTTCGCATCGTTGATGTAATGTCGATTGATCATGAGCTCGATCGGGCGGTTGATGAGGTTTGCAAGCAAAATTACAAACGGCACCAAAAGATACGTCAAAGCAAACGCTGTCGGCAAAGCGATCAATGTCTTTTCGGCATTTATCAAAAGCACAAAAGGAATCAGGCATATGACCGCAGTTGTTAAAAGCATTCTCTTAACTCTGTTTGTATATACCAAAGGCGTTTTAAATGCCTTTTTCGGTTTCAAAATATGCACCATAATTGCAAAGAATATGCACATCTCCGCCGCAAAGTGAATCATTCCGCCCGAAGCCCAAAGCAGAGCGCAGAGTGCAACCATCGCAAGGTTTACAAAAAGCTGATTACGGGAGTTCTGCCATATCCACT
>CAYWXA010000044.1:0-9017 GCA_964462175.1 uncultured Oscillospiraceae bacterium
CCAACGACGAAGCCCACCGTATGATAACCAACGGCTTGCGAAACGCATTCACCGATACTACGGGTGACGTTAACTATCCCGTTCAGATGGCGGCGGTCGCCATCGTCTCCGCACCTTTGTTCCTCGTCTTTATTTTCTTAAGAAAATACATTATGGCGGGCGTATCAAGAAGCGGTATCAAGGGTTAATCGGCTTATTGCCATTAACATATACAATTTTACAATATTTGAAGGAAGGAAAACCAACAAATGAAAAAGAGAATTTTATCGGCATTGCTTGCACTCGTTCTTGTTTTCAGCATGATCTCAATGACTGCGTGCGGCAATAACGGCACTACCGCTGTTTCTAATTTCGAGGTTCCCGAAGTAGGCTATGACGGAAGCGACGTTACCATCAGCTTCTACACCACAATGGGTTCTAACCTCACCACAGTATTGAATCTTTACATCGAAGAATTCAATAAGCTCTACCCCAACATCCACGTTGAGGTTACCTCTGTCGGCGGTTACGATGACGTACGCGAGCAGATCTCTACCGAGATCACCGTTGGCAACCAGCCCAACATCGCTTACTGCTATCCCGACCACGTTGCTCTTTACAACCTTGCAAAGGCTGTTGTCACCCTCGATAGCTTGATCGAATCTGACATCACCGTTACAAGAGCTGACGGCACCACCGAAGTATTGGGTCTTACCGACGAGCAGAAAAACGACTTCATCGCAGGTTACTACGCTGAAGGCGCTCAGTTCGGTGACGGTCTGATGTACACCATGCCCTTCTCCAAGTCCACAGAAGTTCTTTACTACAACAAGACCTTCTTCGAAGAAAACGGCTTGACCGTTCCTACCACTTGGGAAGAAATGGAAGCAGTTTGCGCTAAGATCAAGGAGATCGATCCCGACTCCATCCCTCTGGGCTACGACTCTGAAGCTAACTGGTTCATCAATATGACCGAGCAGTATGATTCCGATTATACTTCCGCAACGGGCGACCACTACCTCTTCAACAACGAAACCAACCGCAACTTCGTTAAGACCTTCAGAGAATGGTACCAGAAGGGCTATCTGACCACTCAGACCCTTTACGGCGCATACACCTCCGGTCTTTTCACCACTCTTACAGGCACCAGAAGCTATATGTCCATCGGCTCCTCTGCAGGCGCTACATACCAGAGACCTGCTGCTAATGCTGACGGAACTTATCCCTTCGAAGTTGGCATCACCGCTATTCCTCAGGTCAGCGCTGACAACCAGAAGGTTATCTCTCAGGGCCCCAGCGTCTGCATCTTCCAGAAGTCCAATCCTCAGGAAGTTGTAGCTTCTTGGCTCTTCGTTAAGTTCCTCACCACCAACGTTGAATTCCAGGCTGAATTCTCCATGGCTTCCGGTTACGTTCCCGTTCTCAAGTCCGTTGCTGAAAACGAGACTTACGCTGCATTCCTTGCAAACGCTGACGGCGGCAAGTACATTTCCGCTCTCTCCGCTAAGGTATGTCTTGAACAGGAATCCGCTTACTACACCTCTCCTGCATTCAACGGTTCTTCCGCAGCCCGTGATCAGGTCGGCACCCTCCTTTCCAAGTGCTTGACTGCTGCTGACGGCGGCGACGTTGACCAGATGATCCTCAAGGCATTCGAGGACGCTGTTGCAGAATGCGAATACGCAGGATAATTTAAACTAATGAAACGATTCTTGAGAATAATTTCATTACTCACTCTTTTGTGCGTTGCCTTAACGGCGTTTGTCGGCTGTGGGGCAGATAATGCTCCCGGCGATGTCGCCACGGATGGACAAAGCTTCACCGAGACCGATTGGGCGGGTTCGATCAAGCTCAATATGGCGTCCGACACCGTCAAGCAGGAGGTCACCGTCAAAACGTTCATTGACGGCGACACCACCCACTTCAACGTTCCTTCTTCCGTTATCGATACGGGTGTGTTAAAGGCAAGATACCTCGCCATCAACACGCCCGAGTCGACGGGAAAAATTGAAGAATACGGCAAAGCCGCATCGCAGTTCACAAAAGAAAAGCTGTCAAATGCCACCTCCATTATCATCGAATCGGACGACTCCGACTGGAACGTCGATTCAACGGGCGAAAGATACCTCGTCTGGGTATGGTATAAGACAGCCGATATGGAAGAATACAGAAATCTGAATATTGAGATCTTGCAAAACGGACTTGCTATCGCAAATTCATCGGCGCAGAACCGCTACGGTTCGACCTGTATGTCTGCGATCAACCAGGCAAAGGAACTCAAACTCGGCGTATATTCAGGACAGCCCGACCCCGACTTCTATTACGGCGAAGCAGTCGAGCTGACCTTAAAGGAGCTTCGCTGTAACGTTGCCGATTACAACGGCATCAAGGTCGCCTTCAACGGCGTTATCACCGTTAACGACGGCTCAAGCGTATACGTCGAATCCTACGATCCCGAAACGAATATGTATTACGGTATGTCCGTATATTATGGCTACGGCCTTTCGGGCGAGGGACTTGATATTCTCTCGATCGGAAACGAAGCCCGCATCGTCGGCACCGTTCAGTATTATGAAGCAGGCGGAACCTATCAGGTTTCGGGTCTTACGTACCGAATGATGAAGCCGAACGATCCCGGCAACATTCAGAAGATAAGTGAGGGCAACGAGCCTGCATATCTTCTGACGGACGCCGAGACCTTTGCAAACGGCAAGGTGAGCGTTGAGACCGAAGAAGAGATCCTCGAATTTGACTATGCAGCCCTTGCGATGAACTCGTCTATCGAGATGCGTGACCTCAGCGTTATAAGCGTATACACCACGCTTAACGAGGACAGCTCCTCCTACGGCGCTATGACCCTTAGCTGTGAAGTCGGGGGAGTAAGCGTTGTTGTCAGAACTGCCGTATTATACGACGGATCGGGCAACCTCATAACCGAGGATATGTTTATCGGCAAGACTGTTGACGTCAAGGGAATCGTCGATTATTACGACGGTCAATATCAGATCAAAGTATTATCCGCAAACAATATAACAATAAAATAAAAAATAATTAAGGAGCCGAATATGAAAAGAATACTTGCTTGCATTTTCGCACTTCTGATGTGCGTAAGCGTTCTCGCAGCTTGCTCCAACGAAACTCCTGTAAGCGACACTTCCGTAAGTGACCTTACCGCTGCGAAGGACTACCTGTACACTATGTACAAGGACTCTACCGAAGCTACTCCTGCTGACTATACCGTTGTCGGCGTTGTAATGATCGGCACAGTTGCATTCAACGTTGAATGGACCTCCGATTCCGAATTCGTCAAGATCGTTCCCGGTGACAACAAGATGGTCACCATCGACGTTGACGAAACCAACCCCGAGGAAGTTTCTTACAACCTTACCGCAACCGTTACCGATGCTGACGGCAACTCCGAGTCTGTTACCTTCTTCCACAGAACTCCCGCCGCTGTCATCATTGAAGAAGATATGAGCTACGAAGACATCGTAGATATCGCTTATACTCTTGAAGACGGACTTGCTCTTGACGGTACATACAGACTCTACGGTACCGTTACCAGCATCGACACCGTTTGGAGCGAAGATTATCAGAACATTACCGTTACCATCGTTGTAGCAGGTAAGGAAGATAAGCCCATCATGTGCTACCGCCTCAAGGGCGAAGGCGCAAAGGATCTCGCTGTAGGCGATGCCATCACCGTTGAAGGCGTATTCAAGAACTACAAGGGCACCATCGAATTCGACGCAGGCTGTGAGCTTTTGGGCTACGGCGAAGTTAAGGATCAGTCCGCTATCCTCGACGCTGCATATGCACTCGAAGACGGCCTTGCACTTAACGACACTTACACTCTCATCGGCGAGATCATCAAGATCGACACCGTTTGGAGCGAAGATTACCAGAACATCACCGTTACCATCGACTGCGGCGATCCCGAAAGACCTATTATGTGCTACCGCCTCAAGGGCGAAGGCGCTAAGGAGCTCGCTGTTGGCGACGTGATCACCGTTACCGGTTCTATCAAGAACTACAAGGGCACCATCGAATTCGACGCAGGCTGCACACTTGATAACGTTGTCAAGGGCTCTGCTTCCGAAGAAGCTGTCGAAGAAGTAGTTGTTGAAGCTCCTTCCGATCCTTTGGAGATCGTTGATGCTGCTTACGCTCTCGAAGCAGGCGCATCCTTGCCTTACACTGCAACCCTCACCGGCACCATCGTTTCCGTTGACACCGAATACAGCGAACAGTACAGCAACGTAACCGTTACCATCGCTGTTGCAGGCGCAGAGGACAAGCCCATTCAGTGCTTCAGACTCAAGGGCGACGGCGCTGATACCATTGCAGTCGGCGACGTTATCACCGTTACCGGTTCGCTTAAGAACTACAACGGCACTATCGAGTTCGACGCAGGTTGCACCTTGTTCGTAATGCCCACCGAGCCCGCTGCTATCGTTGAAGCTGCATACGCTCTTGCTGACGGTGAATCTCTGCCTCAGGAATCCACCCTCACAGGCGTCATCACTTCTATCGACACCGAGTACAGCGAGCAGTACAGCAACATCACCGTTACCATCGAAGTTGAAGGCAAGGCTATCCAGTGCTTCAGACTTAAAGGCGACGGCGCTGCAACTCTTGCAGTTGGCGATACCATCACCGTTACCGGTACTTTGAAGAACTACAAGGGCACCATCGAATTCGATGCAGGCTGCACCTTGGGATAATTCATACTTAACCGCATAATAAAAAGACCTCACATCTGTGGGGTCTTTTTTATGTATGTTGATAGCCTTCCCCTTGAGGGGAAGGTGTCGGCGAATGCCGACGGATGAGGTGCTAAGCGGCCACTGAATTCCAAACTTTTGCTTAGGGTCACCGCTCCGCGCCACCGCTCGGTCACTGCCGAGCAAAGCTCGGCGCAGACCGCCCGACGGCGCTCCGCTCATACGCCCTTAGTGAGAGAATTTAGCTTCTCAAACACCTTCATCTCCGTCCGATTAAGCGCCAAGGGTGTCACCGAGATATGCCCGTGCATAACGGCGTTGGTGTCGATTGAGTCATCGCCCGTGTCCTCATATACACATCTGCCGGTGGGTTGATACATATCGTTTCCGATCGGCTCAAAGCTGTCGGTATAAAACGCTCCGCCCTGACGGGTCACAAGGATTCCCTCCGCCTGCGGAGGAATATTCACGTTGTAAACCATATTCAAATCAAACAGCCTGCGCTCTTTGAAGTATTCATACACCTCGTCAAGCTTCGCCATCGCTTCAGTGAACGTATCCACGTCCGTCGATACCGCAACGCCCTTAATGCCGAGGTATGCGCCCTCCATAACTGCGCTGACCGTACCCGAATATATGATATCCTGTCCCATGTTATATCCCTTGTTGATTCCCGATATAACGAGGTCGTACTCCTTATTAAGTCCCAGCACCGCATATCTCACGCAGTCGGCAGGGGTCGAATCAACGGTATAGCAATCCGCCCCGTCAACAAGGTCAATTTTTTTCACTTCAAACGCCCGTCTCAGTTCAATGGCGTGGCTTTTTGCGCTCTGCTCAAATCTCGGAACACAAACGGTAACGTCGCCAAGTTTCATCGCCCAGCGCACCAACGGAATCAACACCGCCGAGCTTACGCTGTCGTCATTTGTAATAAGTATTCTCATAGCCAGCCCTCGTGAGTTTCTTTATAGTTTTTAATGAGCGCATCTGCTTCATTTATCAAAGCGCACATCTCTTCTTCGTTGTATACCGTTGAGCCGCTTGCGCAGGCGTGACCGCCGCCTCTGAAATGTTCTGCAACGGTGTTGATCTCGGCAAATCTCGAGCGCAAACGCACTCTGATGGAGCCCTCGCCGTCGTTGGTATCAATAAACACGATCCAGCAAAGGCATCCCTTGATCGATTCAAGATACGAGATAGATGCGCTTGCATCCTCCTGCGACAATCCGAATTTATCCTGCATTTCCTTATCGACGTAAAGATACGCCACGCCGTTTTCGCTCATCTTCATATTCTCGTAAACGTACGCTTTAAACTTGAGGTTTGAAAATTCCTCCAAATAAAGATTTGCAAAAATAACGTCTGTGTCAATTTTTTGGTCGAGCAAGATCGCCGCATAGCGCAAGGTGTCGCCCGACACACAGCTGAACTTAAATCTGCCCGAGTCGGTGACCATACCGACGTAAAGATACGTCGCCGCCTCTTTGGTCAAAACCAGTTCGTCCTTGAAGGTATCGTAAAACTTGACGATCATCTCGCAGGCAGAGGACTTTTCCTCCTCGACCCACGAGTAGTCGCCGTATGGCTTAATGTCAATGTGGTGATCGATCTTTACGACCTCCTTGCAAAGCTTAAACTTCTCGTTTGAAACTCTGTCTGCCGTGCCGCAGTCGATGACAATTCCCAAAGCGTTTGCATATTCTTCGTCTGCCAATAGCTCATCCTCAGCGCCCATAAATTCAAGATAGCTTGCAAAGTCGCAATTTTGAAGCAAAACTTCCTTCTCGGGATATGTAGCCTTTAAAATCGCCTGCAATCCCTTTGTCGAGCCAACGGCGTCGCCGTCTGGACGAAAATGTCTGAAAATGAGAATTCTCTCATATTCCTTGATCTTATCTAAAATCTTCTTCATTACTTCAAGGCTCATTTATTTTCCCTCCATCATATCGTTAAGGTCAGCGAGCATCGCATACGCCTCTTCCTTCGTTTTAACCGTTGCGCCGCTTGCCTTTTCGTGTCCGCCTCCGCCGTATTTCACAGCGACAGGATTTATGTTATATCTTGATGAACGAAGCTCGCAAAGAATTCCGTTTTCCGTTTCGGTGAAGTTCACCCAAATGTCAACACCCTTGGTATCCGCCATCGTTCCAACCATTCCTCTGGAGATGGTAAACGTATCAACACCCAGCTCCTTGACCTCGTCAAGCGTTGTATAGATATATGCAACGCCCTTGTCGCTAAGGTTGATTTTAAGGGTGAAGTGCGCCCTTAGCTTCTTTCCCTCGAAGTCATCGGCGTAAAGATTGCGGTAAATTTCATTCGTGTCGATCGGCTGCTCCATCAAAAAGGATGCCAACTTAAAGGTGCGCGAATTTGTCGAATCATATCTGAATCTGCCCGAGTCGGTGACCATACCCGTGAAAAGCGACTTTGCCGCAATAGGGCAGAGCTTAAGTCCCATATCCATCGCAAACGCCGTAAGAAGTCCGCAGCAGCTTTCATACGTCGAATCAATTGCCTCAATTTGGGCGATCTTTTCGGCATACAAATGGTGGTCAAACCGAACGGTCGCTTTCGCCAGCTTATATCGCTCATCGCTTATCAAATGCGCCCCGCCGCAGTCCAAAATAATCGCCAATGCGCCTGCGTAAACCGAATCGTCGATCTCGTCCATCACGACGTCATCCATAAAGCCGTAATGTCCTGCGCCGTCCCCGACGGTATACACCGTCTTTTCGGGGAAGTTTTCTTTTATAATGTATTTCAAACCCACCTGCGAGCCCAAGGCGTCGCCGTCTGGCTTTGTGTGCCTGTGAATGATAATAGTGTCGTGTTCTCTAATCGCTTCTAAAATCGCATTAAACATCTTTTTTCCTCACTGTAACGTAATTTGGACTTTCGCACTCAAAAATGCGCTTGATTCTTTTTGCCTGCAAAGTTATAATCTAAATATAGCTATAATTATTATACAACATTTTGTGGCTTCTTGCAATTTGTTTTTAACATTTCTTTTATTAAGGAGGGTATATATGAATAAGCTTCTTTTGGTAGACGGAATGAACCTGTTGTTTCAGATGTTTTTCGGTATGCCCGCCCGCATTGTAAATCACGAAGGCAAAGCAATTCAAGGCACACTCGGCTTTGTCGGCGCACTTCTTAAGATAATTCGAATGACCGACCCCACTCACGTTGCGGTTTTATTCGACGGCGAGCATCAAAATCCGAGAGCTTCGCTTGACGAAAACTATAAAGCCAACCGCCCCGATTATTCCGACATCCCCGAGGAGGAAACGCCTTTTTCTCAGCTTCCCGACGTGTATTCCGCCCTTGATTTCTTAGGCATCTCCCACGCCGAAACTCTCACCTGCGAAACGGATGACTGGATATCGGGATACGCCAATAAGTATAAAAGCGAATGTGAAATAGTCATATCCTCATTTGACAGCGACTTTTTCCAGTTAATTGACGATAACGTCAAAGTCCTTCGCTACCGCGGCGGATGTTCGGTGTTGTGCGATGCTCTGTACATAAACCAAAAGCTCGGCATTTCCCCCTCGCTCTATGCCGATTTCAAATCATTAACAGGGGACACCGCCGACAACGTCAAAGGTGCCGATAAAGTCGGCCCGAAAACCGCCGCATGGCTTATAAATCAATTCGGCTCGCTTGAAGATATCATCGCCAATTCCGAGAATATTTCAAAGCCTTCGGTAAAGAGGTCGATAGCCGAAAACGGTGAAAGACTCAGAAGAAATTATCAGCTTATAAAGCTTACAGGCGAATGTGACTTGCCGTTTGAGCTTTCGGAGCTTGAATATACATATAACGGAATAACGACCACAGAGGTTCTTCAAGCCATCGGTTTAAGGTGAACCTATATCCAGCCCCATTCGACAGAAAGGGGCTTTTTCATCTTCTGCGGTGAAGCAGATTCGCTTCTAATTCCTCTCATTCGGTAATATACATTAGTAAATACCGAACGGGAGTTGAGTACATGACGGAAATACCAAGGGATTGTGAACGCCCTGTTATCTTAGGCGAATATATCATTACGCATAAAGCGACCGTCCGTCAGACGGCGAGCAAATTTGGAATCAGCAAGTCAACGGTTCACAAAGACGTGTCTGAACGGCTTAAAAAGGTCAGACCGTCACTTTATAATGAAGTGAAACTTATTCTTGATATCAACAAGCAGGAGCGCCATATTCGCGGCGGTGAAGCGACCCGTCAAAAATATTTGCAGTTGGCAGGGAAGTGAGCGGTAAGCCTTCCCCTCGAGGGGAAGGTGTCGGCGTATGCCGACGGATGAGG
>CAYWXA010000044.1:9117-13009 GCA_964462175.1 uncultured Oscillospiraceae bacterium
CAAACCACCGCTCCGGGGCACCTGCCGCCCGCCGAGCTAAAGCTCGGCACTTCGGCAGACACCCCTCCGCTCCAAATCCAAACAAAAAACGGGAACCCTCGATAGGTTCCCGTTTTGATTTAATTGATGCAATTATTATTCAGCGACTTCCTCGCAAGCTTCCTCGCAAGCTTCCTCGCAAGTTCCTTCGCAAACTTCCTCGCAAACTTCTTCGCAAGCTTCGCCGCAGCATTCACAGCAGCATTCGTCTTCGCATTCTTCGCAATCGTCGAGATCGCATTCGTCGATATCGAACATAGCAGCTTCCTGTCTTTCAACGAGCTTGTTGGAAACTGTGTCTGCAAGCTTGCCGCAAAGCTCACTTACCTTGTCGGCAGCGATCACGATTCCGCCCATAACGCCGTCGATAACGGAGTTTACGGCATCCTTGATCTCAAGACCGCCTTTTTCGTCATCTTCAAAGTCCATGCAGCAATCACATTCGCAGCAATCTTCGTCGCATTCGCACTCGGAGCAATCATCTTCACAATCGCAGTCGTCACACTTGCAAGCGTCGCAGTTTTCGTCTTCGCAGCCTTCGCAGAGATCTTCTTCCAAGTCGAATTCGTCGTAAGCTTCTTCGTTCTTCTTTTTAGCCAAGGAGAGAACAACGCCTGCTGTTGCAGCGGCAACGCCCAGACCGGCTAATACCTTCCAAAATTTACCCATAATAATAGCTCCTTTGCCATATTTTTACTTTATTTTAGCATATATATCCGATAATTGCAAGTGCTTATATATTCCCGGTAAGGTGCATAATAATTGAAATCGCCGCCAGAGGAGCAGTTTCGCATCTTAATATCCTCCGTCCGAGCCAAACCGGCTCAATGCCGTTTTGCGTGCATTTTTCAATTTCAGCCTTGTCAAATCCGCCTTCCGAACCGACGAACACCCCGACGCTTCCGTTCAAGGGATATTCAAAACAGTTCAAAGGCTTGCCGCCGTTTTCATATAAAACCAGCGCCAGATCCAGCGTTTTCATCTGCTGAATACACTCGTCAAGGCTTATTATGTCCGAAACCTCGGGAATGATACCGCGCCCGGATTGCTTTGCCGCTTCAAGAGATATCCTTGAAAGTCGCTCAAGCTTTTTTGAAAACTGCTGCTTTTCGGGGCGTGAAACACATCTTGACGTGAGCACAGGAACCACCTTGACAGCGCCAAGCTCGACCGATTTCTGAATTACCGTTTCCAGCTTATCAAGCTTCGGCATCGCCATATAAAGCGTCAGATCGATATTCGGCTCGCTTGAGGGCATATCGTCGATCACCTCGGTGATAACCGCTTCATCGCTTATTTTCAAGATCCTGCATATGTAGTCGTTTCTGTCAAAGCAAAGAGTGATCTCATCGCCCAATCTCATTCTCAGAGATCTTCCGATGTGTCTTGCATCATCACCCGTAACGGTCAAAATACCGTCAGCAGGGGACTCGTTAACAAAAAATCTCGGCATTATATACCTCACATAAAGTTTATGTACTAATTATAATGCTGAAAGGAAAAATATTCAACCCTTCTTTCAAAAAACTTTTTTGATTTTCGTTTCGCTTTCACGAATTTATCACATAAGTAAGTTATGATACAGATGCTAAAGTTTTTTCATAAATGTCTTCAAATCATATAATATCCCCCTCGGCTCCTGCTTTTTTAAGCGGGAGCTATTTTCTTTAATATTATGTTGCAAAGATCAAAAATTTGTGCTAATATTCATATATAACAGAAATTATGTTCGGAGGTCGTTATATGGATCGCAGAGATAAAGCTAATTACTACCTTGACATCGCAGACGCAGTATCCGAAAGAAGCACCTGTTTGAGAAAACGCTACGGTGCAGTAATCGTCAACAACGATCAGATCATTTCAACCGGCTATGTCGGCGCCCCCAGAGGCAGGCAGAATTGCTCCGATCTGGGCTTCTGCATAAGAAATGAGCTCAACGTTCCCAGAGGCGAAAGATATGAGCTTTGCCGCAGTGTTCACGCTGAAATGAACGCAATCATCAACGCCTCCCGTGACCGTATGATCGGCGCAACGCTATATCTTTGCGGCAGAGAAATGGATACCGGCGAATACGTTAGAAACACCTCCTGCTGTTCAATGTGCAAGCGTGTTGTTATCAATTCGGGTATCGAACGTGTCGTGATCAGAGATGACGACGACCACTACCGCACGATCCTCACGATCAACTGGATCATGGATGACGAATCGGTCGCAGGAACATTGGGATATTAAAGAAGGTTAAACGTGACTATATCATTTATAACAAATTCCGCCGATGAGACCGTCGCTTTGGGCGAAAAGATCGGCGCACTCCTTGAGTCTGGAGATATTATCGCTTTCAGAGGCGGCTTGGGCGCCGGCAAGACCACCATCACCCACGGACTTGCCAAGGGCTTGGGACTTAACGCCCACGTCAGCTCGCCCACCTTTGCGCTTGTCAACGAATATCGGGGCAAGGTAAACCTCTGCCATTTCGATATGTACCGCATTGACGGCGCACTTGATCTTGAATCCATCGGGTTCTATGATTATCTCGACGGCGAGAACGTCTTATGCATCGAGTGGAGTGAAAATATCGAATCCGAACTGCCCGACGGCGTAATAACGGTAACTATCAGGCGGATAGATGACCAAACGAGAGAAATTTTAGTTGACGGAGATGAACGATTTGACAGTCTTGGGAATTGATACCTCCGGCAAGACCGCTTCCTGCGCAATACTGCGTGACGGCGTCTTGCTTGGCGAAACAACGTTATATACGAAGCTGACCCACTCTCAGGTGACGCTTCCGCTGGTGCAAAAGCTCATCGACGACTGCGCATTAACCCTTGAGGATATCGACCTTGTGGCGGTTTCTGACGGCCCCGGCTCGTATACGGGTTTAAGAATCGGCATATCCGCTGTAAAGGGAATATGCTTTGCAGGCAAGAGATGTGTCGGCGTTTCAACGCTTGAAGCACTTGCTTATAACTGCCTTTCAGCTAAAGCCGCGATCTTCTCCGTTCTTGCCGCTCGCCCGGGAATAGTTTATTTCGGCGCATACCGTTCAAACGGCGAAACGCTTGAAAACGTCATTCCCGATGGTGTGTATAACCTCGATGAGCTGAAAACTGTTTCCGAGGAAATAGAAGGGGATATCATCCTTGTCGGTGATTGCGTTTTGGATATAAAGCAAAAGCTCTTTACAGATGATGAGCGCATAAGAATTGCATCCATACCCGACAGACTGCAAAAAGCGTCAAGCGTTTGTCTTTGTGCGCTCAGTCACGAAAGCGAATGGGGAACTGCTCAGACGCTCAATGCGAGATATCTGCAGATAACGAAAGCTGAAAAGGACCTCAAAGAAGGCAACCTTAAACATGATAAATAATTGGAGGCTATTATTATGATCGGAATTGGAAATGACCATGCAGGAACGACCCTCAAGCTTGAAATAATCAAGCATCTCGAGGAGCAGGGAATCGAATATATCGACTACGGCGTAGGTCCCGGCGAAGCGATCGACTATCCCGATGCTGCCGAGCGTGTCTGCCGCAAGGTCGTTGACGGCACCTGTGACAAGGCGATACTTATTTGCGGAACGGGAATCGGAATCTCTATGGCTGCGAACAAGATCAAGGGAATCCGTGCTTGCGCTTGCTCTGACACCTTCTCTGCAAAATATACAAGACTTCACAACGACGCCAATGCACTTTGTCTGGGCGGACGTGTCGTGGGCGCAGGTCTTGCTTGCGAGCTGGTAGACATCTTCCTCTCAACAGGCTTTGAGGGCGGCCGCCATCAGCGCAGAGTTGACCTCATCACCGCACTTGAAAATAAATAATTAAACACCATAAGCCGCTCTTTCGGGCGG
>CAYWXA010000045.1:0-6002 GCA_964462175.1 uncultured Oscillospiraceae bacterium
CGTCGGGTGGGGTGATTTTTTGCCGCAACTTGACCGCGCCACCGCTCGGACACTACCTCGTTTCACTCGGCGCAGTCCGACTGACGGCGCTCCGTTGCTGTAAAACTAAAAGCTCCCCCGAAACTCGGGAGAGCTTGTTTTCATTTCAATGGCTCATCTCTTAGCCACTTATACTGCGTTTTGCTGTTTTCAATCAGATATTTCAGCGCCGCCATTGCCTTTGCGTGATGGCTTTGCTTGCCATATTCAAAGTGCATAACGTTGGGTGCGTTGTCCAAACTTCCGTGGCGTTTTGTGAACTTGCGCTTGTAGTAAAATGGTAGGCTTCCGCCGAAATCTCTTCGCCAGTCATCGAGGATCCCCTCTAAATCACGGGTGAACAAAAACGCAGGCGTTCCCTCGGGAATGGCGCTCAAATACTGCGGCTCGGTGATGACGTATGCATACAGATCATCCGAATCCACGTAATTCGGGTCGACTATGAACATACTCTCACCCTGCCGCTTGGCGGATTTGGTCGGATAACAATCCTCATCGGCAAACACCCTGAAATATGCGTATTTTCCAAGTTCTTCAATGAAAAGATCAAAACCCGTATTCAATTCGCCTATAATCGCAAAAAGCATATTTCCATCTCCTTTGCGCAGATTTTACCGCTTCTGCCACCTGCTCGGACGGCTTCGCCACCCTTCACAGACGGCCTCTGCTCCCAAGCGACCGTCATAGTTCGTGAAAAAGGTTGATTTCGTGTCGGTCGCTGTAAATTCATCTTCCGAAACTAAAGTTTCGGATTTCCTTACGGAAACCGATGAATTCCCAAGTTTGTCGCAAGTTGTTTTATTTAGAATTATACCCCAAATCAAACGCTTTAAGGTTGACCTCCAAAAACTTCGGCGGAACAGTCATTTTAAGCGCTTCGACCCATTTGTCATATGCAATGTCGGTCTTTGCCGCCATAACGCCGATGAGCACCACGTTGACCGCCTTGATATTTCCCGCTTCAAGCGCCATATCAACAGCGTTAACAGTCACCAGCTCGGTATTCTCTGAAAGAGTGCCCGCAATGTTTTCGGGATACTTCGCCGCACCGATAATAACGGGCATCGGAGCAATTTCCTGCGTATTTGCGATCAGCTTGCCGCCTTCTTTAACAAATGGCAATGCACGCAAAGCTTCAAGCATCTCAAATGCTAAAACGATATCCGCTTCGCCCTTGTCAATGATAGGGGAGCTGACCTTGTCGCCGTATTTAACATAAGTCACAACGCTTCCGCCTCGCTGGCTCATACCGTGAACCTCGCTGACCTTAACGTCGTAACCCTCGCTTATCAAAAGGTTGCCGATAATTCTTGAGGTCAAAAGTGTGCCCTGTCCGCCTACACCGACGATCATAATGTTTTTAGACATCCCTTTAGCCCTCCTTCTTTTCGATTGCGCCAAACGGGCAGATGCCGATGCAAAGTCCGCAGCCGTTGCACTGTGTTGCATCAATGGATATGACTCCGTCATCATTTCTGATTGCGGGGCAACCAAGACCCATGCACTTACGGCACTTTTTGCACATTTGGTTGATCTCGCAACGTCCCGAATACTTAACGGTTTTAAGCAAAGCGCAGGGACGCTGTGCAATGATCACGCTCGGCTCATCCCTTTCAGTTTCACGCTTGACGACTTCTTCGAAGTTTTTAAGGTCAAACGGGTCGGCAACTGTGATATGCTCAACGCCGATAGCCTTGCAAAGCGCAACGAGGTTGAGCTGCTTTGTTTCTTCGCCTCTGATGGTATATCCCGTGGTCGGGTTATCCTGATGTCCCGTCATACCCGTGATGGAGTTATCAAGGATGATAACGGTGTTGTTGCCCTTGTTGTAAACGATGTCGATAAGGCCTGTAATGCCCGAGTGAACGAAGGTCGAATCGCCGATAACGGCAACGAGCTTTTTATTGAACTCCTCGCCTCTGACCTTTGCCATACCGAATGCCGCACCGATCGATGCACCCATGCAGATAACGGTATCAACTGCGCCCAAGGGAGCAACTGCGCCGAGGGTATAGCAGCCGATGTCGCCGCAAACGGTCAGACCAAGCTTTTTAAGAACGTAGAACGTCGCTCTGTGAGGGCATCCTGCACACATAACGGGAGGTCTTGCGGGCAGGGGAGAATCGACGCTTGCCGACTTCGGCGGGTCAATGTTTAAAACAAGCTTTTTGATCATCGCAGGGGTATATTCACCCAAAAGTGTCAGCTCGTCCTTGCCGATCACTTCAATTCCCAACGCCTTGCAATGTTCTTCAATGTAAGGGTCAAGCTCCTCAATAACGTAAACCTTATCAAGACCCTTTACAAAGTCTAAAATCAGCTTCTCGGGCAGGGGATAAAGCATACCCAGCTTTAAATAGTTGACCTTATCTCCCAATGCTTCCTGGGAATATTCATAGTCAATACCTGCGGAGATGACGCCGATGCGGGAACCGTTGTCAATAATCTTGTTTATTGGTGCGGTTTCTGCATATTCTTTCAGCGCCTTGATTCGTTCTTCGACGACGACGTGGCGCTTAATTGCATTCGCAGGCATCATTACGTTTTTTGCGATGTTCTTTTCATAGGGCTTGAGCGCCGCTTCCTCACGCTCGCAAAGCTCAACCAAGCTCTGGGAGTGGGAAACTCTCGTTGAAAGGCGCACGAAAACGGGTGTATCAAACTGTTCGGAAAGCTCGAATGCAAGCTTTGTGAAGTCTTTACATTCCTGCGAGTCGCTCGGCTCAAGCATCAACACCTTTGATGCCTTTGCATAGTGCCTTGAATCCTGCTCGTTCTGGGATGAGTGCATACCCGGGTCATCAGCCACGCACAAGACCAATCCGCCGTTAACGCCCATATAGCTGACCGTAAACACGGGGTCAGCCATAACGTTCAAGCCAACGTGCTTCATACAGCTCATTGCTCTTGCGCCGCCCAAAGATGCGCCGATCGCCGCTTCGCAGGCAACCTTTTCGTTGGGTGCCCATTCGGCGTACACTTCATTATATTTTACAATTTCTTCCGTTATCTCCGTTGAAGGGGTTCCCGGATATGACGAGCAGAATCTCACGCCCGCTTCATATGCGCCCCTTGCAACGGCAGCATTGCCGATAAGAAGTTTTTTCATTTTGATCTCCTTAAAGTGTAATTTCGTTCTGCATTGCAACCAGACTCTCGCCGCAATAGATCTTTCTCAGCTTTGGCTTTTCGATCTTGCCCGTTGCGTTTCTGGGAATTTCCGCAAAGATAATCTTCTTGGGTCGCTTATATCTGGGCAGGCTCATGCAGAAACGCTCAAGCTCTTCTTCACTCAGCTCATAGCCTTCCTTGACCTCGACGATAGCTGCGGCAATTTCGCCCAAACGCGGGTCGGGCAGACCGATAACCGCAACGTCCTTGACCTTGAAGTTCTGGCGGATGAAGTTTTCGATCTGAACGGGGTAAAGGTTTTCACCGCCCGTAATGATAACGTCCTTCTTTCGGTCAACGAGATAGATGAAGCCGTCCTCATCCATTTCAGCCATATCGCCCGTATAGAGCCAGCCGTCGGGGCTGATGGTTTCTGCGGTTGCCTTTTCGTCTTTATAATAACATTCCATTACGCCGGGGCCTTTAACTGCAAGCTCACCGACGTCGCCCTGCTTGACCTCGTTTTTGTTTTCATCAACGATCTTGACCTGCCAGCCGTAACCGGGGATTCCGATTGCGCCGACCTTGTGAATGTTTTCAATTCCCAAGTGAACGCAGCCGGGGCCGATCGACTCACTCAAACCGTAGTTGGTGTCATAATCGTGGCTGGGGAACTTTTCCTTCCAATACTTGATGAGCGACGGGGGAACGGGCTGTGCGCCGATGTGCATTAAGCGCCACTGCGAAAGCTCGTAGTCATCAAGATCAATTTCGCCTCTGTCAATGGCATCCAGAATATCCTGCGCCCACGGAACCAAAAGCCAAACGATGGTGCATTTTTCTTCACTTACCGTCTTGATGACCCATTCGGGCTTAACGCCTTTAAGCAATACGGATTTTGCGCCGACGAGGAAGCTTCCGAACCAGTGCATCTTAGCGCCCGTGTGATAAAGCGGGGGAATACAGAGGAAAACGTCGTCCTTAGTCTGATGGTGGTGGTTTTGCTCGACCTTGCAGGAGTGCATCAGCGAGCGGTGCTTATGTATAATAGCCTTTGGGAAGCCTGTCGTTCCCGAGGAGAAGTAAATTGCGGCGTAGTCGTCATCCGAGATCTCAATGCTGGGACGCTCGGTGCTGTAATATTGCAACAGTTTGTTATAGCTCTCGGCAAAGGTGGGGCAATCCTCACCCACATAGTAGCAGGATTTAACTCTGGGAACAGAGTCGATAATTTCTTCCACACGTCCGATAAATTCGGGGCCGAATACCAGAGCGTCAACGTCTGCGAGCTCCAGGCAATAGCGAATTTCGTCTGCAGCATAACGGAAGTTCAGCGGTACTGCCATTGCACCCGTTTTCAAAATGCCGAAATAAATCGGCAGCCACTCGATGCAGTTCATAAGAAGTATTGCAACCTTGTCGCCCTTCTTGATGCCGTGGGCATAAAGCATATTTGAAAATCTGTTGGCTTTTTCATCGAATTCAAGCCAGGAAATCTCATCTCTGAACTTGTCAAAGGGGCTGGTTTCAATAAGGCTGTATTCCTTCCAGGTCATCTTTTTCTTTTCTGCGACCTGAGGGTTGATTTCAACCAAAGCACAGTCGTTGGGATAAAGTTTTGCGTTTTGTTCGAGAATGTCGGTGATAGGCATAGTGCTCATCCTTTCAAACTAAAAAATAAACCCTGTGAACAATAAGCTCACAGGGAGTTAAGCTCCTGCGAATTGAAGCAACCGAAAATGATCGCTTTTTCGATATAAAGCATCATATTCAGTATACCCCCGCAGGGAACTTTTGTCAACCAAAACTTTTTTGGACTTTAAACCTTTAAAGAATAAAATTTTTACTTGAGCAGGGAATCCCCGATGAGCTTCAAAAGAGAGGCTTCGCCATTTGCATCCCCGCTGAGCTCCCATATCATTATTCCGCCGTAGTCCTTTGAAAGCTCGCACTTTTTAAGCATCGTATCCCTGCCGTTATACGTATAACCGTCGTAAACGTCGTCTAAAAATGCCGATGCGCTTGCGGCAATTATGTCATCGTAAGTCATATAGCTGAAGTCGGGTCTGCGGGCATAAAACGGCACGCCGATGACGAGTTTTTCGGCATCAACTCCGCGGGAGATATAGTATTCGATATTTTCAAGGGCGAATTCATAGCTTGCGTGGTTATGGTCGCTCGTGTTGTCATAGATCATCATATTTACAAGGTCAAACTGCGCAAACGTACGGTCGCTTATCTTCTGGGAATACCATTTTCCGACAGCGGTTGTCAAAAGCAAGCCGTTGTCGTCGCACAAGGCTCTCAGCTCATCGACCCAGACCTCGTAGTAATTCCAGAATGAATTGTCAACATCCCCCTCAATGTCAAGGTCAATGCCGTCAAGATCATATTTCCTGACAAAGTCAATGAGGTTTTCGCTGAGTTTTTCTCTTGTTGAATCGCTTGAAACGAGAGCGGGATAATTGACCGAGCCGCCCCAGCCGCCCAACGAAGCCAAAACCTTGACACCGTTTTCGTGTGCCGTCTTAACAACGTCGCTGAGCCCGCTGCCCATATCGTTTTTGAAAACGCCGTTTGCGTCGGGATTTACAAACGCAATGTTGATGTGGGTAAGGTTTGACCAATCGAGAGTTTTGTAGCAACCGTAGTTCCATGTTGTCAGATATCCGATTACGTTCATTCGGTTTTCCTCGCTTTCAATAATCTGCGGTGTTGTCACTGCGGTAACCGTTGTCGGCGCTGTCGTTGTAACTTTCTGCGTTGTGGTTTCAGCGGTGGTTGTGGTTGGCGCCGTCGTGGTTTGTTCTGTCGTTGTTTGAACAGTTTCCGTCTGCGAAGCGGTCGTGGTC
>CAYWXA010000045.1:6102-12607 GCA_964462175.1 uncultured Oscillospiraceae bacterium
GATGAACAGCCGGATAATATTGCCGCACTTAGCAAAAGCATCAAAAGCAGTTTCATTGTTTTATGCAACGTTTTCACATCCTTCCAAAAACAATTATACATTGCAGGAAGCGAAGTTTCAACATTTTTTCGCATTTGCCACGATTTACCGACGTTTTGCGCTAAATTTTGTCTGCCTGCGGTTTTTACCGCTCGGCCACCTGCTTCGACGACCCTTCGTGTCACCTCGCAGACGGCCTCGCTCCGCTTGATGACAGCCCCCCAAAAAATATGCTATAATGTTGTCATATTCAGTTGTAAATGTTGTGTATATGGGTGAAGATACAAAAAGAGGTGACAAAAAATGGAAGATCGCTTGATTGTTGGCTTATATTGGCAAAGGGATGAGCGGGCAATTGACGAAACAAAAAGCAAATATGAACGGCTTCTGATGACGATTTCAAACAACATTCTCGGAAACCGTGACGATGCGCTTGAGTGCGTCAATGACACATATCTGCAGGCATGGAACTCGATTCCCCCAAACAAACCCGACCCCCTCTCTGCATTTTTGGCGAAGATAACCCGCAACCTGTCGCTCAATCGCTATAAGCATCTTCACCGTGAAAAACGGGGCGGCAACTCTGCCGATGCGGTTTTGGATGAGCTGAGCGAGATCGTTTCGGGAAACGAAAACGTCGAGGGTGAGCTGGATAAACAGGAACTTGTGCGCGCCATAAACAGCTTTTTGAGTGAACTCAGCGAGCAAAAGCGTAACATCTTCATCCGCAGGTATTGGTATGCCGACAGCGTTATGGACATCGCCGAGGATATAGGGATGTCGCAGGGAAACGTTTCGTCGATTCTTATGCGCACCCGTGCCAAACTCAAAAAATATCTCGAGGAAAGGGGCTTCACCGTATGACAAATTTACAGCTATTTGAACTTATATCCGATATCGACTCGAGCTATATCATCGCAGCAGCAAGACCTGTCCGCAGATATAATATGTCCAAATGGACAAAAATAGGAGGGGTGGCGGCTTGCTTATGCTTGATAATCGCAGGAATATTTGCGGTATCATCAAGCTTTTCCGACAGGAGTCCTTTGCCGATTGATCCGGAGCAGACAACCGCTTCAACGGACATTCTGAACGGCGAAGTGACCCTTGGCGATGACACTGTCAACAATTTGCCTGTTCTCTCAATAGATGAGAACAGCCTATTCGGCGGCGCAATGGGCTTTGAGGGGCTAATGTACCGTGACATAAGTGAGGCGGAAAACGGCAACCCTTGGAACGAGGAAACCGAGCTTGAAACCTTGCCTGTTTATAAAAACCTCGGCTTCAGCTACCACGGCGTGCAAAATTATCTTGAGAGCGATGAAATGGTAGCAAGAGTCAAAGAGACCGCTGAGCTTTTAGGCATTGAAATAACCGATTGGGACTTCGGAACGGTATTCTCGCAGATCGGAGAGAATGAATTCCTTGATGAAACAACTTACGCAGAAGGCGCAAACGCCGACGTCATAATTCGTGCCTTTGCTAACGGCAACGTGTTCATTAACTATGAAAAAGCACGCGAACTGCCGGATAGCATCAATTTCACCCACAAAAGCACCACCCATGAGGATGGGCTTGTTGCGCTTGAATATCTGAGTGGGGAATACGCCGAGTTTGTGAATTACACGGAAACTGAGTGCATTACCTTTAATGGGAATTATAACATATACGGCGAACAGGGAATACGGGATTACATCATATATGAGGGCTCGGGAGATTATGCAGAGGATATTATCAACTATAACCTGAACTATACCGAGTTCGTTCCCGAATTCGGCGGGGAGCAAGGCGAACTTGACACAGGGAATCTCGGAAGTGTCAAAAGATATGACCATCTCGTATGCGCTGAAAAGGTCGGCGACTATCCGCTTATATCTGTTGATGAGGCGGAAAAGCTTCTGTTCAGCGGTATATATTTGACATCCGTGCCCCACGACATTGTTGAAACAGACATCGTGGCAAAGGTTGAGCTTGTTTACACAAAGGGCGTCACATCGCAATATTTCATGCCTGTATATAAGTTCTATATCCCGCTTTCAGGCAGGGAAAACGGTCACAACTTCGACCGGAGCAACGGGCTTATAACCTTCGGAATCTATTACGTTCCGGCGATATCGGGCGAGTATATCGCCGATATGCCCACCAGTGCAGGAAGATTCAATTAGCATAATGCAGACAAGGCAGGCAAACCCTGCCTTTTTGCATTTATATTCGCACTCAAACCCTTGACAAATCAGATATCCGAGATTATAATGATTTTATTAACAAGCGTTGACGGGAATGACCGAACGAAAGGCATTTATAGAGATCATGCGGTTGGTGCAAGCATGAAATGACCTTGTCGGGTGCTACCCCTGAGCTTCACGGAAAACCGTGACGTCTGCCTGCGTTAAAGGCTTTTGAGGCTGAAAGCGATTTCGGCGAATTTGGGTGGTACCGCGAGTGACTTCGTCCCATTGTGTGGGGCGGGGTTTATTTTTTTTGCTAAGCCTTCCCCTTGAGGGGAAGGTGTCGGCGAGTGCCGACGGATGAGGTGGAACCACCGCTCCGCTCGCCACGGCACGCCACTGCCGATGCACCTTCGGCGCATCGCCGTGTCTGCTACGGCTCGCTCCGCTCCCGAAATCATCACCTCAATATTTCCCGTAAACAAATAATCAAACATAAAGGAGTAATCAACTATGAAATGGACAGGACTTAACGAGCTTCGTGAGAGCTACCTTTCCTTCTTCGAATCGAAGGGCTGCCTGCGTCACAAAAGCTACCCCTTGATCCCCGAAAACGACAAGAGCGTGCTTTTCACCATCGCAGGTATGGCGCCTCTGAAGCCTTATTTCACCAATCAGGAGGTTCCGCCCCGTGCGAGAATGACCACCTGCCAGAAGTGCGTTCGAACCAACGATATTGAAAACGTCGGCAAGACCGCCCGCCACGGCACGTTCTTTGAAATGCTCGGCAACTTCTCCTTCGGCGACTATTTCAAGAAGGAAGCAATCGAATGGGCTTGGGAATACATCACCAAGGTGCTTGAAATTCCCGAAGAAAAGCTCTTCGTAACCGTATATCAGGATGACGACGAGGCTGAAAAGATCTGGCACGAGCACATTGGTCTGCCTATGGAAAAGATCGTCCGTATGGGCAAGGAAGACAACTTCTGGGAAGCAGGCATCGACGGTCCCTGCGGCCCCTGCTCTGAGATCCACTTTGACAGAGGACCCGAATACGGCTGCGGCAAGCCCGATTGCAAGATCGGTTGCGACTGCGACAGATATATGGAATTCTGGAACCTCGTTTTCACCCAGTTTGAACGCCACGAGGACGGCACCTATACCCCTCTTGCGCAGAAGAACATCGACACGGGTATGGGTCTTGAAAGACTCGCTGCGCTTATGCAGGGCGTTGATTCCATCTTCGACGTTGACACCGTAAAGGCTATCAGAGATCACATCTGCCGTATCGCAAACGTCGAGTATGGCAAGGAATATAAGAAGGACGTTTCAATTCGTGTTATCACCGACCATATCAGAAGCGTGACCTTTATGGCATCCGACGGCGTTCTGCCCTCCAACGAAGGCAGAGGCTACGTTATGAGAAGACTTTTGCGCAGAGCTGTCCGTCACGGCAAGCTTTTGGGCATCGACGGCCTGTTCCTTAAAGATCTGGTAAAGACCGTCGTTGATTGCAACAAGGGCGAATATAACGAGCTTGAAGAAAAGTATGATTACATCATCAAGCTTCTCACAAATGAAGAAAAGAACTTCAACGAAACCATCGACCGAGGACTTAACATTTTGAACGGATACGTCGACCGTATGCTCGCTGACGGCGAGACCGTTCTTGATGGCAAGAAGTGCTTCACTTTGTCCGATACCTACGGCTTCCCGATCGACCTTACCCGTGAGATACTCGAAGAAAAGGGTCTTTCCTGCGACGAAGAAGGCTATAAGCAGGCTTTGCAGGTACAGAAGGAAACCGCCCGTGCCGCAAGAGGCGACTCCAAGTATATGGGCGCTGACGAAACCATCTTCCACAAGATGCCCAAGGAATATTCCTCCGACTTCGTCGGCTATGATAAGATGACTAACGAATCCGTTATCGACTGGCTTGCAACCGATGATGAGATCGTCAATGCCGCCGGTGCTGGCGATGAAGTATACATCATCACCAAGGAAACCTGCTTCTATGCCGAATCGGGCGGACAGGTCGGCGACAAGGGAACGATCACCACTGCTTCGGGCAAGTGCGAAATTACCGACACCCAGAAGGCTGTCGGCGGAAAGATAGTCCACAAGGCTAAGGTCGTTTCTGGCGCAGTTGAAGTCGGCCAGACCGCAACCCTTACGGTTGATGCTGACAACCGCCTTTCCACAATGAGAAACCACTCCTGCGCTCACCTTTTGCAGGCGGCTCTGCGTGCTGTTTTGGGCGACCACGTTCACCAGGCAGGTCAGCTCGTTGACGCTAACCGTCTGAGATTTGACTTCAGCCACTTCTCGGGTATGACTCCCGAAGAGATCGTCAAGGTTGAAGCGCTTGTAAACGAATATATCCTCTCCGCACTCAACATCACCATGAAGGAAATGCCCATTGCCGAAGCTCAGAAGCTGGGCGCAATGGCGCTCTTCGGTGAAAAGTACGGCGAGACCGTAAGAGTTGTAACCATGGGCGACGCTTCAATCGAATTCTGCGGCGGTACCCATATGGATAACACCTCAAAGATCGGCTTGTTCAAGATCATCTCCGAATCTTCGGTAGCCGCAGGCGTAAGAAGAATCGAAGCTGTAACAGGCAAGGGCGTTCTTGAGCTTATGACCCAGCATATCGACACCATCAACAACGCCGCCGCAACCTTAAAGGTTGCAAATCCTGCGGGATTGGTTGCACGTTGCAAGGGCGTTATGGATGAAGTCAAGAGCCTTGAAAAGGCAAATGCCGAGCTTTCGGGCGAGATCGCAAAGATGCGTTCCTCTTCTTTGGCTGATAACGCCAAGGACGTTAACGGCGTCAAGCTCATCTGCGCTGTAATGGGCGATGCCAACGGCGGCGAACTCCGCCAGATGGCAGAAAGCCTCAGAGATAAGGACGAACTTAACGTTTGCGTACTCATCAGCAACACCAATATCGCCGTTGCTTGCGGCAAGCAGGCTGTTGCAAAGGGTGCCATGGCAGGTAAGATCGTCGGCAAGATCGCAGCCATTACAAACGGCAAGGGCGGCGGCAGACCCGATTCCGCTATGGCAGGCGTCGGCGATAAGAACCTTGTTAACGATGCTCTTAACGGCGCCGAAGAAATCGTTGCCGAATTCGTAAAGTAAACCAAAACCACATAAAATATTCAAGGAGGAAACAACAATGAG
This sequence comes from uncultured Oscillospiraceae bacterium, assembly GCA_964462175.1. Lineage (GTDB taxonomy): Bacteria > Bacillota > Clostridia > Oscillospirales > Ruminococcaceae > Faeciplasma. Next base: position 11,499 of record CAYWXA010000045.1, read on the forward strand.
CGATTATTCCCATCTCAATGACGACTGCTTGTTCTGCAAGATAATCAAGGGCGAGATCCCCTCAAAGAAGGTATATGAGGACGAAAGCGTATATGCTTTTGCGGACATCAACCCCACCGCACCCATCCACTATCTTTTCATTCCCAAATGTCATATCGAATCGCTTGACTATATCAAGCGTGATCTGAACGGTTATCTGGTCGGCGACGTTTACGCCGCAATTGCCACGGTTGCGCACCTTGAAGGCTTCGACGAATCAGGCTACAGAGTGGTTTCCAACTGCGGTCACGATGCAGGTCAGACCGTTCCCCACATTCACTTCCACGTTCTTGCAGGCAGAGAATTAACCTGGCCCGCAGGATAAATGACAGAAAGGACGATTCTGAAATGGATAAGAAGTTTTATAAGCTCCACGTTGCAGGTCTTGAAAGAGATCTGCCCATCTGCCCTGTTAACGATAAGCTTGATATCGCCGCATTCATAATGTTTAGCGACGTTGAGCTGACCATTGCCTGCGCCGAGGAGCTGATTAAGAAGATTCCCGAGTGCGACGTTTTGGTAACTGCCGAATCTAAGGGCATTCCGCTGGCATACGAAATGGCTCGTCAGATGGGTAACGGCATGAAGTACATAGTCGCAAGAAAAATGGCAAAGCTTTATATGCACGACCCCGTGTCGGTAGACGTAAAGTCGATCACCACTGCGGTTGAGCAGAAGCTCTGGCTTGATAAGGACGAGGCTGATTACCTCAAGGGCAAGCGTGTACTTATAGTCGACGACGTTATTTCAACGGGAGAGTCGCTCGAAGCTCTTAGAAAGCTTGTTGAATATGCAGGCGGAAACATCATCGGTCAGGCTGCAGTTTTGGCCGAAGGCGACGCCGCAGACAGAGATGACATCATCTATCTCGAGGAATTGCCGTTGTTCTTTAAGTAAACAAAAATCGGGGCGGAAAAGAAATTTTCCGTCCCGAAAAATTTGTGTTGACAAAGCAATTCCCATTTGATATAATATTAAAGCTGTCTTAAACAGCGAGCTACTAGCTCAGTTGGCAGAGCATTTGACTTTTAATCAAAGGGTCTGGGGTTCGAATCCCCAGTAGCTCACCA
>CAYWXA010000046.1:0-12556 GCA_964462175.1 uncultured Oscillospiraceae bacterium
AAGCCTGCAAGGTCATATTCCTCTTCGGGCATCATCTTGGGGTGCTCTGCGGTCTCGCCGCCGATGAGCGCCGCACCCGACTGTACACAGCCCTCAGCAACGCCGCTGACGATAGATGCGATCTTTTCGGGGACGTTCTTGCCGCAAGCGATATAATCGAGGAAGAACAGAGGACGAGCGCCGCAGCAGATAATATCGTTAACGCACATTGCAACGGCGTCAATGCCGATGGTGTCGTGCTTGTCCATCAAAATTGCCATTTTTACCTTGGTGCCGCAACCGTCGGTGCCCGAAACCAAAACGGGTTCTTCCATACCCGTAAGGTTTAAGCCAAAGCAACCGCCGAAGCCGCCGACGTCGTCAAGGCAACCCTCGTTCTTGGTTCTTGCGATGTGCTTTTTCATGAGTTCGACTGCCTTGTAGCCTGCGGTAATGTCAACACCTGCGGCTGCATAGCTGTCGGATTTGGACTGATTATGCATAGTTTTTCTCCTCCGAATTTATTGTAAATGTTTGTATTATTCCTTGCCGTTCCAGCAGTACGTGCAAAGCTTGCAGGGCTCAAGTCCGATGGACTCGATTGCGCCCTCAAGCGACTGGAATTCAAGGGAAGCGAAGTGAAGCTTGTCGCAAATCGCCTGACGCATCTTTCTGCCTCGCTCGGTCTTGCCGTCGCTGTATTCATCAAGATATTTAAAGCCTTCTTCGCCTTCAAGCTCCATAATGGTCTGACGGGTGATAAGCTCCATCTCGCTCGTGGCACGGGAGAAGTTTAGATATTTGCAGCCGTACATTATCGGCGGGCAGGCGGAGCGCATATGCACGCTCTTGGCGCCGTTGGAATACAAAAACTCAACGGTCTCACGAAGCTGAGTGCCACGCACGATAGAGTCATCGACAAAGAGCAGATCCTTGTCCTGTATCAGCTCGTGAACGGGCATCTGCTTCATTTTTGCGACCTTATTTCTTTCCGACTGCTTCGCAGGAGTGAAGCTTCTCGCCCAAGTGGGGGTATATTTTATGAAGGGTCTTGCAAAGGGGATCTTTGACTGCGCCGCATAGCCGATTGCGTGGGGTGTGCCCGAATCGGGAACGCCGCCGACGTAGTCAATGTGCGGCATATTTTTGTTCAGCGCATCGTCCCGGGCGATTATCTCGCCGTTGCGATAGCGGGACGTTTCAACGTTGATTCCCTCATACGTGGAAGTGGGGTAGCCGTAATAAGTCCAGAGGAAAGCGCAGACACGCATTTTCTCCTCGGGCGCTTTAAGCTGAACGCATTTGTCCCGAGTCAGCTCAACGATCTCGCCGGGGCCAAGCTCTTTATGCGTTTCAAAGCCGAGCTTCTGAAATGCAAACGACTCGAACGAAACACAGTAGCCGTCCTCGCTCTTGCCGACGATAACGGGCAGTCTGCCAAGCTTGTCGCGCGCCGCAACGATGTCGCCGCCGCTTTTGAGAATCAAAATGTTTGCCGTTCCTTCAATGACCTCCTGCGCAAAGGCGATGCCTTCGGCAAGGGTCTCCTTGACGCCGATGAGCGCCGCAACCAACTCGGTCGAATTGATCTTGCCGCCCGTCATAGCGCTGAAGTGGCCGTTGCTGTTAAAAAGATATTTCTCGATCAGCTCGTCGGCGTTGTTGATGATACCGACGGTTGCAATTGCATACGCTCCCAGCTTGGTGCGGATCAAAAGCGGCTGGGGGTCGCTGTCCGAGATACAGCCGATGGCGGAAAAGCCCTGCATCTCATCTAAAATATGTTCAAATTTTGTTCTGAAAGGGGAATTTTCAATGTTGTGAATATCCCTTTGCAGACCGATCGTTCTGTCAAATGCCGCCATACCGCCTCTGCGTGTGCCGAGGTGAGAATGATAGTCAGTGCCGAAGAATACGTCCTCAATGACGTCACGGTTGCAGACAGCTCCGAAAAAGCCTCCCATAGATATTTGCCTCCAATGCGAAAAATGTGTTATGCGTTAAGCTGTGCCTGCAAAGCGGCGTCCTTCGCCAAAACGGCGTCAGCATCAGCTTTTCTCTTGGCATCAAGCTTTGCCGCAAGCTCCCCGTCCTCAATAGCCAGCATCTGAATACAAAGCAAGGCGGCATTAACGGCACCGTTTATCGCAACAGTAGCTACAGGTATACCCGAAGGCATCTGTACTGTGGATAAAAGGGCGTCAATACCGTCCAGATTAGTTGATTTACAAGGGATTCCCACAACGGGAAGGGTGGTGTTTGCGGCAATTGCTCCCGCAAGGTGCGCAGCCATTCCTGCTGCCGCAATAATTGCGCCGAACCCGTTTGCTCTTGCATTGGCGGCAAAATCTTTCGCCTCTGCAGGGGTTCTGTGTGCTGAATAGATGTGAATTTCATAGGGTACGCCGAAGCTTTCAAGGGTATCCATCGCTTTTTTAACGATAGGCATATCGCTGTCGCTTCCCATTACGATTCCGATTTTTCTCATAAAGCGCAGTTCCTTTCTTTAAATAAACTTTAAAAAACAAAAACGGACACACTCCTGCCTTTAAAACAGGAAGTGCGCCCAGACGGTCGGCGGGGTTAAAACCGCAAAGTGGTATTCTTGGCTCCACTGTGGTTATCCACATTCATCCGTCAGTCGCAAAGAACACATTAAATTATATAAAGTAACTGTACCTTAATTTTAGCATATGCCCCCAATTTGTGTCAATGCCACAGCCTGCCGAAATTTACAAGGATTAAATGTAATTTTTGTTCACTTTTACATCCCGTTCACCGCCTTGACATTTGCCCGACTTATTATATAATTAACTTATAAGAATATATGAAACTACTTGGAGGGTATTATGAAAAAACTCGGTTTCGGTCTGATGAGATTGCCTCTTGCAGACCCTAAGGATCATTCAAACATCGACGTCGAAAAGGTCAAGGAAATGGTTGACGCCTATATGGCAAAAGGCTTTACCCACTTCGATACTGCCTATGTTTATCACGGCGGAAAGAGCGAGGTCGCATTCAGAGAAGCGGTCGTAAAAAGATACCCCAGAGAGAGCTTCACCGTTACCGATAAGCTTCCTTTATTCAACCGCCCCGACAGAGCGGGAATGGAGAAGATTTTCGCTGAAATGCTTGAGCGTTGCGGCGTTGAATATTTCGATTACGTCTGGCTCCACGCTATGAATAAGGATCTTTATAAGCACGCACAGGAAGTCGACGCTTTCGGATATCTTTCCGAGCTTAAAGCCGAGGGCAGGATCAAAAACATCGGCTTCAGCTTCCACGATAACCCCGAGACACTTGATTTAATGCTCACCGAGCACCCCGAGGTCGATGCGATTCAGCTTCAGATCAACTACGTTGACTGGGAGGGCAACTGGGTACAGGCTAAAAGATGCTACGAGATCTCCTGCAAGCACAACGTACCCGTTATCGTTATGGAACCCATCAAGGGCGGCAGTCTTGCGCAGCTTCCCAAAAAGGCAGAAAAGCTCTTTAAGGATCACGACCCCGATGCTTCAAGCGCTTCGTGGGCAATAAGATACGCCGCAAGCTTTGACAACGTTATAAACGTTTTGAGCGGTATGTCAAATATGGATCACGTCAACGATAATATTTCTTATATGGAAAACTTTACGCCTCTGACCGAGGAGGAATATAAGGTCATTGATGAAGTCAGCAAGATCGTCAAGTTTGCAATTCCCTGCACCGCTTGCCGTTACTGCACCGACGGCTGTCCGATGAATATCGACATTCCCGAGATCTTCAAGGTCTATAACGACTTCAAGAAGGGCGGAAAGGAACGCTGGGAAGGCGTAAAGAGATATAAGGAAGAGCTGACCGTTAACGGCGGCAGGGCATCAGATTGCATCGGCTGCGGCCAGTGTACAGAGCATTGCCCTCAGAACCTCGATATTCCCAAGCTTCTCAGTGAGGTCACTCTCGATCTTGATTGATTATATTGCACAAAAAGCAGCGTCGTTTTTTGGCGTTGCTTTTTTCTTTATGGGTTGAATCTTCGTTGCAAAATTTATATAATCAACTTGACGGAAATTATCCGATTCGGAGGTATTTATGATGGATAGAAAAATTTGGACGGATCATCCCGCCGCAACGGGGATAGATCCTGCATCGGAAGCTGTCGGCAATTGGCTCAAGGAGGTCGCTTCGGAGGGTTGGAACTCTGCAACTCCCATCGGTAACGGCTCGCTGGGCGCAATGGTATACGGCGATCCGATTCACGATATACTTCAGTTAAACGAAGAGACCGTCTGGGGCGGTGACGATAAGCTCGAAAGAGTAAACCCCAAAGCAAAGGACTCTTGGCGGAAGGTGCGTGAGCTTCTTTCCGAAGGAAGGATCAAAGAGGCTGAGAAGCTCACGAAAAGCGATCTCTTTTCAACCAGAGGGGATCCCCGCTGGTATGACACCGCAGGCAACGTCCGGTTTGAATATAAGCATACCGATTATTCGGCGTACAAGCGTATGCTTGAGCTTGACAGCGCCGTTTGCTACGTCAATTACCGTGCCGACGGTCATCGCTTTGAAAGAGAATATCTTGCAAGTGCGCCCGACAGGGTCATTGCCGTTCATCACAACTGTCCTGACGGCAGATATATAAATATGAGCGCCGACTTTTCAATGCGTGACGGAAATACAGACTATACCGAGCTTTGCGAAAACGGCATCCTGATCTATGCAAGCGAACCGGAAAACGGCTGCAGATACTGTATTCTCGCCGCTACCGACTCGGACGGCTGTGTAATATACAACGAAAAGGGCTTCGACGTGTACGATGCAAGCTACCTGACCGTTTATATCACCGTAAGAAGCACTTATCACGCCGACGACATCACCGAATGGTGCAACGGCGTAATTGAAAACGTTCTTGAGTCGAATTATCAGTCGGTTAAGCACCGTCACATTCAGGATTACAGATATTGGTTCACAAGATGCTATCTTGAAATTGACGGCGAAAACAGAAGCCACATTCCCACCGACGAGAGAATTATCAAATCGGGTGAGGAGCAGGACAACAGCCTTATCGGTCTTTACTTTGATTTCGCAAGATATCTTCTGATATCTTCTTCCCGTCCCGGAACTCTGCCGGCAAACCTTCAGGGCATCTGGAATAAGGACCGCTATCCTGCGTGGGGAAGCAAGTATACGATAAACATCAACGCCGAAATGAACTATTGGCCCGCTGAGGTAATGGGCCTTTCCGAGCTTCATATGCCTTTGATCGGACATTTGAAAACGATGCTTCCGAGAGGAAGAAAAATGGCGAAAGAGATGTACGGTCTTGACGGCTTCGTTGCACACCACAACACCGACATCTTCGGGGACTGCGCCCCGACCGATTATTGGATGCCCGCAACGATATGGCCGATGGGCGCCGCATGGATATGCACCCACGTCAAGACCCACTACGACTATACGGGCGATAAGGAATTTTTGAAGGAATATCTGCCGATACTCAAGGAGTGCTGTCTGTTCTTCACGCAGTATCTTTTCGAGCATAACGGCAAGCTCATAACGGGACCTTCCGTTTCGCCCGAAAACACATATATCCACACTTCTGGTGAATCGGGCTGTATGTGCAACGGCCCTGCGATGGATTCACAGATACTGCGTGACCTGTTTGGCGACACGGTATATATTGCGAAGCTTTTGGGCGAAGAGGACGAGCTGACCGACAAGGTCGCCGAAATGCTTGAAAAGCTCCCCGAGCCGTCTGTCGGTAAGCACGGCAACATTATGGAGTGGATAGAGGATTACGACGAAACGGAAGTCGGCCACCGCCATATTTCCCATCTTTACGGCTTATATCCTTCGGCACAGTTCACGTATGAAAAAACGCCCGAGCTGATGACAGCCGCAAGAGCAACTCTTGAACGCCGCCTCGCTCACGGCGGAGGACACACCGGCTGGTCAAGGGCTTGGATAATCAATATGTGGGCACGGCTTCGTGACGGCGAAAAAGCAGGCGAAAACGTAAATGCGCTTCTTTGCCGCTCGACGTATCCAAATATGTTCGACAAGCACCCACCCTTCCAGATCGACGGTAACTTCGGCGGCGCCGCAGGTATTGCAGAAATGCTGTTGCAGAGCCAGAACGGGATCATCGTTTTGCTTCCTGCTCTTCCCGAGGCTTGGCCTTCGGGCAGATTCACAGGCTTTAAGGCAAGAGGCGGCGTAAGCGTCGACCTTGAATGGTCAGGCGGCAAGGTCTTAAAAGCGGTCTTGCATAACGAGCAGTCGAGAGCCTTCAGCGTTCAGGTTCCCGAGGGTTGCGTGCTTAAATACGGCAACAAGATAATTGAGGGCGCAGGCACAGTCGCATTTGCCGAGGGCGAAAGCGGCGACATCGTGATCGAGAGAGCGTAAGCGAATTTTGCAGCCTTCCCCTTGAGGGGCAACACCTGCGACCGCCGCCTGTGGCGGAAGAAGGGAGCGGGGGGTTGGAGCAGCGGTCAACAAGCCGGAACGATAGTGAACGGCGAGTTGGGCACCGCAAACGGGAAGGTGTCGGCGCACGCCGACGGATGAGGTGCCCGAACGCCGACGGATCTTCGGTTTCCGATCCGCCCCGACCGCTCGCACCACCTGCTCGGACGGCTTCGCACCCTTCGCAGACGGCGCTCGCTCCAATCAACCATCCCCAACGGAGGTGTAATAAATGAGATTCGGCATTTGCACAGGCTCAACCGACAAAGAAAGCATCAGCTACCTTAAAAGTCTTGGCTACGACTATATTGAAGGCAGGTTCAAGGACGTTCAGGCGATGGATGAAAACGCTCTGCGGGAGTATATCAGCATGACCCGTGACCTTGACATCGGCGTGGAATCGTTTTGCATATTCCTTAAAGGCGATTTCAGAGTTGTAGGCGAGGACGCCAACCACGAGGCGATCAGGGAATATGCGAAGATCGGTTTTGAAAAGGCGGCACGCCTCGGCGGAAAGACCGTTGTTTTCGGAAGCGGCGGCGCAAGAAGATACCCGGAGGGATTTCCCTTTGAGAAAGCCAGAGACCAGTTTGCCGACTGCTTGCGTATGTGCGGCGACATCGCCTCGCAATACGGTATGTCGATAGTCATCGAGCCGCTCAACGACAAGGAAACAAACCTTATCAACACGGTCGCTCAGGGTATTGAGATGTGCCGATATGTAAACCACAAGAGCGTTTGGCTTCTTGCTGATTTCTATCACATCTATAGAAGCGGCGAGACCCTTGATGCCCTTAAAAACAGCGGCGGGCTTTTAAAGCACGTTCATATTGCACGGGCAAACGACGACCGCGGTCAGCCGACCGAAGCGGATAAGGAAACCTGCCTTATCTGGGCGGATGCGCTGAAAAAATGCGGATATGACGGAAGAATGAGCCTTGAATCGGCGCACATTCCCGATTTTAAAACCGCAGCCAAGGACGCCATCAAGGCGTTTGAATGGTTCAAATGATATAAATTAAACGACGGTGCCGCAAATTAGGACAAAGAATCCTTTTTGCGGCATCTTATTTTTGGGAGATATTCCGTTTGACAACACACATAAAGTATAATATACTTAACATATCTATTTGACTTTACGGAGGGTTATCCATGCCAAATGTAATTTCCGAGGTATTCGGCAGCGAGGTCTTTAACGACAGCGTGATGCAAAAAATGCTCCCCGAAGAAACATATTCTGCCCTCAAGCAGACTATTGCTTCGGGCAAACCTCTTGATTTAAACGTTGCAAATGCCGTGGCAAAAGCCATGCGTGAATGGGCAACCGAAAAGGGTGCGACCCATTACACACATTGGTTTCAGCCGTTAACAGGTATTACCGCCGAAAAGCACGACAGCTTTTTGAACGGCTCTGTAGGAGGTGCTCCGATCCTTGAATTCAAGGGCAAGGAGCTTATCAAGGGCGAATCGGACGCTTCAAGCTTCCCCTCGGGCGGCTTGCGTGCGACCTTTGAAGCCAGAGGCTATACCGCATGGGACCCCACTTCATATGCTTTCATTAAAAATGATACTTTATATATCCCCACCGCTTTTTGCTCATACAGCGGCGAGGCGCTTGACACCAAGACCCCTTTGCTCCGTTCAATGGAGGCGCTGAACCGCTCAGTCAAGCGAATTCTTTCACTTTTCGGCACCGAGGCAAAGACTGTTACCGCCACCTGCGGACCCGAACAGGAATATTTCATTATTGATAGAAGCTTTTATGCCAAGCGCAAGGACTTGATTTATACAGGCAGAACTCTTTACGGCGCAAAGCCCCCGAAGGGTCAGGAGCTTGAGGATCACTATTACGGTATGATCAAAAACCGAATCGGCAAGTTTATGCGAGATCTTGACGAGGAGCTTTGGAAAGTCGGCGTTATGGCAAAGACCGAGCATAACGAAGCCGCCCCCTCTCAGCACGAGCTGGCTCCCATTTTTGACACCGCCAACATTGCATCCGACCACAACCAGATAACGATGGAAATGCTCAGAAAGGTTGCGCATCAGCACGGATTTAAGTGCTTGCTTCACGAAAAGCCTTTTGAAGGCATCAACGGCTCCGGTAAGCACGACAACTGGAGCGTCAGCGCCGACGGCGTGAACCTCTTTGAACCGGGCAACACGCCTATGGAAAACGCACAGTTCCTGCTGTTCTTAGTTGCCGTCATCAAGGGCGTAAATGAATATCAGGATCTTTTGAGAATTTCCGTGGCATCGGCGGGAAATGACCACCGCCTGGGTGCAAACGAAGCGCCGCCCGCAATCATTTCAATGTTCTTGGGCGACGAGCTTACCGAGATTTTGCGCGCAATCGTCGAGGGCAGGGAATTTGTCGGCAACCACTCGGAGATCGAGATCGGCGTTGACGTTTTGCCCCATTTCCCCAAGGACACCACCGACCGCAACCGCACCAGTCCGTTTGCGTTCACGGGCAACAAGTTTGAGTTCCGCTCACCCGGCTCAAGCATCTCTATTGCCGTTCCCACCACTACGATCAACACGATCTTCGCCGATGAGCTGGATAAATTCTACGATGAGCTTAAAGATGCCGACAACTTTGCCGACGCCTTGGATGATCTTATCAAGCGCACCATTATTGAAAACGAAGCAATTTTGTTCAACGGCGACGGTTATTCTGCCGAGTGGGTCGAAGAAGCAAAAAGACGTGGACTTCATAACCTGCCCACGACTCCCGATGCGTTGCCGCATTTGCTCGATGACGAAAACGTTGCACTTTTTGAGCGTCACGGTGTATATTCCCGTGCGGAGCTTGAGTCGAGATATGCGATCAACCTTGAAAACTACTGCAAGATTTTAAAAATCGAGTCGCTGACGATGGTCGAAATGGCGAAAAAGGACATTTTGCCCGCAGTTTCCACCTATGTGAGAAAGCTTGCCGAGGCTGTTTCCTGCGCCAAGAGCATCGTCGATGTTGAGTGCGGCTTTGAAGAGGATATGATAAGAAAGCTGACAGCGCTTTCTTCGAATATGTATAAGAAGATGCTTTCTCTTGAAGAACTTATTGACATTGTGCCTGCAGGCAACGGACAGGATGCCGCAGATTGCTACCGTGACACGATAATCCCCGCAATGGAGCGCCTGCGTGCAGTTGCCGACGAGATCGAAACGCTTGTCGGTGAGAAGTATTGGCCTTATCCGACCTATGGTAAGATGCTCTTTGCTGTTTAAATCAAAAGTTATTAAACGCGCAAATCGCAAAGTCGGGAAAACGGCGATGCTTTAGCAGGAGAAGCTATGCTTCGACAGCCGTTTTCGGATGCCGGCTCACAAATGTGACCGGAAATCACAAACTTAACGCCGGCATTGGCCGTATCCGACCTATGGTAAGATGCTCTTTGCGGTATAAGCATACAAAAACAGATCCACCCACATAAGTGGGTGGATCTTTGCATATGAGCGGAGCGCCGTCTGCGGGTGCGTTCCGAAGGAACTGTGCCGCAGGTGGCGCGGAGCGATGGTCGGAGCACAAACTGCAAGCTTTGCGCCACCCGAACGCTCGCTCCACCTGACGGATGGCTTCGCCTTGCTCGCCGCCCCGTCAGACGTCGCTCGCTCCCCTGCAAAACAAAAAAGCGCCCAATCGGGCGCTTTGGTCGCAGTTTTATCCCTCACAGCACTTCAGAATATACCCCTTGACGTCTTTGGGGTTGATTCCCAGCGCAAAGCCAAACTCGTTGTAGAGCATATCCTCGGCAATGCGGCAATATTTCAGATCCACTGCCGGCATATTCTTTTTGATGGTCAGAAACTCACGCTGCTTCAAAAAGACGTATTTAATAATACTTATAAGCTTCTCACATTCGTATGAGGTTATAAGCTCTTTATAGAAAAGGTTTGCCAACTTGTTGTCATGCGGAACGTCCAAAGCACAGCTTATCTGTTCAATTCCATCAATTACCTTCTGTGCTTCTTCCTTGGTCAAAGCCTTTCTCATTCTTATGGTAGAGTCGACGGGCGTATATATCTTTCCGGTGCGATATACCGGCGAAAGGGTATAATACTCCCTGCTTGCATCAAGCCCCGCAATTGCAGGGTGTCCGATGCTTTCAACTACGCATACTCCTTCGCTTCCGTAAATAACATATTCGTTTATATCAAACATAAAATTACCTCAGCATTTTCGTAACATTTTCCCTATAAAACGATTATAGCAGATTTTGAACCAAATTGTAAGCCTATAACACCATAATTATACAATAAATCAGCGTTTTGCCAAACTTTTAAAGAAGTAATTTGTGCAGTTTGACAAGCCTGCTTGCAGACTTTTGAGAAAACAGATCAATATATTTGATTTTCGGTAGACTTGAGCTGTGAAATCTGTTATAATTATTTAAATAAGCCGATGAAAGGTAGGGTCAAATATGTCAGTATGGGATAAAAAATATTGCGAGCTTTGCAAAACGATTCTTGAAAAGGGAACCGAGGTTGAAAACCGCACAGGCATAAATACGGTCAAAATTCCCTCGTGGCATTTTCACCTTGATCTTTCGGAGGAGTATCCGATTTTGACCACCAAGCAGGTGTTCATCCGCCAGGCGATTCTGGAAATGCTCTGGATATACCAGGCGCAGTCCAACGACGTCCGCTGGTTGCAAGAGCGCAACGTCCACATCTGGGACGAATGGGAGATTGACGAAAACGGTTTCTGGCACGCTAAGCAAATGCTCCCCGATGAAAACGGAAAGCCCGTTTTGCGTGAGATCCACAAGGAATTCGGCAAGGAGTGGGCGCATACCATCGGCACCGCATACGGCTATATCGTTAAAAAATTCGGGCTCACCCAAGAGCTTATAAATAAACTTAAAAACAACCCCGGCGACAGAAGAATGCTTATGTCCCTCTGGCAGAATGACTATCTGCCCACCGCCGTTTTGCCCTCCTGCGTATGGAGTAGTGAATGGGACGTCACCGACGGCAGGCTCAACGCCTGGGTACACCAGCGCTCCTGCGACGTGCCTTTGGGCTTGCCCTTCAACGTGACCCAGTATGCAACTCTTTTGTATATGCTGGCGCAGGTCACAGGCCTTGAGCCGGGCACCCTTGATTGGAGCATCAAGGACGCACATATTTACGTCAACCAGATCGACGGGATCAAGGAACAGCTTTCACGATTTGAAACGCAGGGCGACCTGCCGGCGCCGAAGCTCTGGCTCAATCCCGAGGTCAAGGACTTCTTCGATTTTGATTCGTCTGCCGAGTGTAAGGACGTTAAACTTATCGACTATAAGCATATGGGTAAGATCGTTTTCCCGATCGCACAGTAATAGTGGGGGATAGTTAAAATGGTTAAAATGATTGCCGCTGTCGGCAAAAACTTAGAGTTGGGCAAGGATAACGGCCTTATGTGGAGCATCTCGGAGGATATGAAATTTTTCCGCACCGCCACCGCAGGCCACTCTGTCGTTATGGGCAGACTCACGTATGAATCCATCGGCAGACCGCTTCCCAAGCGCCGAAATATCGTAATCTCCCGCAACCCCGACTATAAGCCGGAGGGCGTTGAAACTGCTGTGAGCCTTGAAGCGGCACTCAAGATGTGCGATCACGACTGCTTTATCATCGGCGGCGCCGCTATATATAAGCTCGGTCTTGAATATGCCGACGAGATAATTCTCACCGAAATTGATAACGCATATCCCGATGCAGACGTATATTTCCCCGAATTCGACAAGAGCGAATGGAATAGGGAAGTCATCGGCGAAAGCGAGGAAAACGGGCTCAGGTTCAGTTTCGTCAAATACTCCAAAAAGGAGAACGCATAAATGAAAAAGCGCTTGTTATATGCCCTTTTGCCGCTGACAGCGATAGCTCTGGAGTTGTCGCCGCTGGGTGCGGTCTTAAGCTTTGCAAACCCCGAGGGCGCAGATTTCAGACAGACTTATTCATATTTCAGCCTGACGCCCTTCGGCTATGCCAACTTCGGCCCCTTTTTAACGGCGATTTTAAGCTGTGTGTTATTGGTGCTGATGCTGATATATGCCTTTACGGCAAAAGAAGCACTCAAAACCGCGGGTGCGGTCGTTTGCTTTGTCGCCTGCGGAACTTCCTTGATGCCGCTTTTGTTAGG
>CAYWXA010000047.1:0-12525 GCA_964462175.1 uncultured Oscillospiraceae bacterium
GGGGATATCGAAGCCGGTAGGCTCGGGAAGAGGAAAAAGAAGATAAGGAAAGGGGTTCCAAAAGTATTGCTTCGCAAGACTTTTGGGGAAAACCTTAAGAAGAAAAGGGAGAACGACGTGCCGACCCTTCCTACTTCCGTTCTCTCTTGTCGTCTTGTGGTTTTCCCCTTTGAGGAATAAATTCTGCATTTAAAAAGCAGGCACGAAGCCTGCTTTCTTTTTTATCCCTTGATCGTCGAGGAATTGTTGAGCACCAAAGCGGAATATAGGAACAAAACGTCCTGATCCTCATACTCGATGTTCAGCATCGCCGAGTGGATATATCTGATATCCACAACCGTTATTTTTGAATAAGCCTCGGCAAAGTAAGGCGCAATGCTTGAGCCGAAGGAATCACGGAAGATTATAAGCTCTTTGTCCGTTTCGGCGTTGGGGTTTTCAATGGTGATGAGCGAAAGACTTCCGCCCAAGAACATCTCATATGGGTCACGGTCGGAAAGCTTTTCGAAAACGTACATCGGCATTTCTTCGCCCGTTTCACCGTTAGTGACGGTGCAACCCTTGAGAACGTCGTTGGTCATATAATACATCTCGTCCGAGTCGATGGGCAAAGATACCTGACCCATATATACACCCTTGAAATCGTCGGTTGCAAGAACCTTTTCATATTCAGCATCAAGGGTCACGCCCATCTGTGATGCGATATGCTGTGCAACGTCGTATATCTCCTCCTGCTTCCAGTGAGTGTCGGTACGGTAGTAGTCGGTATAGTCCAAAAGCGGGAAAACGTCGACGTATTCAAGGCTCGGAGCGCTTGCAGTCAGCGACGACACCATTCGGTCATAATCAATTGAAAGTCTGCCCGATTGCTGGCTCAGATATGCGTTCTTGTCGGGAACGACAGTCAGATATACGTTGACGTCGGTATCTGCAAAGTATTTCTGATAGATATTCTGGAATTTTGCGCCCGCATTTTCCACCGATTCAACGTTTAAGGGATATTCCATCTTTGCGATGTAGCCGTCGTGAACGTAGATATCGTTATTGTCGAGCTGACCCATAAGATAAAACGCCGAGAAGCTCTTGATAGAGCGGAAGGTGTCGCGCAGCGGGAACTGATCGAGGGTGTAATCCTCAAAGCCGGTCATAAACTTGCCGTTTAAAATAGTTTTAACGCTTAATTCAGGAAACTGATCCAGATATCTGCGCTCGCTGTCGGAATATTCCGTTGCAGGCTTAATAAGACAAACGATGAAAAATCCGAAAACTATGAGGGATACAAGTACGACTGTGACGATGTTTTTGATTTTTGTATTCATACTCAGTCCCTCCTTTAGAATCTGAAGTATAGGAACGGGTTGAAGGAGCCGTCAACCAGAAACGCCGTGCAAAGAATCAAAACTGCGACGAGAGCCACAGGTTCAAGCACGTTGATGATTTTCGATGAGCGCTCCCCTGCTTCAAGCTTTAAGCATACGTTCTTTATGAGCGGTGTCGAGCCGATGATGCCGACAACGAGCATAACGCCGTAGCTTCTAAGATAATATAAGCACTCGGCTGATGCAAACTTGATTCCGCCTGCGCCGAACATTCCGCCGATATAACTGAATGCTTCGTTCATCGAGCTTGCGTTGAAGATAACAAAGCTGATGAGGACGAAGAACATAACGTAAATATGGCTGAGTGCCTTCGTTTTCTTGAGCTTATCAAGAAGCCAGACCTTTTCGATAACCAGCAGGATTCCGAACATTAAGCCCCAGATTATGAAGTTCCATTCGGCACCGTGCCAGAAGCCCGTCAGCGCCCAGACGACGAAGATATTGAAGAACCAGCGGAGCTTTGAAACTCTGTTTCCGCCCAAGGGAATGTATACGTAATCCCTAAACCACGTGCCCAAGGACATATGCCAGCGGCGCCAGAATTCGGTTATGCTCGAAGATATGAACGGGTGGTCGAAGTTTTCAATGAACTTAAAGCCGAAAATATGTCCGATACCGATCGCCATATCCGAATAGCCGGAGAAGTCAAAATAGATATGCAAAGCAAAGGCGACGGCATATACCCAATAGAACAAAACGGTCTTGTCGTCCGATGCCTTGAAAATATCGCAAAGCTCGCCCAAGGTGTTTGCAATTAAAACCTTTTTGCCCAAGCCAAGAATGAATCTGCGGACACCGTAGGATATCCCGTCAAGCGAGTGGGTTCTCGTTTCGAGCTGATCGGCAATGTCCGAATAGCGAACGATGGGGCCTGCAATAAGCTGGGGGAACATGGTGACGTATGCGGCGAAGTTGATTACGTTGTGCTGTGCGCCGACGTCACTGCGGTATACGTCGATGATATAGCTGATTATCTGGAAGGTATAAAAGCTGATACCGATAGGCAGAGCAACGTTCAAAAGCTTCACAGACAAGCCTGTTACGGCGTTGAAGTTCTCGATAAAGAAATCGGCGTATTTGAAATAGCCTAAAAATCCAAGACATATTGCGACCGAAGCTATCATTGCGGTTCGCTTTAAGGCGGCGCTTTTGAATCTTTCGATTAAAAGACCCGCAACAAAGCCGACGGCAATGGTGATTGCCATCAATATGACGTATTTGGGTTCTCCCCAGGCATAAAAAACGAGGCTCGAAAGCAAGATCACCGAGTTTTTTAACACTCTGGGAACTGCAAAATACAGTATCAGAACTATCGGGAAGAAATAGTAAAGAAAAGGTATGCTTGAAAAGAGCATATTTACCTCCGAAAGGCAAAAAGTGAGTTTACCGCTCGGGCAAACTCACTTTCATTTGTTTTGCTTTTTTAGTTTGCCGTTTGATTAGACAATGGGCTCCTGAGTTACAACAGCATCGGGGTATACTTCAACGAGTCTGGTTTCGATGAGGTTAACGAGGTCGCTGTTGCCGAAGGTAATAACGACGTTGTTTTCGCCGACCTTAACAACGGAAAGGACCTCAGGGAAGCCGCACATCCACTGGTTGTTCATAATGGCGTCGTTCATCAAGGAAACGAAGGTGTCAACGTTTGCAGAGTCTGCAATAACGTATGAACCGCAGGTGAAGTTGTTGAAGTTCATGCTGTGGAACAAAGAAGCAGCTTCATCAATGTACTGAACGGCGTCGGCAGGAACGATGAGAAGTCCTGCAAGATACTCGGCATTTTCGTGGTTGAACACGCCGGGGCCTTCAGCGAAAGCGTCATAGTCGCCGCCCATAAAGTATACCTTTTCGTCGTCGGAATACTTTTCCCAAGCAGCGTTGAGAACGTCCAAAGCAGCCAAAGGCTCAGCAGGGGTCTCCTCTACGTTGTTTTCGTTATTATTTGTGTCATCAACTACTGCGTTGTTCTCGCCGTTATCGGCATTATTATTGTTGCCGCAGGCAACCATCGACAACGCCATTGCGAGAACGAGCAGAATAAGTGCAATCTTCTTCATTGTAGTTTCTCCTTAGAATCAAAAATATGCGTTACGTAAAAATCGGTCGGTACATTTCTGTATCAACCGATCATAGTGATGTAACACCGTGATTATACCACGGATAAGACTGTAAGTCAAGCCGTAAAACCCCGATCTTGCGTGATTTTGGCTCGTTTTTTATAACAAACTTTTTGGCAAAAAAGTAAAAAAATTATACCGATTCGTATGCAATATTTTCGGGGCTGCGTGTGCGGTTTAAAGCGCTGAATCAATTCCATTCAAACTTCGGGAGCTTGTCCAGCGTGAGCGTGAACTCGGAGTCGTACATCTTTTTGAGATTTTCAACGTCGTTTCCCGTCAGCGAGCTCATATGCCAGATCAAAAACCAGCTCCACATCGTTCGCTTGCGGACAAGCTCAGTGATGTCGGGCAGGTTGCCGCATTCGTGCAAAGCAAAAGGCTTGCGTGACCTGCCGAAATCTGCCCAAAGCTTCTGATAAGCCGCTTCGTGAAGTCCGAATCTGTAAGTATCCGAGCCGATGACGTCGCAATAATCATCGCCAACATACCAGCCGTCACGGACGTAGTCGGCATAACCCAAGACCCAGATGAGGTTGGTCAAATTGAACGTATTCGTGTAGCGGTCATACATCAAATGCCAGAGCTTTATAAAATCGGCAGGCTTACCCTTGCCCCACCAGAACCAGCCGCCGTCAAACTCGTGGAACGGGCGCCACAAAACGGGAACACCGGCATCACGCAGCTCGGCAAGAGCGTGTGCCGCAAGATCCCAGTTGGCGATCATATTTTTGTGTTCCTCGGTCGATTCATCGAAGAGCTTTTCAAAGTCGGGAACGTCCTCTTTTGATTCTCTGTAAGCGTAGCCGTTGATGCCTGTATGCCAGCAAATTGACACGATTCCGCCTTTTTTATGCCACTCGAGCGCACGGCGGTTGACGTTTTCAAATTCACCGCCCATATAGTCAAGCCCTCTTATTGCAGGGAGCTTGCCCGTGACCTCGTGAAGATATCTCATCTCAAATTCGGCACGGCGGTTATCGGGACATTCCTGCTGACCTGTGAGGACATAGTTGCCTTGAACTTGGCAGATGTAGTCATACATCTTCTGAGCGTTTCGGTCGGCGTTGGGGTTGGAAAGCTTGGGCATTTGGGAACCTCCTTGGGGTATTTTGTGGGTGCGGGGTGTGACGGAGGGGACAAAAATGTTGCTCGCTACGCTCGCAAAATTTTCAAAGAACCGATAAATCGGTTCTTTGCCGCGGGTGGGCCGGGCGCAAAGGGAGCGAGCCGTGGCAGACACGGCGATGCGACGAAGTTGCATCGACAGTGGCGTGCCGTGGCGAGCGGTATATCGCCGCAGGTGCGCATTGAAAGCCTCTCCCTCCGGGAGAGGTGTCACGCAAAGCGTGACGGAGAGGGGCGACCCTTATTCGCCCGCATTATACATTTCAAGAATTTTCTTCAGCTCGACCTGAGCCTCCGAAACGACTTCCTTCGGGGCGATGACCCTCGCCTGCGTTCCGAATTGGAACAGCCAGCCCCAGAAAGTGGGTGATATCTGAACTTCGGCACGGACGGTGAATCTGTCATCGGAAATGCGGTTTAATCGCACGCTTTCACCGAAACGGTCAATTACGACGTTTATAAGCTTCGAGCTCATTTCAAGGGTGACGGTCTCGGTTCTTCCGCCGAACATATTGTAGGTGGCACGGAGCTGTTTTGCAAGCTGGTCTTCATCGACCGAAAGCTGGCGGCGCTTAACGTCGGTGACCGAAACGTCGGTCATTCTGTCAACACGGTAGCGGGAGATAGTGCCGTGCTTGATAAGCCCACAAACGAGATAATAACAGTCGTTCTCCCAGATCAGATAGTAAGGCGAAACGGTATAAAGCTTTCCGTCATAACGATAGCGTTTTTTCTTGTCGGTGTCATATTCAAAATACTTGAAACTGATGTTGCGGTCTTTATAGATCGCCTCGTGAATCGAATTGATGGAATAATAGATCGACTCGTTGAAGGTCTTGACTCGGTTGCCGACGTAGATACTGCGGCGAAGGTTGGTCGCATTATGCTTGCTTGTGAGCGACTGCAGCTTTTTGATAAGCTCGTTTGATTTTTTGACCGTCAGGAACTTCGAGCTTGCAACGGCATCGGCAAGCACCAAAAGCTCCTCATCCTGAAACAGACGGGAGCCGATGTAATAAACGTTTGAATGGCCTCGCTTATCCACTACGATGTCAAGACCCACGCTTGCAAGCGTCGCAATATCGTCATATATCGTCTTGCGTTCGGCTTTGATGTCATATAAAGCAAGCTTTTGGATCAGCTCGTTGACGGACAAAGGGTGATTCTCATCCGTTTCGGTCAACAAAATCTTTTGCAATATCAATAATTTCTGCTTCTGGCTCGACTGCTGATACAGCTCCATTTACGTCACGCTCCTCTGTTGTTAGGTCAGAATGGGTAGATCAATTTTTCTTGGAAAGATCGGTAACGGAGCCGTCCTCCTCAACGATGGAGATATTATCGAGCTGGCCTGAAAGGCTCGCAATGAAAGCGTCACGGTATTCCTGCCTGAGCTTTGCCTGCTCCAAAAGCTCAAGCTCGGTCAGTCCCTCGGTCTTTGATTTCCTCGCCAAAAAATTGATTCTTTCGATTTTCTTCTTATCCATAAAAACTCCTCGGTTTTATTTACATTTTACAACATCATTTTATCATTTATCAACCGACATTTCAATAGTTGAGTCCAAAAAAACAGACTGATATACAAATTCGGTTGACTTTCTTTCAAAATTGGTTATCATTATAAGCAAGGAATTGGAACATATGTTCTCTTTTTTGAGGGCATATCGCTACTTAACGTGCGGAGGAAGGAGTTAAAAATTGAAGAAAATGATCGAAGAATACAAAGAAGTTGCCCAAGCGCTTGAAAAGCGCTCGAAGGAGCTTGCCGATATGATAAAACAGGAACGTGACGTTTTGAAGCTCCACAGGCTTGAGCGCAGGAAGTACATAATCGACACGGAAAGATATGAGGTGCTGCGTGATATCAAGGATATGACGGAAATTCTGATGAGAGAGGAGAACTTGTATGGCGAGGCTGTGTAGGATTAGTCTTGAGGAAGCGCAAAACTTAAAGTCGATCGGCACATCGGGGGCGATAAGGCGCCTTGCCATTCCCCACGAGCTTTTGAAGCGTGCCGTCAGGGAGGTACTGACCGACAAACAACGGCTTTATGCAGAAAAATATTTCTTTGAAAACAAGACGATGATCGAAATTGCAAAGGAGCTGGGAGTCAACAAATCAACGGTTTCACGGACGATGACAAGGGCAAAACTGCGATTGCGAACAGCGTTAAGATATACCGTGCGGAAATAGTTTGCATTTTCTGAGAATATGTGATAGAATAATTTTGATTAGGTGCAGGTGCAGGCGACGACGTCGCACAGCGCGCCCGAAGGGGCTGTGCGTGCGGTGGAGGAGCCGCACGTCGCCGAAGGCGACACCGATTAAACCTCTCCCTTTGGGAGAGGTGGCACGCAAAGCGTGACGGAGAGGGCAAATTCGCACGAAGGCTGATGTATGCAAGAATTAGCGAGCGAGGCTTGTCCACCTCATCCGTCGGCATACGCCGACACTAATTCCAATTGCGGTACCCGACTCGCCGTTCACTGGCGTTCCGGCTTGTCGACCGCTGCTCCAACCCCTGCTTCCTTTTTCCGCCACCGGCGGCGGTCGCAGGCGTTGCCCCTCAAGGGGAAGGCTATCAACCTGCGACTTTTGAAAGGAGGAAAACGATGCTTTACGGAAAAGACGGCGTTATCACGCTGATAAGCTCGATGATCAAAAACAAAAGGCTTTCCCATTCGTTTATCCTTCTCGGTGAGCGAGGTGTCGGCAAAAAGACCTTGGCGGAATATCTGGCAAAGATGATCCTCTGCCAAAGCGGCAATTCCCCCTGCGGAATTTGCAAATCCTGCTTGATGTGCGAAAACGGGGCGCACCCCGACCTCATCAGGTTATCTGCCAGCGGAAAACAGGAAAACTTCCGAGCAGACGATCTGAGATTTCTCATTTCCGATGCAAGCGTTTCGGCAAACGAGGGCGGACACAAGGTATATATTCTCCCTGAAATCGACAAGGCTTTGCCTGCGGCGCAAAACGTTCTTTTGAAGATAATTGAAGAACCGCCCGCAAACGTCGTATTCATTATGACGGCGACCTCGAAGGAGAAGATTCTCTCAACCGTTTTGTCCCGCTCGGTCTCGCTGGCTGTTCCGCAGGCTTCCGAGGATGATTGCATCAAGGCGCTCGGCGAAAAGGGTATAACCCACAGCGATGCCGAAAGAGCCGTTAAATATTTCGGTGGAAACATCGGGGCGTGCCTTGAATATCTTGAAGGGTCATCGGATGACCACCCCTTTGAGGCGGTTCAGAACATCGTCAGAGCTCTTACAAGCGGAGATGAATACGTTCTTGCAAGAGAGCTTAATTCTTTGGAACGTGACAGGGCTTTCGCCGTTAAGGCGATCGGTGTGCTTCAGTCGGTGATAAGAGATGCTTTGACGGCGAAATTCGGAAACATCTCCCCTATTTCACCGATGCGTGAGGAAGCGGTCGGAATGTCAAAAATCATTCGCACGGGCGGACTTGAAAAAATGTATTCCGCCTGCTCGGAATGTATATCAAAAATTTCAGGCAACGCAAGCATGACTTTGGCTTTGGCGGATCTTGCCTGTAAGCTTAAAACATATTCTCTCAAATAAAGAAAGGAAACCAAAGCTATGACCGAGATCATTGGCGTAAGATTCAAAAGCGTAGGAAAAATATATTACTTCTCCCCCGGAGAGCTTAAAGTCACACCCGAGCACAGCGTTATCGTTGAAACTGCAAGAGGTGTTGAATGCGGTAAAGTCGTTTTGGGCAACAAGATGGTTGACGACAGCGAGATAATTGCCCCTTTGAAGCCGGTTATCCGCATTGCAACGGAAGAAGATTTCAAGCA
Source organism: uncultured Oscillospiraceae bacterium (assembly GCA_964462175.1). Lineage (GTDB taxonomy): Bacteria > Bacillota > Clostridia > Oscillospirales > Ruminococcaceae > Faeciplasma. Next base: position 8,446 of record CAYWXA010000047.1, read on the forward strand.
GATCGAGAAAAACAAGATAAGAGAGCAGGAAGCCTTCGGGATCTGCGAGAAGAAGATCGCTCAGTATAAATTGAATATGAGCCTCGTTGACGTCGAATGTACGTTTGACAACTCGAAGCTTTTATTCTATTTCACCTCGGACAACCGTGTTGACTTCAGAGAGCTGGTTAAAGACCTTGCAGGCGTTTTCCGCACTCGAATCGAGCTCAGGCAGATCGGTGTGCGTGACGAAGCAAAGATGCTCGGCGGTTTGGGAATCTGCGGCAGACCTTTCTGCTGTGCAAGCTTTTTGGGCGAGTTCCAGCCTGTATCCATTAAAATGGCAAAGGAACAGAGCCTATCGCTCAACCCGACGAAGATCAGCGGCACCTGCGGCAGACTTATGTGCTGTCTGAAATATGAGCAGGACGGATATGAGGAGCTTTTGAGAATTACGCCCAAGGTCGGCGCTATTGTTGAAACTCCCTCGGGCAGAGGCGTTGTAACCGATGCGAACCTGCTTTCGGGCAAGCTTCACGTTAAGTTAAACGACACCGAAGCAGACGCTGTTTTCCAGCGTGAGCAGGTCAAGCTCATCAAGGACTCGGTGATAAGGGTCAACAGAGATGAGATCAACGCACTGAAGGATCTGGAGAAGTAAGAATGAGCATAAAACAGAAAGCTCTGATAATAGGCGTATTTGCAGTTCAGGCGCTGCCGATTCCCGTATCCTTGATAACTATATTGGGAAGCCTTATCTCAACAGCAAATATCGGAATGGCATCGGGCTCACTGTTAGTTACGATCATTTCAATCATTGCGATGGTCTTGGCAGGAACATATTCTTTAACATACGTGTTTTCGCTGATAAATGTTTACAGCAAAAAGAAACTCAGTTTCATCAGTTTTTTGCCAATTATCCATTTGGTTTTGGCAATGGTATTTGTTGCGTTGTGGCGCATAGCAGAAAGATAGATTATTCAAAAAACCCAACAGATTGGATCTGTTGGGTTTTTGTTTGCGCTTTGAGCGGCAGCCGGGGCGTTTTCTCCGTGAGGAGAAAACGCCGTCCTCGCCGAAGGCGAGGGGCGCATCGGGGGACCCGATGCGCAGGCTGCCGCGGAGTCGGGCGATGGACAAACTGAGGGCGGGCAGGCTCAATTCAGCCCAAAGCTTATCGACAGCGCAGTGTCAATTTTTCCCATTGCGGTCTGGTCAAGCACACCCATTCGCTCCTTGAGGCGCTTTTTGTCAATGGTGCGTATCTGCTCCAAAAGCACGACGCTGTCTTTTGCAAGACCGCAGCTTGCCGAATCAATTTCGATATGTGTCGGCAGGCGGCTTTTCTCCCTTTGGCTGGTAATTGCCGCAGCGATGACCGTCGGGCTGTGCTTGTTTCCGACGTCGTTCTGAACTATAAGTACCGGTCTGACTCCGCCCTGCTCCGAACCGACTACCGGACTTAAGTCGGCGTAATAAATTTCTCCCCTGTAAACTGACATGGTTTTCTCTCCTAATCTTGTTTTGTTATCTGTATTGTTGACCGATCAGGCTTGTTTATTCAGTCACGGGGAGATTGACCGAATTGCTTTTTGCCTCGTCCTCATTTGTACATTATATGCAAATGGCAAAATGCGGCTCCTCCACCGCGCGCACTGTCCCTTCGGGACGCATCGCGCGACGTCGTCGCCGCAATCACACAAAAAAGGCACCCCCAAAGGAGTGCCTTTTCAGATTCATTATTAAAGAACTGCGAGCTTCTTATATGCCGCCTTGAGTGCGGGATAAATTTCGGTATAAAGCTTGTAATATTCTTCATACTGAGGAACGTTTTCAACGACGGGGTTCTGAACCTTGTCAACTGCACATACTGCGTGGCATGCTTCGGGAACGCTGGAGTAAAGTCCTGCGCCGACACCAGCCAAAAGTGCAACGCCGAGTGCGGGGCCTTCCTTGGAGGAAGCAGTCTTAACGGGGCAGTTATAAAGGTCAGCAAGCATCTGTCTCCAGAGGGGTGAGCTTCCGCCGCCGCCGCAAGCCATCATATCGGAAACGTTGATATCCATCTGCTTGAATACTTCAACGCAGTCACGAAGCGAGTAGGATACGCCTTCCATAACGGCTCTTAACATATCCTTCTTGGTGTGCATTGCCGAAAGGCCGAAGAACACGCCTCTTGCATCAGGGTCGAGGTGAGGAGTTCTTTCGCCCATCAAATAAGGCAGGTAAAGAAGTCTGTTTGCGCCGATCGCAACGGTGTCAGCCTGCTTATCCATAAGATAATAAGGGTCAACGCCCATAAGGCGGGCGGTTTCCTTTTCCGATTCGCAGAAGTTATCTCTGAACCACTTGAGGGAAAGGCCTGCGCCCTGGGTTACGCCCATAACGTGCCAGGAGCCCGGAACTGCGGCACAGCAGGTATGAACTCTGCCCAGCTTGTCGATGGAAATTTTAGAGGTATGTGCAAATACAACGCCCGAGGTACCGATGGTGGTGAACGCCTTGCCGTCCTCAACGACGCCCGTACCAACTGCTGCTGCGGCATTATCGCCTGCGCCGCCGACAACGATGGTGCCTTCGTTAAGGCCGGTGATCTCAGCCATTTCCTTGGTCAGATGACCTGTAACCTCGCAGGATTCATATACCTTGCCGAGCATTGTCTTATCAAGACCCAAGGTGTCGATAACTTCGTCAGACCAGTCACGCTCTGCAACGTTAAGAAGCTGCATACCGCTTGCATCGGAAACTTCGGTTGCATATTCGTGGGTCAAAACAAATCTTATGTAGTCCTTAGGCAAGAGAATGTGACGGCAACGCTCATAGTTTTCGGGTTCGTTATTCTTTACCCAGAGGATCTTGGCGGCTGTCCAGCCTGTGAGGGCGGGGTTAGCGGTGATCTCAATGAGCTTATCTCTGCCGAGTTTGGCGTTCATTTCGTCAACTTCGTTGGCGGTTCTCTGGTCGCACCAGATGATTGAAGGACGGATGACCTCGTTGTCCTTATCGAGCATTACAAGGCCGTGCATCTGTCCCGAAAGACCGATACCCTTAACGTCGTCCTTGTCAACGCCGCTAATAGCCATAACAGCCTTGATGGTGTTAACTGCGGCATTTGCCCAGTCTGCGGGGTCCTGTTCTGCATAACCGTTCTTGGGCTGATACATGGGATATTCAATGGTCTTTGACGCAATGACCTTTCCGCCCTCGTCAAAGAGAACGGTCTTGGTACCGCTGGTACCGATATCAACGCCGATAATATAAGCCATAATTGTTCCACTCCTAAATTATAATTTTTTATTTTCACCGACTTATGTCGGAAAATTTACTGTTGGTTGGGAGGACCAAAAATTTTGCTCCCTACGGTCGCAAAATTTTGCAAGAACCCACTTCGTGGCTTCTTGAAGCGGGGCGGAGGCCGTCGTACCACGAAGTGGTGTGACGGAGGGGCCAAAAATGTTGCTCCCTGCGGTCGCAAAATTTTATGAAAAACACTCCGTGTTTTTCGTGACAGTGGGCTTACTTCGCTTTTCTCGCAAAGTTTTAAAAACATCGCTCCCGCGGTGCGAGATCACCCCTGCGCAGGATACATTCCCACGTCGATCAGGTTGTTTATCATATCCACGTAGCTTTCGTCGTCCGCCTCAATGCAGGTGCACTCCCCTGCGTTGTCCTCGCTCAGGATATCCCATGCGAGGAGGGCGTTTTTGTTTTTAGCGTAGCCCATCTTTGAAAGAAGCTCCTCATAGGGCGAAAGGTTCTGCGAATAGATGCTCAAAGTCTGATAGTCCATCATATATATCTCGTCCTCGGTCTGGTGTGAGCCGAAACCGAATTTGATTACACCGTCCGAATATAACACCGAGCCGTAACGCTTTAAGATCGCCTGGGCGACAGATGCGGTGCAGTTGTCAAGATAATAAAGTCTTGTTTGGTCGTTGTCGTCGGGGATCTCAACGAAGAAAAATACGCCCTCGCCCAAAAGCTTGACACAGTCACGCCAGAATTTGGGATAATCCTCGGCGGAGAGGGTTAAATAAAGCCTGCCACGGGAGGATTTATATTCTCTTTTGAGCTTTGTTGTATCGGGTATTGCAACACCCG
>CAYWXA010000048.1:0-3849 GCA_964462175.1 uncultured Oscillospiraceae bacterium
TGGTCGTGCTGGTTGCCGCAGTAATTGCAATTCTTGCTTTGACGGTTGGAATATACGCTTCTTATAACTATCTGCTTGCTAATCCCCGAAAGCCGTCATTCCCGGTTACACTTGGCAGTCTTCACTCCGGCATCACTCAGGAAGAACGGAGGCTCTATGAAATTTCACAGCAATATGATATTTCATTGGTAAACGGAATCATATGGACAACAGACTATAATATTGAATATATCGGTGATTATTACTACGAATATGGAGTTGCTTCAACACCCAAGCAATTATTTATGTTCTTCTTTACAAATGACCCGAATCACGAGGTAAGACTCGAAGGAATACAGTACTTGAAAAAGGATAAAACATATAAAGCGGAGCATAAATTCGTAAAAGGCTACGGAGATACTGTAGTTATCATGGATTTACCGAGAGGATGGGAAATGTGTGGAAAATCGTTTACATTCTACTGCGAAGCAGTTAATGATGGCATTTTCGGCTGGGGAACAGGTAGTGGTATCACTGAAGATCAAGCCTTTATCGATTCTTACAAACGCAAATACTTCTGGGACAACGGAGAATATACGAAAGAACAAGCAGAAAAGTTTGAGGAATACTTCTTGACAAAATAGAACTGATTTAAGCCTCCCGCACGGGAGGCTTTTTTCTTTTCATTGACACAACTTTCAAAATTCGTAAAATAATGTGTGACCAACCTTATGCGATTATTGTCTGTAAGGTTGAAAGATATCTTTCACGAAAGGAGATGATTCGGTGAACGATTCCGAAATAGTAAGATTGTATCTCGAACGCGATGAATCTGCAATCGAGCTGACAAAGCAGAAGTACGAACCGCTTTTAATGGTGATTTCAAAAAACCTGCTCGAAAGCCTGCCCGACGCCGAAGAATGCGTTGCTGATACATATATTCAGCTTTGGAATTCCATTCCGCCAAATGAGCCCGAAAGCCTTGCGTCATACGCCGCAAAGATCGCTCGTAACCTCTCATTCAATCGCCTTAAATACATAGGCGCCGATAAGCGCAAAGCGGGCAACTGCGCTCTGCTTTTGGATGAACTCCGCGAGGTCATTCCGTCAAATGCAGATGTTGAAAAAGAGGTTGACAGCAAGCTTTTGACCAATTTAATTGACAGCTTTTTAGAAACACTTCCCAAGCATCACCGCATCATCTTCATCAGGCATTATTGGCTTTTTGAGCCTGTTGAGAAGATCGCATCGGAGCTTGGTCTAACCAAGACCAACGTGACCACTTCGCTTTTCCGCACACGCCAAAAGCTCAAGAAACATCTCACAAAGGAGGGTTATAATATATGAACGAAAAAGATATTATGAATTCACTTACAGACATAAACTCAAAATTTATTGACGAGGCAATATCAGAGCAGGCGCCTGCAATCAAGCGCACCTTTTCAAAGCGCAGAATGGTCGTGCTGGTTGCCGCAGTAATCGCAATTCTCGCAATGACCTTAGTTCCTGTTGCGACAGCTAAGTTTAACCATTTCTATGAGATTCCATTTGGCAATCAAACTCCCACCTTGTTTAAATATGATTCGGAAACAGGCGAATTCGAAGTGATAACGGTTGGTCAGTTGCCCGATGAAAAATTCATCTTTGACCTCCCTGCATTGATCGATTCTGACAAACTTCCCATTCCCGAAGGCTTCAAGCCGTCTGTGATATATGAAATGAATACCGGCGGAGAATTGGTAATTGCTGAACCTCGTTATTTCAAGCACACCGTTAACCTGTACTACAACGGAACGTTTACCGAAACCGACGAAAACGGTGAGGAAAGTACATACGGCAAAAATCTGGCCATTCATATAGACGAGCGTTACGAAAACACACGAATTACAGTTTTGCACGACGGCGAGATGAATGTTGTTCAGCTTGGCGACTTTGAGGTGTATTATTACTACGATGAAGATATGCACTGCGTAAACTACGCAACCTTGGGCAAGAAATATAGCATCAGAATCGTGAATTCATCGTACAATATGAACGAAAAGGGTATTCTGACATTAGATGAGATATCTGCATTGCTTGAAGCGATCGACAGCATGATTTATCCCGATTAACAGCAAAGCCTCCCACACGGGAGGCTTTTTTCTTTTCATTGACACAAATTCTCAAAACCTATAAAATTATTGTGACAACCTTTCACTCTAAGTTGTATATATGATTGAAAGATATCTTTCCCGAAAGGAGGTTGTGACCTTGGATGACTCCAAAATCATCGAGCTGTTTTTTCACCGCGACCAGTTTGCCATATCCGAAACAAGGGACAAATACGGCAAACTGCTTATGTCGATATCCCGAAATATCCTCGGCTCCGAGCTTGATGCCCAGGAGTGCCTATATGACACCCTCTTGCGTGTCTGGAACACGATTCCCCCGAAGAATCCGCCCAGCTTGATGGCATACTGTGCGAAGATAATGCGAAACGTTTCGCTCAACAAGCTCAAATACCAGAGTGCCGACAAAAGGGGATCGGGCAACTACGTTACCGCCCTTGACGAGCTGGATGATATGCTCCCGTCAAACGAGAATGTCGAGGCGCAATTTGATGCAAACGCCTTGACCGGGCACATCAACAGCTTCCTCTCAACGCTTCCGCAGGAATCACGAATGATGTTCATAAAGCGCTATTGGTACTTCCGCTCGGTTGCTGAGATCGCAGGGGAGCTTGGCATCACCCGCACAAAGGTCACCACCACCTTGCACCGCACAAGGCAAAAGCTGAAAGAATACTTAGAAAAGGAGGGCTATGAAATATGAACAGATCCGATTTTATCTCTGCACTTTCCAACGTCAGCGATGAATATATCCTCGAATCAGCATCAACCGAAAAGCCGATTCACAGAATCAACCGAAAGACCGCTTTGTTCATCGCTGCGGCATTGATGGCGTTTATGCTTGTCGCCTGCGGAGTATACAGTATGTATGCCGCCAGCAGTGAAGTTATGACCGACGAATTCCCCGACATCACCGTCAGTGAGAGAATGGACTATATTCAGGATTTAACCGTTGATAAGGACGTTGAACGCTACAAAGATGTTATCGCTGAATACGGAATTGCAGAGAAAGATATAGTTTCAAGATATCGCAGTGAATACCTGCGAGACGGTTATTATTTCGATGAGCTGATTCTCACGACCAAAGATAAGGCAATCGGCAGAATCATCACCGACGCCGTGAATTTCACCTTCGACGTCGAATTTGTCGGCTTCTTCTATAACGAGAAAAATGACGAATTCAAGACTGTAACTCAAACTACCACCGCACAGGGCGGTAAAATTGAAATAGTTATGAACGCCGAAAAAGGTTGGGAATGTATCGGAGGAATCCTCGGAAGAAATCACCCCGAAAGCGAGGTCAATACCTTTACTGCTCTCTATTCCCAGAAATACGGCCACCCCGCAAGCGTCCGTGCAATGCAGTTCTTTGATAAATATTACGATGAAAATATCGCAACGAATGAAGCGCAAAGAAGCAGAGGCGCCGAAGTAATATCCTATCATTACAACAAGAACGTCCTCTCTCACGAAGTCTTTAGCTCCATTGAAACCGATGACCCCGATGAAAGAATGGCAAGCATAGCATCCGCCTGCGGAATTGAAAGCGTTCCCACGGGTGAGGTCTATTACGACAAGCAGGTTCTTTCGGACGGGGAGTTTGTCGAAGCAGGCTACGTATATGATGAAAGCGGACTTGTCGCATTTTTAAACAATACTATCAAAACGGATGAAGAATACGAAAGATTCTATATCGCCGGCATATTCTATAACCAAAGAAGCGACCGCTATATGGTCGTCTGGAGAAACACTTCATTCAGCA
>CAYWXA010000048.1:3949-7511 GCA_964462175.1 uncultured Oscillospiraceae bacterium
TCTCGTACCCAAACGGTGTTTATATGGGTGAAGCGCTTCAGATTTATAAGAAAGGAGCGAAGGCTTTGGAAGACAGAGAAATAATTGAACTGTTTTTATCCCGTGACGAATCCGCCGTCGGGCATACCCGAAACAAATACGGCACACGCTTACGACTTTTGTCGCAAGGCATAGTCAAAGACGAGCACACCGCCGAAGAATGTGAAAACGACACGTATCTGCGGGCGTGGCAGTCGATCCCGCCAAACGAACCGTATGACTATTTCTACGCATTTTTGGCACGCATCATAAGAAACCTTTCGCTCAACTGTTGCCGAAACCGTGACCGTATCAAGCGGAGCGCACACGTCTGCGAGCTGAGCGCCGAAATGGAGCAGTGCATACCGTCGCCCGACGACGTCGAATGCCGCATTGACGATATCCTGTTCTCGCAGGCGATAAACGGCTTTCTTGCAACCTTGAGCGCTGAGAAGCGAAACATCTTCGTCCGCCGTTATTGGTATCTCGATTCGGTGGAGGAGATCGCCATACACTTCGGCATTTCAAAGAGCAAGGCATCATCAATTCTGTTCCGATGCCGCCGTAAGCTCCGTGAATATCTCATAAAGGAGGGTTATACACTGTGAGAGGTAACGACCTGCTTAACAAAATGGAACTTATCGACCCTGAATATATCGAATCCGCATCCCAAACCAAACGGGTTCACGCCGTCAAGCGCAAAACCGCACTTCTGATCGCGGCAGTGCTTCTCGTATTGCTTGCAACGGGCAGCGCATGGTTTATTTCAACACTTTCAGTTGAGGTGGAACAACTCACCAACGGAGATTTCAGCTATGTAATTGAAATCCCCCAAACCCAAAACTACGACGAGCTGTTAAGGGTGATGCGAGAATCGGGGATGTTTACCGATGAACAGATATCCCAGAACGAAAAGTATTTTTCGGCTATGGAGTATAAGAACACAAGACTCCCGCAGTTGGCACAGGAATACGACTTCGATTATAAACATCTCGGATTATATTACTTCGATGAAGTCAACGGACATTTCACCGAGGTCGGAAGTATGTATAACGACACGGAGGCTTTGGTATTCCTTCACACCGACAACGAAGAACTTAAAAGTGAGACCGTCGTTTGCATCATTCTCTATAACCCCGAAACATCCGAATCAAAGTGGGAAAAGGTGATAATTCCTCACACGGGCGCATATGCAACGACGATCGACGTTCTTGACGGTTGGTATATTGAAAACGTCTACGTCATGTTCAATTCCGAGGTGATGTTCACAGCCGGTGCCGGTGATGAAGAATCGTGGCATCCGTCGGGAGAACCTAATTATCCCGACCGTGACACGCACATAACTGTTGACGAGTGGAACACTATCTGGAAAGAGTTCTACGCCGATGCCGAAATAAGTGCGATCAACGAATATTGGATGCCGATATATAGCGGCAAATAACCCAAGACAAAAACCCCGAGCCTCTCTTTCGAGAAGCTCGGGGTCAAGTTATTTATGACAAAGAAATGAATCAGTAGTTTTCTTTTCTTACTTCAAAGAAGCTCTGGGGATGAGCGCAAACGGGGCATACAGCGGGAGCCTTCTTGCCCATTACAAGGTGACCGCAGTTGCGGCATTCCCACATTGTTTCCTCAGCCTTTTCAAATACCTTCTGCATTTCAACGTTTGAAAGAAGTGCACGGTATCTTTCTTCGTGAGCCTTTTCGATAGCGGCAACAGCTCTGAACTGATAAGCCAGGGTCTTGAAGCCTTCTTCTTCGGCTTCCTTGGCGAATCGGTCATACATATCCGTCCACTCGTAGTTTTCGCCCTCTGCAGCAGCAGCGAGGTTCTTTGCGGTGTCGCCGAGCTCGCCCAAAGCCTTGAACCAAAGCTTTGCGTGTTCCTTTTCGTTTTCAGCGGTCTTGAGGAAGATCTCTGCGATCTGCTCGTATCCTTCCTTCTTTGCAACGGAGGCAAAGTAAGTATACTTGTTTCTTGCCTGAGATTCGCCTGCGAAAGCTTCCATCAAATTCTTTTCAGTTTTTGTACCCTTAAGATTCATAATAACACTCCTGTATAGTATTTTTTCATATTAAAGACGGTCTTGCCGCCGTATAACCAATGATGTCTTATTCTGCGGTTTTACAGTCATCGCATATATAATGTGCGCTTACGTCATATGAGGTGATGTCAATACCCAAGTGCTTTTCAAGCTGTTGCTTGAACTCGGCAACGGGGGCAGGGAAGTCGGTGATCCTTCCGCATCTGTCACATACCGTGTGACCGTGGGTATTCACCGATTTGTCATATCTGTCAGGTCTGCCGCTGACGCTTATAAGTCCGATCTCATTTGCTTCGCAAAGCTTGCCCAGATTGCGGTAAACAGTGCCCAATGCGATATTCGGCATCTTTTTCTTTGCGATCTCATAGATCTCCTCAGCGGTCAAATGTCCCGAAGCTGATTCGATTATGCTTTTGATCAGCAGTCGTTGCTTTGTCATGTTCGCCTCCTCAAAATTAGGAATGGTTCGCAAAAATATAATAACATACCTTTGTAGCTTTGTCAATACCCTATGAGTAAAATTTTATGTAAAAGTTGCATATTTTTTCTTTATCATTGCCGCTTTAATTCTTTAAAAGGTAGAATTTAATTGAAACCTCTTGACCTGAATAAATCAAGGAAATATAATCAAGTTAATCGAATAAATCAAGAGGAGGAACCAATGTGAAATCAATTAAAGATTATTTAAATCATCTGTTCATTGACGGTCTTTCGGGTATGGCGAGAGGTCTGTTTGCAACGCTTATCATCGGTACGATACTTGATCAGGTAGGTCTGCTCGTAGGCGGTGACGTCGGAAACTATATCCGTCTTATTGCAGGCTTTGCGAAAGCTATGACGGGTGCAGGCATCGGCGCCGCAGTTGCCGCAAGATATCGGGCAGGGGATCTGGTTACGGTCTCGGCGGCGGTGTGCGGTCTTGTCGGTGCGTTTGCGGGCAAGATCAACCTTTCAAACTTCACTCTCGGTTCTTTAACTCTTGCGGGTCCGGGCGAGCCTTTGGGCGCATTTATCGCCGCATACGTCGGAATTGAACTCGGCAAGCTCGTTTCGGGCAAAACGAAGGTAGATATAATCGTAACGCCGTTGGTGACGATCATTTCAGGCTCCGTCGTGGGAATTCTTCTGAGTCCTCCGATCTCGTCCTTTATGAAATGGATCGGCTCGCTCATAAACTTCGGCGTTGAAAGCCATCCCGTGGTGATGGGCATAGTCGTTTCCGTTCTTATGGGTATGGCTCTGACGCTTCCCATCAGCTCTGCCGCCATCGGTGTTTCGCTCGGCCTTTCGGGAATTGCCGCAGGTGCCGCCGCTGTTGGCTGTTGCTGTCAGATGGTCGGCTTTGCCGTAATGAGCTACCGTGAAAACAAATTCGGCGGTCTGATCTCTCAGGGCATCGGCACCTCTATGCTCCAGATGCCCAACATCATACGCCATCCTTTGATCTGGATACCTCCGATACTCACCAGCGCAATTTTAGGCCCTATCTCCACGTCAGT
>CAYWXA010000048.1:7611-12224 GCA_964462175.1 uncultured Oscillospiraceae bacterium
ATTCAGCGTAAAGTCTTTTGGCTTTACGCTGTTTTTTGTTGCTCCTTTGATTATGACAAATTTTGCCAACACACATATATACAATTATTCTGCCGATCATATGCAAAATTTTCTTTCTTCAAAGGATGATAAAAATGATAAACAAAACCAGAATTGCTTTAAAACGCATATTTCCTTATCTTGCGACGGCTGCTTGTGCCGTTCTTGTTTCAAATGCACGGTTATTCGGTGAGAGCGCTCCTTTTTCCGTCTGTCTGAGTGCTGTTCTGCCGCTGAAATTCACGCCGCTGTTCTTGCTGACGCTGACTTTGCACTTTGCGCTTTTCGGCGGTAATATATACACGTTGATCGCTCTTTTTTCTTCGCTCATAATACTTATCGTCAGGCTGTTTATTGCTAAAAGGAAGATATCCTTTCACGAACGGCTTTGCGGCGTTATCTCCTTCGTGTCCTATTCTTTCAGCTCTTTGCTGTTCACCGCAGTTTTGCGTTCTGAAGATGCAAAAATTCCGAGACTTATCTTTTATGCGCTCTGTGCGGCGTACGTTGCGTATGCGTTGAGCAAGAAGCTCAGATCGCCCTACACGGCGGATATTCATTCGATGGCTGTTTATGCCGTCGGTATATCGGTTCTGTGTTCGGTCGGCTTATTCGGCTTTAATCTCGGGCGTTCATTCGCCCTGCTTGCCGTGCTCCATTCGGCAAAGACGAACGATTCAAAAAACACGGCGCTGTTAAGCGTTCTTTCGGGTCTCGGCTGTTTTATCACAGGGCAGGATATGTTCGTCGGAGCGGCGTTTATCTGCATTGCCGGAACGCTTCTTTCCTTTATTCCTTCACGTTCCTTTATCCGTCAGCCGCTCTATCTTGTGTGCGGTGCGATAATTTTCGCAATGGCGTCGGACGTTTTATCAAATGATTTCGGTTTGGTCATAGACGTCTTTATTTCCGGAACGGTGTTTATATTTACATATGACGTGCTTTCGCCCCCTGCCGACAGGCTGATCCTAAAATATATGTCCGATCAAAGAGGGAAGTCTGCCGTTGAAACTGACAGGATACTGTGTGCGGAAGCGGTCGGCAAGCTTGAAAAGCAAATGTCAGATTCCGACAGCGAACCGCTGATTACACCCCCGAACAGTGCGACGGCGTATTCACGAGTCTGTATGAACTGCCGCAGGCATAAGCTCTGCTTTGCGGAACAGGTGAGAGATTTAAGTGTTCTTGACCGCCGTTGGAGCGAGGAATCGGTATCAAAAGATCTTCCCGATTGCATAAGAAAGAAGGATATCGTCAGCGCCATTGCAGACGTTCGGACGAAGAGCGAATACGTTAAAGCCCGCAGACAAACGGTCAGGAGGGAGACCTCGCTTGTCGATTCGGTTTTGTTAGGCACTCAGATGATACTCACAAGCTCACAATCTGCAAAGCAGATAGATCCCGCCGTGACCAAAGCCCTGCAAAGACGTCTTTTGCCGATCGAGGATCATATAGTCTGCTGCCGTGTTTTTACCGACGGCTCCTGCATCGCAGACCTCAAAACGGATGCAACCGTGAATCACGGTTTTATCGTTTCGGCATTGCGTGAGCTGACTCTTCTCAAATACTCGGATGCAAAGGCTGTAAAGTGCGAAAGCTTTACACGCTTGAGTATCATTCCAAAGCCGTACTACAGCGCCGACGTTTTTACGAACCATCGGTCAGCCGTTGAAAACGATATTTCCGGCGACGTTTTCTGCGAATTTCAAAGCGGAAGCTTTCACTATTTTCTTTTGTGCGACGGTATGGGCACGGGCAGACCTGCATATAATGCTGCCCGAAAGCTTTGTGAATCCGTCAAGGATATGATACTCGGAGGAATACCCGTTGACGCCTCGCTGACGATGGCGTCTCCGGTGATGCGAACGTCGGGGATCGACGAATGTTTTGCAACTCTTGATCTTTTGCGTCTTGACCTGTTCAGCGGAAGCGTGGCATTCTGGAAAGCCGGAGCCGCCGAAAGCTATATTCTCGGTCAAAGCTTCGCCGCCGTTCCCGGCGGCGGATATCCCATCGGCATCTTTGACAGATGCTATACGTCAAAGTCCGAATTCGATCTTTCCGAGGGAGGGGAGATGATCGTTTGTTCCGACGGAGCAGAGCTCGACACAAAGAAGATCAGACACGCCATTACAGTTGCCGGATCGTCGGACGAATTGGCTGAAATTCTCATTGATTCTTCCTGCTCAGAAGGCGAATCCGAACATTCTGACGACAAATTTGTTGCCGTGATAAGGGTAAACAAGATAAAATGAATGATTCTTATTACAAGATGCACAAAATTGTCGGTTGGAAAATGTGTAGATTCTAAGAATTTGTCAAATTTTGTTGCATAATTCATTTGACTTTGATACAATATATATGTTATACACCAAATCTATGTTTGAAAGGAGTGCATACAGTGCCTATTGACAGCAGAAAAAGCCTTTCCGAACAGATAAAACTGTTTTTGGAGGGCAGAAACTACGACTGCTTTGACCTGTTCGGCGCGCACACGCTTGATGACGGCAGGACCGTTTTCCGAGTTTGGGCGCCAAACGCAAGAAGCGTTTCGTTAGTCGGTGATTTTAACTCGTGGGACGTTAATGCCAACCCTTGCGAGAGGATCGACGGCGGTATCTGGCAGTGCTGTGTCAGCGGACTTGAGCAGTTTGACGTTTACAAATATCGCATCGTCGGTTATGACGGTTCGGTTCGTATGAAAGCTGACCCATACGGCGCACATATGGAGACCAAGCCTTCAACGGGTACGAAGCTTTTCGACATCTCTGCATATAAATGGAACGACGCTGCCTGGCAACGCAAAAAGGCAAGGACCTCGCCTTATAATTCTCCTATGAACATCTACGAGGTAAACCTTGGTTCGTGGAGAAAATACCCCGACGGCAACTTCTTCAGCTATGACAAGCTTGCCGAGGAACTGATCGCATATGTAAAGGAAATGAACTATACACACGTTGAGTTTATGCCTTTGACCGAATATCCCTTCGACGGCTCCTGGGGCTATCAGGTAATAGGATATTTCGCTCCCACTTCACGTTTCGGCACTCCCGAGGACTTTATGAAGATGGTCGATAAGTTCCACGCTGCGGGAATCGGCGTAATTCTCGACTGGGTACCTGCTCATTTCCCGAAGGACGAAGCGGGACTGTACGAGTTTGACGGCACACCTTGCTATGAGTATTATGACGAACTCAAGCGTGAACACAAAGGCTGGGGCACGAGAGTATTTGATTTCGGCAGAAATGAAGTCAGATGCTTCCTCATTTCAAGCGCTCTTTATTGGCTGGAAAAATATCATATTGACGGCTTGCGTGTTGATGCAGTAGCGTCTATGCTTTATCTCAATTATGACCGTCCCGAGGGTCAGTGGCGCCCGAACGTCAACGGCGGCTGTGAAAACCTTGAGGCTGTCGAATTCCTGCGAATGCTCAACACTGCTGTTTTTGAAAGAAATCCCAATGCGCTTATGATCGCTGAAGAATCGACGATCTGGCCGAATGTTTCAAAGCCCGTATATATGGGCGGTCTCGGATTTAATTTCAAATGGAATATGGGCTGGATGAACGACATAACGAAGTATGTAGCTCTTGACCCCATATACCGTTCGCACCATCACAATCAGCTTACCTTCTCGCTTATGTACGCCTTCAGCGAAAACTTCATCCTGCCTATATCTCACGACGAGGTCGTTCACGGCAAGGGCTCGCTGGTCAACAAAATGCCTGGCGATGCCGATATGAAGATGCGAGGCGCAAAAGCGTTTCTGGCTTATATGATGGCTCATCCCGGCAAGAAGCTCCTGTTTATGGGCTCGGAATTTGCTCAGTTCAGAGAGTGGGATTATGAAAACGGTCTTGAATGGTTTATGCTCGATCAGTTTGAAAGCCATCGCAATTTCCAAACTTATTCCAAGAACCTCAACGGCTTCTACCTTGCAAATTCTCCCATGTGGGACGACGATTGCTCGTGGGAAGGCTTCAAGTGGATATCTGCCGATGATTACAGCCAGTCTATAATCACCTTCAGAAGGATCGACCGCAAAGGAAATGAGATCATTGTTGCTTGCAACTTTGCTCCCGTTGACCGATATGATTATCGCTTCGGCGTGCCTTATGCCGGCAAATATACCGAAGTATTCAACTCATCCTCTGCCGACGGTTCGCCTTATGCGAACGAGCCTGTTTCTGCCGATAAGATACCGATGCACGGCTGCGATCAGTCTATATCCGTCAAGATACCCGGCTTGAGCGTAATGTACTTCAAGGTTCGCAAAGCTCCCGGCAGAAAACCCAAACTCCGTACAGAATAACCCGTTAATTGGGATATTGTAATATAATTGAAAGGAAGACGTAAAATGTACAACAAAAAAGAATGTGTGGCAATGCTTCTTGCGGGCGGACAGGGTTCCCGTTTG
Source organism: uncultured Oscillospiraceae bacterium (assembly GCA_964462175.1). Lineage (GTDB taxonomy): Bacteria > Bacillota > Clostridia > Oscillospirales > Ruminococcaceae > Faeciplasma. The sequence continues at coordinate 12,068 of CAYWXA010000048.1, forward strand.
TACGCTTTGACCAAGAATGTTGCCAAGCCCGCTGTTCCTTACGGCGGTAAGTACCGCATCATCGATTTCCCTCTCTCCAACTGCGTTAACTCCGGCATCGACACCGTAGGTGTTCTTACCCAGTATCAGCCTCTTGAGCTGAACGATTACATCGGCA
>CAYWXA010000049.1:0-11874 GCA_964462175.1 uncultured Oscillospiraceae bacterium
GGCCAGGTTTACGTTCTTAAGAAGGAAGAAGGCGGACGTCATACTCCCTTCTTCAACAACTACAGACCTCAGTTCTACTTCAGAACTACCGACGTTACCGGCGTTATCACTCTTCCTGCTGATAAGGAAATGTGCATGCCCGGCGATAACGTAGAGATCAGCGTTGAGCTCATCACTCCTATCGCTATCGAAGAAGGTCTCCGCTTCGCTATCCGTGAAGGCGGCAGAACCGTTGGTTCCGGCGTTGTTATCAAGGCTATCGGCTAATTCTTAACAAATTGCTAACTAAATGATTTAACCCCGAAGAGAGATCTTCGGGGTTTTTCATTTTTGTGCGCTGAATACGGGGCGAAGCCCTGCAAAAACCGTCCGCCGCCCTCTCGGGCGGCGGACGTATTTTCGCACCTGCTGCGGCAAGAGCCGCAGCAGGCACCGCGCACTTCGTGCGCGGGGGCTTCGCCCCTCAACTTTGCAGGCAACAAAAAATGCGATGGCAACCGCCATCGCACCCAAATTCATCTTCTCAACCACCTGATCAGCAAAACGATACCGATCACAACGATCGGCAGGAACACCGCCCAAAAGATTACAGGCCGAGTCATCAGCAAATAGACGGGCACACCGATAACAAACGCCAATATTATCATTGAACCGTTGCTCTTGCCGCTCTTCATAAGTCACCCTGCTTCTTATACGGTATTTTGTTCTTTCTCAGCTCTTTGAAAAATTCCGAAAGCACGCCGGCGCACTCATCTTCAAGCACACCGCCCAAAAGCTCCGGCTTGTGGTTATAATCCAGCCCAAAGAGATTCACCACCGACCCGCAGGAGCCGGCCTTTTTGTCGCTTGCGCCGAATACGACACGGTCGATCCGTGAGTTTATAATTGCGCCTGCGCACATCGGACACGGCTCAAGAGTGACGTATAAAACGCTGTCAACGACCCGCCAGCCGCCCAACGTCCTGCTTGCTTCGTCAAGCGCCATGATCTCAGCGTGCGCCAGGGGTGATTTATCCGCCTCACGGCGGTTATAACCTCTGCCGATTATCTCGCCCGATGATTTTTTAACGACCACCGCACCAATCGGCGCTTCGCCCAAGCTTGCGGCATATCTTGCCAGCTTGAGCGCTTCGAGCATATATTCTTCGTCTGTGCGCATCATATCTCGTTCCTGTTTTCAAGCGCTTTAAAGAGTGTCACCTCGTCGGCATATTCCAAAATTGCGCCGATAGGCAAACCAAAGGCAAGCCTTGTGACCTTAATGCCCAAAGGCTTTAACAGCTTTGATATATACATCGCCGTCGCCTCGCCCTCCGGGGTGGGGTTGGTCGCCATAATGACCTCTTTAACGTCGTCCTTTGCAATTCTTCCCAAAAGCTCGGTTATTCTGAGCTTATCGGGCGTCACGCCGTCGATAGGGGAGATAAGTCCGTGCAAAACGTGGTATACTCCCTTATATTCACGGGTGCGCTCAAATGCCGAAACGTCCTTCGGTCCCTCAACAACGCAAACGGTCGAGTGATCTCTCGCCTCGTTTGAGCATATCGGACACACCGCCTTGTCAGTCAGATTCTGACATACCGAGCAGGTGTGAACGGTTTTTCTTGCATAAATTATCGCCTTTGCGAAAGCCTCTGCGTCCTCGTCGGACATCGACATAACGAAGTATGCCAACCTTTGCGCCGTTTTCATTCCTATACCCGGGAGCTTTGCGAACTGCTCCGCCAAAAGGGTCAAGGGCAATGCGTTTGAGTCAGCCATCAGAATGCACCGGGAAGGCTGATGCCGCCTGTGATCTTGTTCATTCCTTCGCTGGACTCGGTTTCAATGTTGGAAAGAACCTCGTTGACGGCGCTTGCGATCAGATCTTCAAGCATTTCAATATCGTCGGGGTCAACGACCTCCGGCTTGATATTAACGCCCAAGACCTCACGCTTGCCGTTCATCGTAATTTCAACAGCGCCGCCGCCGACGGAAGCCTTGAATTCCTTTTCTTCAAGCTCTGCCTGGAATGCCGCCATATCCTCCTGCATCTTCTGTGCCTGACGGATCATCTGGTTCATATTCTGGGCGCCGCCCATACCCTGTGGAAGTCTTGCTTTCATAAATATATCTCCTTATTTAATGGTCTTTAGTTGAAATCAACGGGAATATCCGCACTTTTTGCCTTCGCAATAAGCTGTGCAATAGGGTCCTCGTCGCTGTTTTTGCTTGTATCCTGTCTGTCGCATTTTGCACGCAAGGAATAGGTCACGCCCGTGACGTCCAGCGCCGCCTGTTTGAGCGAAGCCGCATTTTCCGGCTTCTTGAATAAGCCCAAGAAAAATTCGTTTTTAACGATTATTGATAACGTGGTTCCCTTGACGTATGCCATAGATCCCCGCAAAGCTCCTGCACATCCGGGATTTATCTCGGTCAATCGCTCCAAAATCTCATCCCACTGCGCACACGCCACCATCGGTTCATCGGCAGCTTCCCTCGCAGGCTCATTTTTGGGTTCAGCCTTCGGCATTTCCTGCTTCGGATCTTCCTTTTCCTTTACTGCGGCAGTTGCCGTGCCGTTTTTCCTGATAGCCGCCAGCTCCGCTTCAAGGCGGGCGATTCTTGCGATAAGCTCGCCGAGGTCTCCGCTTGCCGCCTTCGTGCCCGATGCCATAGGCTTTGAAGCGTTCACCGTACATAGCTTTACAAGCGCCATTTCAATCTCCGTGCGCTTAGAGGTCGCTCTGGGCATCGCTTCGCTCAAGACCTGCAAGATATCAAGCCGTGAGATGATCTCATCAAGCGTCAGTTTTTCGCAGATTTTGCGAAGTCTTTCAACCTCTGCGGGTGAACAGCTCAAAAGTTCCTCTCTGTCGGGAACTGTTTTAATCAGCATCAAGTTTCTTGTCTGGAAGATGAGCTCGTCACAAAGTCGTGCCATATCTTTGGATCTTGCATAAAGCTCGTCCGTTTTGGAAATCGCCCGACTGATATCTCGGTCGGCAACAGCTTCCAGAATATCGAATAAGTAGTCCCGTCCCGCAATTCCTGCGGCATCGGTGACAACTGAAATATCAACGTTGTTTGAATACGCCACGCACTGGTCTAATAACGACAGCGCATCTCTCATCGCTCCGTCAGCTATCCTTGCGATCAAATCGGCAGCGTCGCTCTCAAGGGTGAATCCCTCGTGGGAGGCGATATATAACAGTCTGTCCGAAATATCCTGCGGGCGTATCCTTCTGAAATCAAACCGCTGACAGCGTGAGATTATCGTCGCAGGAACCTTGTGAACCTCGGTGGTCGCCAAAATGAACTTAACGTGAGCAGGCGGTTCTTCCATAATCTTCAACAGCGCATTAAACGCCTGATTTGAGAGCATATGCACCTCGTCGATGATATATACCTTATATCTGCAAAGCTCGGGGGTATACACCGTCGAGTCACGCAGATCTCTGATATCGTCAACGCCCGTATTAGATGCGGCGTCGATCTCAATGATATCGGAAAGGGTGCCCGAATCCGCCGCACGGCAGATATCGCACTCAAGACAAGGTCTGCCGTCGTGAGGGTCAAGGCAGTTTATCGCTTTCGCAAATATTCTTGCGCAGGTGGTCTTGCCCGTTCCTCGCGAGCCGGTGAAAAGATAAGCGTGAGCGGTCTTTGAGTCTGCGATCTGACGGGAGAGGGTAGTGGTAATGTGGGGCTGCGATACGACGTCGTCAAAGGTCAGCGGCCGCCATTTTCTGTATAGTGCTGTGTACATAAATACCCTCCCGAAAACAAAAGTCCAATCCGACAAGCGGGTGTGCAGGCGAGACTGCGTCACACAAAGCAAACTGCTTAATGCTGCTCGGTTCCCCGCCTGACATGGTTCACAGCGCCTTGTTGCACAGGACCCGCACACCCGCTTCTCGGATTGGCTTCTATTATCATATCACATTCCCGCAGATTTTGCAAGGGGTTAGACAAAACAAAATGGCTCTGATGAGTCCGCCATAAGGGTCTGCAAATCAGTTTTCTTGCAATTTTTTACTTTTTTAACGTCCTTTTCCCAAAACTTTGCGAATCCGCTTGCAATATTACCCTTCGCTTGATATAATCAAGTTAGCAAAAAAGGAGGCTTTCCCTATGAATGATATAAAAATATTCGCCTTTGCCGATGAGGCCGGCGGACTCATCGACCAGCAGATCAATGCCATGAAGCGCAATGGCTTAAACGGCGTTGAACTCAGAGGAACCGAGTTTGGAAACGTGTCCGACTTAACTGCCGATCAGGCGAAGGAAATTCGCAAAAAGCTCGATGACAACGGCCTTTGCGTATGGAGCGCAGGCTCACCCATCGGCAAGATAGATATAGTCAACGACGATTTCAGGGCGCACCTTGACAAGTTCAAGCACACCCTTGACGTTTCGGGCATTCTCGGCGCTGAAAATATGAGAGTATTCTCCTTCTATGTTCCCGGTGCCGACAAAGCTGTGGAATATAAAAATGAAGTGATTTATCGCCTCTCGCTTATGACCGAGCTTGCTGAGCCTTACGGCGTGACCCTTTGCCACGAAAACGAAAAGGGTATTTACGGCGACATTGGCTCAAGATGTCTTGAAATTTTGCAGGAAGTTCCCTCTCTCAAGGCGGTTTTCGATCCTGCAAACTTCGTTCAGAGCGGTGAGGACACCCTCAACGCCTGGTCGATGATAAAAGACTATGTAAAATATATGCACATCAAGGATGCGCTCACCGACGGCAGAGTCGTTCCTGCAGGAAAGGGCGACGGCAACGTTGAAAAGATCGTCCGTGAATTCGTTGCAATGGGCGGAAGAGATTTCACCATTGAGCCTCACCTGACCGTATTCAAGGGGCTTGAAGCTCTTGAACGTGCCGGAGAAGAATCCAAGGTGGGCGAGCTTTATACATACCCCGACAGCAATGCGGCGTTTGACGCCGCCTGTCAGGCATTCAAGGAGATCCTTTCAAAACTTTAAGGAGGAATGATTTATGAGGATCGGAGCGCAGTTTTTCACTGTAAGGGATTTTTGCAAGGATACGGACAGCTTTTCTGAAACGCTCAAAAAAGTTGCCGACATCGGATATGAATTCGTTCAGATTTCCGGCACTTGCCCGTTTGAGCCTGCGTGGCTTAAAGACGAGCTTAAAAAGAGCGGCTTAAAGTGCGTTCTGACACACACTCCTGCCGACAGACTGATTTCAGACCCCAAGCAGGTAGCGCTTGACCACGACGTTTTTGAATGTGACCACGTCGGTCTCGGCTGGAACGCCTTTGATCTCGACAAGGGCGACACCCCCGAAGTTTTTGCACAGAAATATCTGCCCGTGGCGCAGGCTTTGCACGACGGCGGCAAGCTGTTTATGTATCATAACCACGACCAGGAATTCAAAAAAGTTGACGGCAAGCTGATCTTAGACCATCTGGCAGATACCTTCAGCCCCGATTTGCTCGGCTTCACGCTTGATACCTTCTGGGTGCAGGCTGGCGGAGGCGACCCTGCAATGTGGCTTGAAAAGCTTTCGGGCAGAGTTCCGGTAATTCACCTTAAAGACTACGCATACGGCAAGAAAATGGCAGTTGTCGGCGAGGGCAACATCAACTTCGACAGAGTGTTCGCTTGCGCCGAAAACGCAGGCACGCAGTATATGCTCGTTGAGCAGGACGATTGCAACGGCGAAGACCCGTTTGACTGCTTGACAAGAAGCTATAACTACCTTAGATCCAAAGGTTTCAGATAAAGGAGAATGACAATGGATAAAATCAGACTCGGTATAATCGGTATCGGCAATATGGGTTCCGGCCACGCCTCAAACGTTCTCAAAGGAAACTGCCCCGACATCGTTTTAACGGCAGTTGCCGACACTAACCCCGACCGTCTTGAATGGGCAAAGGAAAACCTTTCGAGTGAATTTGCGTGCTTTGACACCGCTGAGCAGATGCTCGATTCGGGACTTATCGACGCTTGTCTGGTCGCCGTTCCTCACTACGACCATCCCAAGTATGCGATCGAGTGCATCAAGAGGGGCATTCACGTTATGGTTGAAAAGCCCGCAGGCGTATATACCCTCGACGTCAGACGTATGAACGAGGAATCCGCAAAGCACCCCGAGGTCGTTTTCGGAATGATGTTCAATCAGCGCACCAACCACATATACAGAAAAATGCGTGAGCTTGTTCAGTCGGGCGTATACGGCGAGATCCGCCGCACCAACTGGATAATCACCGACTGGTACCGTCCTCAGGCATATTACAACTCCGGCGGATGGAGAGCGACGTGGTCGGGCGAAGGCGGAGGCGTTTTAATGAATCAGTGCCCTCACCAGCTTGACCTTTGGCAGTGGATCTGCGGAATGCCCGTAAAGGTCTTGACCAAGATGCAGTTCGGCAAGTGGCACGACATTGAGGTCGAGGACGACGTTACCACATACGTCGAATATGCCAACGGCGCAACGGGTGTGTTCATCACCACCACGGGTGACGCCAAGGGCACCAACCGCTTTGAGATCCAGCTCGACAAGGCAAAGATCGTTGCCGATTATTCGGGTCTTTCCGTTTTGGAATATGAGATGAGCGAGCAGGAATTCTCAAAAACCAACACCGTTCCGTTCGGCAACCTCAAGGCAACTCAGGTCGAAATTGAGACTGACGGCAAAAATGAACAGCATATCGGCGTTCTGAACGCTTGGGCAGGCGCAATTTTGCGGGGTGAATCGCTCGTTGCGCCCGGCGAAGAAGGAATCAACGGCCTTATGCTCGCAAACGCTATGCACCTTTCTGCATTCTTGGGCAAAGAGATCGAGCTTCCCTTCGACGAACAGCTTTATTACGACGAGCTGATGAAGAGAGTTGCGACCTCAAGAAGAAAAGAAAACGTCGCCGCCGTGTTTGCCGACACCCGCGACACCTACGGCGGAAATAAATAATATGGCAGATATAAGAATCGGGCTTATCGGTGTGGGAAATATCGGCTCGGCGCACGCAAGCTGTCTTTTGTCGGGAAAGATCAAAGGCGCTCGGCTGAGTGCGGTGTGCGATATAAACCCCGACACCTGTCATCACTTCACAAAAGACGATCCCGAGCTCGTTAGCTTTGCCGATCATAAAGAGCTTATTGCTTCGGGCTTGTGCGATGCCGTGATAATTGCCGTGCCTCACCCCTTACACGCCGATATTGCCTCTGACTGCTTAAAAGGCGGTCTGCACGTTCTGGTCGAAAAACCCGTGGATATCAGCGTTACGAAGGCAAAAGCTCTGAACGAGGTCGCCCGTGGATCGGGAAAGACCTTTGCAATAATGTTTAATCAGCGCACCAACCCTCTGTTCGTCAAAGCCAAGGAGATCGTTGAAAACGGGCTTTTGGGCAGCATTAAGCGCTCGGTATGGATAATCACCAACTGGTACCGCTCGCAGGCTTATTATGACTCGGGCTCGTGGCGTGCCACGTGGAACGGCGAGGGCGGGGGAGTGCTCTTGAATCAGGCGCCCCATAACCTTGACCTTTGGCAGTGGATATGCGGAATGCCCGTGGAAGTGACTGCATTTTGCGACGAAGCAAAATATCACAACATCGAAGTTGAGGATGACGTGACGATATTTGCCAGATATGCCAACGGCGCTACGGGAACGTTCATCACCTCGACGGGCGAGCTGCCAGGCACCAACCGCCTTGAAATAAGCGGAACGTGGGGCAAGCTGGTTTTGGAACGAGAGACCCTCAAGTGGTGGCGTTTGCCTATGTGCGAGCGTGAGATATGCGCTAACGAGGAAGCAAGCTTCCCGAATATCTCCTGCGAATACGAGGAGATACGTTTTGATGATTCAGGCTCCGCTCACGCAGGCGTTTTGCAGGCATACGTGGATAATATCCTATACGGCACGCCGCTTATCGCCGACGGATACGAGGGAATAAACGAGCTTTCGATCTCCAATGCGGCGTATCTTTCCCAGTGGACGGGCAACAAGCCGATCGCTCTGCCCTTCGACGAAGCGCTGTTCGATGAGCTTTTGGCGAAAAAAGCCGAGAATTCCGTTACCGTCAAGCAGGCGAGCGACAAGAAGATCAACACCTCATATCGCTCACGCTGGCAGACTAATTGGAACTAAACAAAAACAACAGCACGGTTTATCGCCGTGCTGTTTTATTTATGCCGTTAAAATTTCCGATTTAAAAAACCTCTCCTGAAACTCAACTGCCGCCAGGATCTCGTCTTTTGAGAATTTCATATTCTCAGGCGCCGCCACCCACTTTTCCTCAACGTCGTCAAGGCGGTGTATCACCGCAATGATAATCCCTTCAAATCTCTCGATAGGCTCATTCACGCCGAGAACGTAAACGTCCTGCTCCTCGCCGTCGGGAGCGATCAGACCCTCGACGCAGCCGTAGTTTATGGGATAAATCAGGTCGGGGTGATTCGGGTGGGCGCTCCCCAAAGGCCTGTCAACCGTGACGCTTACACGCCTGCCGATGATTTCGCTCACTTTTTTCTGCCCTTCTTCGTCGGTTTCTTGACCGAATAGCCGAAGCTGCCCAATTTCTCGCCCAACGCAAAGTATTCGCCGTGAGAATATGCGATGAGGTCGGCTTTATCGAGGCGGATCTTGCCGTTTTCGTCGATCAGCTCGTCTGCAACGTTTATTGCCAGAACGTCGGCAACGAACATATCGTGAGAACCTAAGGATATGATATCGCATACACGGCACTCGATCGAAACGGGACTCGCATCCAAGATCGGCGCCGAGACCTGCGTTGCAGAGCTGACAGACAGACCTAAGTTTTTAAGCTTGTCCTCGTTTTTACCCGAACGCACGCCCAGATAATCGGTGGCACGGGTGAGCTCTCTGGTGGTGAGGTTTATCACGAACTCGCCCGACTCCTTGATCAGACCGTATGAAAATCTTTCCGGACGAACGGAAATGTAAGTTTTTGGGGGTATGGAATTTATCGTTCCCGTCCAGGCGATGGTCAAGGCATTCGGCTTATCCACCGTGCCGCAGGTGACAACGACGGCAGGAACGGGCGCTAAGATCGAACTGCCCTTAAAGGCCGTTTTCTTCGATGTATTCATAAACTTCCTCCTCACTTGAAATGGGCGTGGCATTTATAACTTCGATGTCATATCCACCGTCTTGGGCGGTATTGGTCACTTCGTTAACTATTTTGTCCAACTCGATATTTGAAGCGACCGCTTTTGTAAGCTTGAAAGCCAAAGGCGTAAGCGCAGCTAAATCCAAAAGCCGTTTTTTCTTCCTGCTCTGTGATCTTTTGTCTTTCTTTTTCGGAGAAGAAAGTCCGATCAATGCGGCAAGAACAACGCCCACGGCAGCAACGCCACCTGCAATCAGATTCGACTTGGTCAAGTGGTTTCTGCCAAGAGCGAAGCCTCCTTTTTTGGAGTTTTTATATATCATCATTAAAGAACACCGCCTTATATCATCATAATCACTTTTATTTTAGCACAGTTCTTCAAAAAATACAACTGTATGCGTTTTTTCGGGGCACCGCCCCGCCACTGCCCTCGCTTGCGCTCGGGCGCAGGCGGTGCGACGCCCCTTCGTTTGCTCATCGCCCCACTGCCTGCATACGCGAAGCCCACGCCCCTGCTCCGCAGGGGCGTCCCCGCGCCTTTAGGCGCGGGGCGCCGCTTTGCCCCCGGGGAGGGGCAAAGCGGCGGGGCTTCGCCCGCCTTTTCTGCCGCTCAATGCAAAAAATCCCTCCCGAACCAAGTCGGGAGGGCGATGACTCATATTCCCAAAAGCGCCTGCGCAATAACGAAGTATGCCAAAAGCGAAACGGCGTCAACGATGGTCGTGATGAACGGACTCGCCATTACGGCGGGATCCAGATGTACGGCTTTCGCCAATATGGGCAGGATACAGCCGATGAACTTCGCAACGAATACCGTTACTATCAACGTCAGACAAACTACCATAGCGACGGCTACCGTTACCTCGGGGTTGCCCAAAAGCCATCTGTCAATCAGCATCATCTTTCCGAAATTGACGACTGCCAAAACAGCTCCGCAGATGACCGCAACTCTGATCTCTTTCCACATGGCTCTGAAGATATCCTTCATCTCGATATCACCCAAGGACAGACCGCGGATGATGGTTGCAGATGCCTGACCGCCGGCATTACCGCCGGTACCCATGAGCATAGGCATAAACGAGGTCAAAACAACGCAGGCAGCCAGCTTATCCTCAAAGCTCGTGATTATCATTCCCGTAAACGTAGCGGAAAGCATCAAAAGCATAAGCCAGGGAATTCGGCTGAGGAAGGTTTCAAAAACGCCCGTTCTGAAGTACGACTTATCGGTCGGCGCAATAGCAGCCATGATCTCGATATCTTCGGTCGTTTCTTCCTGAATGACGTCGATAGCGTCGTCAACCGTGACGATACCGACGATGCGGTTGTCAAGATCAACAACAGGCAGCGCCAAAAGGTCATATTTTGCGAAAGCGGCAGCAACGTGTTCTTTGTCTTCAACGGTAGTAACGCTGATGACGTTCTGATCCATTATCTGGCTTATCGTCGTATTCGGTTCGGCTGTAAGTACGTCCAGAAGCGAAACGACGCCCACCAGCCTGCGGTGCTCGGTGACGTAGCAGGTATAAATGGTCTCCTTAACGACACCGACCTGCCTGATGCGCTCGATCGCCTGTTCGACGGTAGTGTCCTGATTAAAGTACACGTACTCAAGTGTCATCAGACTTCCGGCGCTGTCCTCCGGATAAGCCAAAAGCTCGTTGATCTGTTTTCTCGTTTCTGAATCTGTATTTTTCAATATCCTTGCGACAACGCTGGCAGGCATCTCTTCGATGATGTCAACGGTGTCGTCCAGAAAAAGCTCACTCACGACGGCTCTGAGTTCTCTATCGGAAAACGCAGTGATAAGTCTTTCCTGTTGTTCCGGCTCGATATATGCAAAGGTCTCCGCTGCAAGCTCCTTAGGCAGAAGTCTGAAAAGCGTCAGCGCACTTTTTTCTTCAGCCTCATCCAAAATGTTTGCAATATCTGCAGGATTCATCTGGTTCATTATGATCTTCAGCTCGGAAAAACGCTTGTTTTCCAAAAGCCCCATCACAATGTCAAAAACGGTTGTCGGTTCCAAAATAAAACCCCTCACTTTCTTTTGCAGTTAAAGATCGAGGGGCACAAAACGTCACGATATGGGGAGCACACGACTGCGAACCCTGTGACAAATTATTTTGCGCCCTCGCGGGATGCCAGCGTCCACAAATCTCACTCCTGATTCATTATATTATTCCGACACTGTCGGTGATTTTATTATACTCCCACAAAAGCGACTCGTCAAGAAAAATATGATAATATTAGCTTTCAAATTTTATTTAAAAGTTAATTTATTCGATTGAAATATCTTTCATATCTTATTATAATATATTTATACTGTTTTTATCCAAGGAGGTAATTATGACAAGACAGCTTTTTAACAGCGGGTGGAGCTTTGCCCTTAAAAATATCGGAGAAACTCCCTCGTCTTGCGACTTTAAGCCTGTTGATATCCCTCACGACTGGCTGATCCATAATACTCACAACCTATACGGTGACGGTGACGGATATTATAATAAAAAATTCGTTCTTTGCGGCATCTGCGGGAAGAATTATACCCTTCGTTTTGAGGGCGTATATATGAACTGCGAGATCCTGCTCAACGGCGAAAAAATTTATGAATGGAAATACGGTTATACCACCTTCGACGTTCCGCTGACAAACGTCAGAGAGGGCGAAAACGAGATCACCGTCATCGTTCATCACAAATCTCCCAACACCCGTTGGTATTCGGGCGCCGGAATATTCAGAAACGTCTGGCTTTCCGTCAAGGGTGAAAACGAAATTATCCCCGACGGCACCTATGTCGTTCCG
>CAYWXA010000050.1:0-3540 GCA_964462175.1 uncultured Oscillospiraceae bacterium
CAAACCTCATCTATCATCCGCTCCACATCCCGCAGAGCCTTGACAAGGTCAGCAATATCGCCGAAATTTCTGCGGTAAAGCTCAAGCATCAAACAGCCCTCAAAGCCAACATCGTCAAGAGCTTTGATGAACGCTTCAATATCCATCTCGCCCGCTCCCGGCAAAAGACAGTCGCCCTTCTTGCCGTGGTCGGAAAGGTGCACGTGCTTGATGCTGTCGCCGAGAGTCAGAACGCCGTCTGTCGGCTCCCAACCCATTCTCACAGCCTGCTTGGTGTCAAGCACAAACCCCGCTTCCTCACCGAAATACGCTTTCATTCGCTTGAGCGTTTCAAGCTCTCCCGTCACCTTTCTGTCCACGTTTTCCTGCAAAGCCTTGACGCCGAAGCTTTTTGCAATTTCGGCAAGTCGGGCAAACCGCCCGAAAATAATTTCGTCGCCATAGTTCACCTTTGAGCCGTGAAAAACGAAATACTCGGCTTCAAGAATATTCATCGCCTCAAAATAACGCTTATGATAATCCAAATATTCCTCCGTCCTTCTCTCATACGCCGAAAACATTGCATATGTGTCGATGGCGCAGGTGTAGGGATGAAGGGAGATGCACTTCGTCCCCTCGCCGTCAAGAATTCTTTTTATCTCTTTGACGTATTCGGGCCGTGTTTCATATTCGCAGTTGACGAACAGCTCGATCTCCTTCACTCCCGCCCGACAAAGCTCTTTAACGAACACTTCAGGCGTTTCGGGATAACCGCAAGCAGCGGAGATTCCGGCAGTTATCTTGCTTCTCGACATTTTTCACATCTCCTCATAAGAATTATACAAAAGGGCGCCGCACGGAAAATGCACGGCACCCAAAGTTTTAATATCAAGCCTTTTTCTTTGCTTTTTTTGCGTCGATCTTATCCTGCCAGAGCACCCAAAGAGAGGGAGCGATGCAGTTTGAAGAGTAAACGCCTGCCAAAAGACCGACTACCAGCGGGAATGCAAAGCTCAAAATGGATTCAACGCCTGCAATAAGCGCAACAACGCATATCGAAGCCATTGCAATTACGGTGGTGACGGTGGTATGAATGCTTCTTCCCATAGACTGAGTTATCGAAAGATTTACCAATTCCGCCAAAGTCATTCTGTCGCCGTGAATTCTGCGGTTTTCTCTGATGCGGTCATAGATAATGATGGTCGCATTGATGGAATAACCCAAAATAGTCAGCAGAACTGCCATAAAGTTTGAGTTGATGTCAAATCTGAAGATAACGAAGCTTGCATATACGAAGCACATATCGTGGATAAGCGCAACGACTGCGCAGACACCTGCGACCCAGCCGCCGATCTTTCTGAAGCGGATAGCGATGTAAACGATCATCGCCACGGCGGAAACGGCGACTGCCATAAGGCACTTGCCGAAGAATCCGATACCGGTCGAGGGGTTTACGTCCTGCGAGCTGTAAAGCTCAAGCGCATTGTCGCCAAGCCGTGCAGAAAGCGCATCGGTCAGATCTGCCTGAACCTCAGCGGTAAGACCCTGCGACGCGGGGAATGAGAGCGCAACGGTCGTCAGACCGTCAGCAAGGCTTTCGCCCAAAGTGACGTTTGCGCTCTGGCCTGTAATTTCCTCAGCCACGGCATCGACAACAGCCTCGTCAATAACGCCGGTGTATGAATAAGTAATAATGGTGCCGCCCTTGAATTCGATCGCAACGTCTACGCCGAGTACAAAGGTCAAAATGAGGGCAATAGCGATAACGGCCAAAGAAACGGTATAGAATATCTTTCTCTTGCCGACAACGTTAAGGATCTTCTTATCAGTCATTGCTCTCACCTCCGTAGAACTTGGGATCTCTGAAGCACTTGAACTTCGAAAGGGACGCAAGCATAACTCTCGTGCAGAATACTCCGAATACGAAGTTGAGGATTACACCCACAAGGAGAGTGTAACCGAAGGAATAAATGGTTCCTTCAATCGTTGCAGGGAACATAAAGTATATCCAGCTCATAGCCTTGGCAAGCAAGCTGTCCGGAGGTCCGAATGCGCCCATAAGAATGATCGCAACGATGACCATGGTCACGTTTCCGTCAACGACGGCTGCCAACGCTCTTGAATAGCCGCTGGTAAGCGCAGCGTTGATGGTCTTGCCCGCTCTGAGTTCTTCCTTGATTCGTTCAAAGGTTACGACGTTGGCGTCAACGCCCATACCTACTGCCAGAATGATACCTGCAATACCGGGAATGGTAAGGGTAAAGCTGGGAATGAAGCTGAAAAATCCCGTGATGCAGGCGATGGTTCCAACGACCTGTCCCACCAGAGCGATGGAGGCAACGGCGCCGGGAAGTCTGTATACGACGACCATATATACGCAGATGATGACGAATGCGATAGCGCCTGCCAAAACCATTGCGTTTCTTGCGCCCGAACCCATGGTTGCGGAAATGGTGGAGAAGTTGGAGGTAACGAGCTTATAAGGCAAAGCACCTGCGGAGATCTTGTCGGCAAGCTCCTTTGCGCTTTCGTAATCGAAACCGGTGTTGGTGATCATTGCGTTGCCGTCGGTGATCGGTTCGTTTACCGTGGGTGCGGAAATGCAGGTGTCGTCCATCCAGATGGAAATGGTTCCTTCTTCAGCAGCCAAAAGGGTCGTTGCCTCGGCAAAGGCAGCCTTGCCTTCTTCGCTGAATTCCAAAGAAACTGCGAACTTTGTTGAGCCGCTTTCTTCATACCAGATAGCGGTCGCACTTACGACCTGATCGCCGGAAACGATGACGTTTTCAGCGGTAACGCCCGTGGGCAGACCGTAATCATCGACCTCGTAACCCTCACGGAAGGTCAGCTCAGCCATTTCACCAAGCTCCTTAACGGCGGCTTCGGGATCGAAATCCTCTTCGCCTGCCTGCCAGGGGAATCTGACGATGATGTCATAGTTGGAATAATCAACATAAAGCTCATAGTCTGTAATACCGAGGTTTACCATTCTCTGCTCAATGGCTGCCTGAGCGGCATCCATCTGAGTTTCGGTAGCCTCAACGCCCTCCGGAGGGGAGAATGTAACGTCAACACCGCCGCTGATGTCAATACCCCAGCGAATATCGTCAGCGCCCTTGATATGGACGGTTTCGATATCACCGTAATAGGTTGAAACACCCGAGAAGGTCAGAACGGCAAATACAGCTATCAGCGCAACTACAATAAAGAATGCGGATTTATTTATGTGTCGCACTTTGAGTCCTCCTAATTAAAAATTTGCATATCAAATAAATTGACATTCACCTAAACAGTATATCTAAATAAGGCGAAAAAGTCAATAGTGAAGGCAGGTTTTGCCCGTGGAGGGTGGGCAAAGGAGCGAGGGCGTCTGCCGAGGTGCCCCCGCAGGGGGCGTGCGGCAGGTGCCCGAGCGGTATTCAAGGGGCGGGTTTTTTTCAAAACGCCCGCATTGACCGGCGCCACCTGCGGCACTGCCGTGCCCTTCGCAGACGGCGCCTCAAAAAACAAAAAGCCCGACTTCCGTCAGGCTTTTAACGTTTTTTAGATCATTCTTCGGCA
>CAYWXA010000050.1:3640-11581 GCA_964462175.1 uncultured Oscillospiraceae bacterium
CTTCTTCGGCAACCGGAGCCTCCTCGGAAACGGTCTTTGCTTCAGCGACCGGCACTTCCTCTGCCAATTCGGGAAGGATCATAGGTGTTTCGGCTTTGTTTGCATTGTCATAGAATCCCGCTCTGATGAGTCCGAGGAATATGGGCGCAAACAACGAATATACGACGTCTACAACGAAAAGAACGAGTCCGAACATTCCGCCGATGTAACGGATCTCAGAGAGCCATCCGAGGATGAGCGCAACGATCATAAAAGCAATCGCAACGATAAATTCGCTCCAGAACATCTTTGCCTTCAAGCCCTTTGTCATCGTCTGGGATTTTTTAAGCGCCTCGGTTGCGCCGACCTCAGGCTCATTGATGAGAATGTAAGGAACGAAAGCGTATTCATATGCCTTGACGACTGCGAAAACTATGCCTGCAATAGGGATGAGTCCCCAGATAAATACCCACAGATACATCCACGCCATACCGCCGGCAACGTGCATAAACTTTTTAAAGCCGGTGAAAAGATCCGCACTTGCAACCTCTTCGCCTCTGTAGCCTTTAAGATAAAGAACGTAAAGGCCCGCTTCAAGAGCAAAAACAATGGGAAGCGATACTATCGGAAGAACACCGAATATGACTGCAAGGATCATCAGAAGCTGCGACAGCAAGGAAAGACCCCAAAGCAGTATCGGCTTCTTTACCAATATCGCCAATGCGCCTTTATATTTTTCAATAATCGTGTTTTTCATGTGTAACATCTCCTTTATGTTTTGGTAGTATAATTATAGCAAATATAAACGAAATATGTCAATATATGTTTAAAATTCACCGCTTTAACGCTTCAACCTGTTTACAACCGCCAAAAAAAGTGATATACTTTCAGTAACACTACTTTAGGAGATGAAAAATATGGCTTTCTATCAGAAAGAAATCGAATGTATGCCCCGTGAGGAGCTGACAAAACTTCAGAGTGAGAGGCTTTGCGCGCAGGTAAAAAGAATGTATGAGCGTGTAGCCGTCTTTAAAGAGCGTATGGATGCAATGGGACTTAAACCCGAGGATATCCACGGCGTTGAGGATCTTCACAAGCTTCCTTTCTCCTATAAGCAGGACTTGAGAGATTATTACCCTTACGGTTTGTTTGCCGAACCTTTGGAAAATATCGTTCGAATCCACGCTTCCAGCGGAACCACGGGCAAGCAGATCGTCGTTGGATATACAAGAAAAGACCTTGACGACTGGGCAGACGGCGTCGCCCGAATGATGGTCGCTCTTGATATGGACGAAAAGGATTTCGTTCAGGTTTCTTACGGCTACGGTCTGTTTACGGGCGGCTTGGGCGCACACGGCGGCGCCGAAAAGATCGGTGCAACGGTAATCCCCACCAGCGCAGGCAATACCCAGCGCCAGATCACGACGATGGTCGACTTCGGCTCGACTGCTCTTTGCTGTACTCCCTCATACGCTTTATATTTGGGCGAAGCCGTTGAAGAAGCGGGACTTAAAGATCAGCTCAAGCTCAAGGTGGGCATTTTCGGTGCAGAGCCCTGGACGGAGGATATGCGCCACGCAATCGAAGCGAAGCTGAACATCAAGGCTTACGATATTTACGGACTGTCCGAAATTATGGGTCCCGGCGTATCTTATGAATGTCAGTGCCAGGCGGGTATGCACGTCTGCGAGGATATGTTCATTCCCGAAATAATCGACCCCGACACGGGCGACGTTTTGCCTGCAGGCGAGTGGGGCGAATTGGTATTTACCACCATTACAAAGGAAGGCTTCCCTCTTATCAGATACCGCACACGTGACATCTGCTCGCTCAATTATGAGCCTTGCGAATGCGGAAGAACCCACGTGCGTATGCGTAAGCCTCAGGGCAGAACCGACGATATGCTCATCATCCGTGGCGTAAACGTATTCCCCAGCCAGATCGAAGAAGTTTTGCTCAAGTCCTCGGGCGGCGTTTCACCCAACTATCAGATCATCGTTGACCGAGTCAACAACAACGATACTCTTGACGTCAACGTCGAGATGAGCCCCGAAATGTTTGCCGACGATATCGGCTCTATTGCCAAGGTTGAAAAGCATCTGGTCGATCAGCTCCGCTCTGTTTTGGGCATCGGCGCTAAGGTTCACCTTTGCAACCCCAACACCCTTCCTAAGTCGGAGGGCAAGGCAAAGAGAGTATTTGACAACAGAAAGCTTCACTAAAGCGCTCCCTGAATCTACGTAACACAAGGAGGAAAACCAATGATAAAGCAAGTTAATGTTTTTGTTGAGAACAGACAGGGCAGAGTGTGCGACGTTATTGAGATACTCGCCCGTGAAGGCATCAATATTTTGACCCTTTCAATTGCAGACACCACCGACTACGGCGTTATGCGCCTTATCGTTGACAAGCCTTATTCCGCCCAAAAGGCAATTATGGCGGCAGGCTTCATTGCAAAGGTCACCCACGTTATCGCCGTTGCAGTCGATCACACCCCGGGTGAACTTGCAAAGCTTTTGAAAATACTGCGTGACTGCGGACAGTCGGTTGAATATCTGTATGCTTTCTGCGTTGAAAAGGGCAACGAGCCGATAATCGTAATTCGCCCGACACACCGTGAGCCTGCAATTAAAGCGCTTGAAGCGGCAGGAATCAACCTGATAACGATTGAGCAAGAAGAAGGTTAATATTTAAAATGGAATACAGAATTTCAGACAAATTTAAAACGATGAAGCCCTCGGCAATTCGAGAGATATTCAAAAGCTTGGGCAGACCCGGTTGCATCTCCTTTGCGGTAGGAAACCCCAGCCCCGAATCATTTCCCATCGACAAGATGAGGGCGATTTCCGATAAGATCTTCGCCGAGCAACCCGTCACTGCGTTGCAGTATGGCATTACAGAAGGCTATCCGAGGCTTCGTCAGCTCGTCACCGAGCGTCTTGACCGTGTTTACGGCATCAACGACCCGGAGGATGACACGATCATCGTCACAGGCGGACAGCAGGGCATTGAGCTGACCTGCAAGGTAATGTGCAACGAAGGCGACGTTGTGATCTGCGAAAACCCCAGCTTTATCGGCGCTTTGAACGCTTTCCGCTCGTTGGGCGCAAGGCTCGTCGGCGTTGATATGGATGACGACGGAATCGTTATTGCATCCCTTGAAAAAGCGTTGGAGTCAAACCCCAATGCGAAGATAATTTACACCATTCCCACCTTCCACAACCCCTTGGGAATTACCTCGACCCTTGAAAACCGCAAGGCGGTATATGAGCTTGCAAGAAAATATAACGTGATCATCATTGAGGACAACCCTTACGGCGATTTGAGATTTGCAGGCGAAAACGTCCCCACATATAAGAGCTTTGACGTTGACGGCAGAGTCGTATATTGCGGTTCCTTCTCGAAGGTCTTGTCGGCGGGTATGAGAATCGGTTTCGTGAGGGCAAACAAAGAGCTTATCTCGAAGATCGTCGTTGCAAAGCAGGTCGAGGACGTTCACACCAACGTGCTCTTCCAGATGATCGTTGCAAACTTCATCGACGAATATGACCTAGACGAGCACATCGAGTCGATTCGCAAGCTTTACGCCCACAAGGCAGGGCTGATGCTTAAAGCTTTGGATGAATATATGCCCGAGTGCGTTAAGTACACTCGCCCCGAGGGCGGAATCTTCCTTTGGTGTACGTTGCCCGAAAGCATAAAGCTTTCAGATTTCATTGCCAAGTGCTCTGAAAACAACGTTTTCGTCGTTCCCGGAACGGCATTCCTGCCCGACGAGGACGAACCCACAAGATCGTTTAGACTTAACTATTCAATGCCCTCTGACGAGGACATCGACAGAGGAATCAAGATCCTGGCGGACATAATCAAAGAAATGATGTAAAAAAGCAAAAGTGCCCTACCCGACGGTTTCGGGAAGGGCGCTTTTTTGTGCATTAGGCGGGTTTTTTAGGGTCAGTTGAGCTTTTTTATTTCGGTCACCGTCAGTTCGCATTCGCTCACCTTAAAGCTGACCGACAAGCCGTTATAGTCGAACGTGTAAATGCGCTCCGCATCCTGCTGATATGACGGGCGGGGGTCCTGTGAAAGTATTCCCAAAATTGCCGCTTTGTCCTCGTCGGGAATTTCACTCAGCCACACGTCGGATATATTAACACGGAGCGAATAGCTTTCAAAATCATCCGCAAAGCCCGATATCGCATCCGGATGCGAGTCGGAATAGCGCACGTAAGGCTTTATGTCGTAGATCGGCGTGCCGTCCATTAAATCGGCGCCGGAAACCAACAGCACGTCACCGAGATCTTTCGTATGCTGAACTTCAATCAGCTTAACGCTTGAAAGACCGAGTGAGTTGGGTCTGAAGGGCGAGCGTGTTGCAAAAACGCCGACACGTTTGTTTCCTCCCAATCTGGGCGGGCGGACGGTCGGGGAAAAATCCTCCCTTATCGCCTCGGAAAACTGCCATATCAGCCACAGGTGGGAATATTCCTCGATGCCGCGAATCGCTTCGGGAATCCTATACTCCTCCTCGAATACTATCACCGACAACGCCTCGGGCACAAGACCCGGCTGACGGGGTATGCCGAACTTTGACGAATAGCCGTTTTTAATTCTTGCTATCGGCTTGATTGTATGACTCTGCGCCATAAGGCACCTCCAAACGGTAAATATACTACAATTATATTATTTTGCACGATTGATTTCAAGGGGCGGATGTGTTAAAATAATTTCGTATAAAGGAGATGCTTAATATGTCAGCAAGTCTAAATGAATTTGAGTATGAATACGTCTGGTCGGTGGATTCTTCCATGACCGACAGCCACGGAAACGTGTCCCCCGGCGGATTACAGCGCATCTGTGTCAACACCATTGAGCGCCATTTGGTAAATATTCATCTCTCGGTCACTCACCTTATGGAAAATTACGGGCTGTCGTGGATACTCCTGTCCTTGACGTCACACATCATCAAGCCGATAAAGCTGGGCGACGAGCTTGTTTTGCACACCCGCCACACCAACCGCAAGGGCGTAATATACCGCAGAGATATTGAATTCAGGCGAAACGGCGAGCTCGTTGCGATTGCTGTTTCGTTTTCGAGTATTCTTGACATCGCCGAGCGCAGGATATGCACCGATAAAGCTGTTTTAGACAGCCTGCCGATTCCTGCAGACAGCGAGCCGATGTGCGAAGCGATCTCACGGCATAAGGTCAAGTCGGAGGAATTTGAATTTCTGGAGGAACGTGCCGTCCGTCCGAGCTGGATCGACCCCATCGGGCACGTTAATAACCTTCGTTATTCCGAGTTTATACACGACGCTTTGCCGAAGGATCTTGAAGCAAGCCTCGGAAGCTTGAAGAGCATATCGGTCTATTTCACGGGTGAGCTTAAAAAAGGCGATCGCTTCAGCGTGCTGACAAAACGCAAGGAAGGCGAATTTGAGGTACTGGGCATAAGACTCAGCGACGAAAAAACCGCTTTCAGCGCAAAACTCTCTTTTGAATGAGGAAAATTATATGACAAAGAGTGATAACCTCTATAAATTCTACACAAAGTTATTGAAAGACGAGCTTGTTCCTGCAATGGGTTGCACCGAGCCGATTGCTTTGGCGCTTGCGGCTGCCAAGGCAAAACAACTTTTGGGCGAGATTCCCGATCACGTCAGCGTTCAGGTCAGCCCCAGCATAATCAAAAACGTCAAATCCGTCATCGTTCCCCACACCGGTCATCTCAAGGGAATTCCCGCCGCAGTTGCCGCAGGCATCGTCGTCGGCGATGCCGATATGTCGCTTGAGGTGCTGTCACGGGTGACGAGTGAGCAATACCCACAGATCAGAGCTTTTCTCGAAAACGCTGAGATAGACGTTGAACCTCTTTATGACGGCGTGGTGTTTGACATAATCATCACCGTTTATAAAGCAGGACAAAGAGCCAAAGTCAGAATCGCAAACAAGCATACGAACATCGTGCTTCTTGAAAAGAACGGCGAGGTGCTTCTTGAAAAAGAGATCCTGCGGGATGCAGAAAAAGGCGATCCTGCGCCGCCCGTTGATATGAAGATGCAGGATATCTGGGAATACGTTAACTCTGTCGATATCGAGGACATAAAGCCCACCCTCAAAAGGCAGATAGATTATAATATGGCGATTGCCGAAGAAGGCCTTAAAAACGACTACGGCGCAAACATCGGCAAGGTGTTGCTTCAGACGCAGGGTGACGACGTCAGAGTGAGGGCGAAAGCTTATGCCGCCGCAGGCTCGGACGCAAGAATGAACGGCTGTGAAATGCCCGTTATCATCAACTCGGGCAGCGGAAATCAAGGTATGACCGCTTCGATCCCCGTCGTTATCTACGCCAAAGAGCTTGGCGCTGACGAGGAGAAGCTTTACCGTGCGCTTGCTCTTTCGAATCTGACTGCGATATATCAAAAAACGCCGTTGGGCAGGCTCTCGGCATATTGCGGAGCCGCCAACGCAGGCACTGCCGCAGGCGCCGCCATTGCATATCTCCACGGCGGAGATTATCACACGGTTATTCACACGGTCGTCAACTCTTTGGCGGTCGTGTCGGGAATGATATGTGACGGCGCAAAAGCAAGCTGTGCCGCAAAGATAGTTCTGAGCGTTGAATCGGGCATTTTGGGTTATGAAATGGCGATGTGCGGTTCACAGTTCCGTGCGGGCGACGGCATCGTCGTAAAGGGCGTGGATGCGACGATCAACGCTGTCGGCAGGCTCGGCAAGGACGGAATGAGAGAGACCAACGAAGAAATAATCAAAATGATGCTTGGATGCTGAACGAAAAACCTCCCGTGCATATTCGGACGGGAGGCTTTTCGATAATGTAGTATACCTTTAGTTTGGAAATTACACATTTCCATATACTACTTTATACTACTTTATCCGACTTGTCAATAGTTTCTCCGATAATGGTGTATACTTTTTTAGGGGGATTGTTTATGAAACCGCTAAAAGAGAAAATAAGTATTACCGTTGACGGCGACATTTTGGAAAAGCTTCGGATCGAAGCTGAAAACGATGATCGCTCGCTGTCGCAATATATCAATCTGATATTGAAAGAACATATCAAACAAAACGAAGATTCGCCGGCCGGCCGATAGTATTTTAAACAGAGGAAGCTTTTTCGAGCTTCCTTTTTGTTTTGCCGCCTGACCGCTCGCTCCACCTGCTCTCGCAGCCCCTGCGGGGCGCAACCGAGCAGACGTCGCTCGCTCACAAAAATCAAAAGCGCCCGCAAAAGCAGACGCTCAAAGTATATCAAAGCCAAGCGGCAAGGAATTTTATCAGATCGCTGATCCAGACGTATGCAAACACCGCCATAATGGCGAAATAAACGTCGAATGCAAAACCGTGGTGCTTAATGTCCCAAGCGTAGCTGCGGAACGCAAAGCCGACGGATATGCGAAGATTTGAGAAAAACTCACCGATCCTTCCGATCACTATCTTGAATGACGGCTTGAAAACGTCGGTGATAATGCACATAAGGTGGAACATTGAACCGAGCCCGAATCCGACGATCGTCGCTGTAAGGCGGCTTGCCATGACCTTTTCTCCACCCCACAGCACCAAAACGCCGCTGATAATGAATTTGAAAAGAAAAGGAACGGCTATGAGCACGGCACAGATCACCCAAAAGCCTTCCCAGGGTGATTGCTCTTTTCCCCTGTCGTGAATGGGAAACATTTGCATTTGAGGCTCCGTCCTTTCCGAAAAGATGATAATAGTATAAGCGATTTGCAAAAAGATGTCAAATGGTGATGCGGTGCAATTTATCAAAGAAACGTTGCGAAAAGCATCCGACCGACGGGATTTGATATCATTCTGAAGAAGATGGGCGCCGAGCAGATGCTATACGTCAAATAAAAAATCCAACTCTGATGAGTTGGATTTTCTGGCTGCCTCTGTCAGGCTCGAACTGACGACCCCCTGATTAACAGTCAGGTG
>CAYWXA010000051.1:0-11055 GCA_964462175.1 uncultured Oscillospiraceae bacterium
TCCTTACCAAGCTTACGTCTGATAAGCTCAGTACCGCCGAGCATATTTGACCACTGATCGTCGCCGCCGAACTGCAGGTTGCAATCGTAGTTCTGGAAGAGGTAGTAGAAGTCGTAAGACTGCATGATCATATAGTTGAATTCAAGGAAGGAAAGACCCTTTTCCATTCTCTGCTTATAGCACTCAGCTCTGAGCATATTGTTGACTGAGAAGCAATGTCCGACATCGCGGAGCATTTCAACATAGTTGAGGTTCAAAAGCCAGTCGGCGTTATTTATCATCATTGCTTTACCTTCGCCAAAGTCGATGAACTGCTCCATCTGGCGCTTGAAGCAAGCGGCATTGTGGTCGATATCTTCCTTGGTGAGCATCTTTCTCATATCCGTTCTGCCCGAGGGGTCGCCAATCATTGTTGTGCCGCCGCCGATTAGTGCGATAGGCTTGTTGCCTGCCATCTGCAAACGTTTCATAAGGGTCAGAGCCATAAAGTGGCCTGCCGTAAGCGAGTCTGCAGTGCAGTCAAAGCCGATGTAGAAGGTAGCTTTACCTGTGTTGACAAGCTCTCTTATCTCCTCTTCATTTGTTACCTGAGCGATCAAGCCTCTGGCCTGAAGTTCTTCATAGATTCCCATTTCTGTATTTCTCCTTTTTGATTATTCCCGAAAACTGAAAAGTCCCCGGGCAAAAGCCCGAGGACGATTTGTTAAACCGTGGTACCACCTCAGTTTTCCGCACGAAAATGCGGACTCATTGGGACGCTGTAACGGGCGCTCCCGCATACTCCTACTGCGATTTTCAGAGTATAAGCTCCGAGATGTATTCGCCAAGTTCCGCCCGCCTTTTTACACCGACCAAAGGCTCTCTATGCCGCATTGAACAGGGTTACTTCTTCTCTTCATAGCCGTTTTGAGATATAATATCACTTTATTTTGAAATTGTCAAGAAGATCATTCAATTGCACTGAAGCAGGATTCAAACTCATCAATCGTTTCATCCCCCGTCAGCGTGACCGTAATAGTAGCCATATAATCGCCGATCTTTGCAAAGTATGACGCCTGCGTGAATGTAATAATATCATAATAAACTGCGGTCATCTCTAATCGCTTAAATTCGGTATTTCCGAGTTTTACCGAAGTTACATCCCCGTATGTGTAAGAAATGAATTCAACCGAATCAAGCTGGCTCTTTGACAGTTCCAAATACTCATCCTCAGTCATATCTGAAGATCCGCTGATAGCTAAGTTTTCGTATATAACTATCATATTGGCTCCCGTATTTGCGTTTTGAACCATAGTGTCGTATACGACCTGAATATTTAACATAGTCTGCTGCAGATCAGAATAGTCCAAGACCTCGTCTGCCACGGTACCGATCAGAGAAGAGAGTTCTTCGTCTGTAGCATATACCCAGTTATCGGGTGCTTCGAACTTAAATCCCAAGAAATCGTTTGTATAAACGCTTCCTGCGACAGTTCCGTGAGTGATCTTTCTGTTTACCACATCGGAAATACCGCACGAGCAAAGCGAAAGTGTCATAACGAGTGCCAAAACGAGCGCCAATATTTTTTTCATAATTATGCCTCCAAACCGTTTAGTAACTTAATTATATAATTTTAAAGCATTTATGTCAATAAAAAAACGCCCCACAATGTGAGGCGTTTGTCCTAAACTTTAGATTTGATTCTTTTTAGCGCCGACTTTTCAAGTCTTGACACCTGCGCCTGTGATATTCCTATCTCAGATGCAACCTCGACCTGTGTTTTTCCTTGATAAAACCGAAGATAGAGTATGTTTTTCTCCCGCTCGGAAAGCAGGTGTATCGCTTCACGGATCAGAAGCTCGTCGATCCATCCCTCATCGCTCGATCTGTCGCTGAGCTGATCAAGCATATAAAGCGTGTCGCCCGAGTTTGAATAGACAGGCTCGTATATTGATACCGGCTCACAGATGGATTCAAGTGCAAATACCACGTCTGCCTTCGGAACGCTCAGACTGTTAGCGATCTGCTCGATCGAGGGCTCACAGTTATTCTCTGCAGTTAACTGTTCCTTTACCTGCATTGCTCGGTAAGCAAGATCTCTTGTTGATCTGCTGACACGAATCGAATTGTTGTCACGCAGATAACGCCGAAGCTCTCCGCTTATCATCGGCACCGCATACGTGGAGAACCTCACGTCAAGTGACAGATCAAAATTATCAATTGCTTTAATCAACCCGACAACTCCCACCTGAAACAGATCGTCTGCGCTCGTGCCGTTTCTGCCGATAAACTTCTGAATAACGCTTAAAACAAGTCTAAGATTCCCCTGTATCAGCTCTTCACGTGCCTTTTTATCGCCGCTTCGTGCCAGAGCCAACAGCTTCATCTTTTCTTCCTCTGTCAGTACCTTGAGTTTTGACGTATTAACGCCTGATATCTCAACTTTATTATACTGCATAATTACTCCAAACAGATTATTTGAAGTAATTATTGCCTTTAAGGACGGAGGATATTCAGCTTCAATTATTTGCCAATCAGCATATCGCCTCCAATTCACGGCGAAGCTGTTTTAAGATTCTTTTTTCAAGGCGTGATATGTATGACTGTGATATGCCCACGACGTCGGCAACTTCCTTTTGGGTCATCTCTTTGCCGTTGATGAGCCCGAAACGAAGCTGCATTATCAGCCTTTCACGCCCTTTCAGAGCATTCACCGCTTCAACGAGCAAGCGCTTCTCCGTTTCATATTCCAGCCTTTGCCCGACCTCCTCGCCGTCTGTTCCCAAAACGTCAGACAAAAGCAACTCGTTGCCGTCCCAGTCAACGTTCAACGGTTCGTCGATAGACACTTCATTTCTTTGCTGTGCAGTCTTTCGCAGATACATAAGTATCTCGTTCTCGATACATCTTGAAGCATACGTTGCAAGCTTGATGTTCTTATCGGGATTAAACGTATTGACCGCCTTGATAAGCCCGATCGTTCCGATGGAAATAAGATCCTCGATACCGATGCCCGTTGATTCAAACTTTTTTGATATATAAACGACAAGCCGAAGGTTGTGGGTTATGAGCTTTTCTTTTGCATATTTCGGCTCAGTTTTAAGCTTATCAAAGATCTCCTGCTCTTCGCTTGGTTTTAGCGGCGGCGGAAGAGTATCCGAGCCGTTTATGTAATCAATTCTGCTTCTCAGCAAAACAAGATCGAGCAGTCTCTGTAAAGCGTTTTTCAGTTTATTCATTTGAATTTACCTCATCTTAAAATCTTTGGATTAAACAGCGCACAGCGCTCGCCGCTCACGTCGGCAGATGCCACTAAAACGTCAACCGCTTTGCTGTTTCCTTTATCGTCTGAAATGATAACGAACTCCGGTTTTACAGCGTATAAAACCCCTTCTCCCGATACGGTGGAATACGGTATCGCTCTTATGAATGAAGGTGGGTCTGTGTAAAGCGAAATGCCATTACACACGATCACCGGTCTGCCGCTGAAAACATCCCGTGCCGTATTGCCGGTGTCCGCAATTCCGATAAGCCGATACGTATTGGAGCAGTATGCGAATTCAACGGAATAGGAATGAGATCTGTCGAATTTGAAATCCGACAGCCTTGAAAACAACGAAAATGCAAGATATACCCCTGCAGTCGTGAGAATAAGATGAAAAAGCGAAACGTCAACGTAAACAGCGCCGTTTGAAGTAAATACCGCCCTAAGCTTAAGTCTTTCCGACAGCCAGCCCACTGCGCCGTATAGCAATGCGTTCATACCGATAAAGAAAGCGCCGTATAGCACCCTTCTTCCGATCGTTTGACTTCTGAAGGCGACTGCAACTATTATCACAAATATCGCTGCTTTAGCTGTAAACGTTAACACCTTTACAATGGGTTTCTCGCTTTGAATCAGAGCAAGAAGCGAAGAAAGTCCGCCTATCAGGGATGCGGCCGCAAGATTCAGCGGTCTTACCTCGGTGTGGGTGATGCTTTTCGTCAAATACAGCATTATCCAGGTTATGTATACGTTTACTATCACGAGAACGTCTATGTAAATATCCAATGTTTATCACCAACAAGAGTATATTACCCGATCTGTGAAATTAGTGTCGAAATCATACTCTGAAAACAAAAAAAGAGCCGGCAGAAACCGGCTCTTGATACGTATTATTCACTTTAATCAGTCAGCTTTGAAGAAAGAAGCGAATCCCTTATACGCCATATAAACGTCAAGCTTGGATGTCAGCTCGTAAGGAGCGTGCATACACAATACGGGAACACCTACGTCGACGACGTCAACGTCAAGATTTGCTATGTATGCCGCAACGGTTCCGCCGCCGCCAAGGTCAACTCTGCCGAGCTCGGAGGTCTGCCAGATTACGCCGTTAGAGTCAAAAATCTGTCTTACACGGGACACAAACTCAGCGCTTGCATCGGAGCTTCCGCTCTTTCCGCGGGAGCCTGTATACTTGCACATACCTACGCCGTAATTAACGTAAGCCGCATTTTTGGATTCACAGACCTCAGGGAACGTCGGATCCATTGCTGCACATACGTCAGCGGAAAGACATTCGGAGTTTGCCAAGACCGTAGGTGCGTTTGTTCCTGCCATTTCTGCGATATGGAAGATGAAGTGCTTAAGATATGCGCTCTGCAAGCCTGTGTTACCCATACTGCCGATCTCTTCCTTGTCGGTAAGAATGGTAATGCAGGTAGTCTTGGGCATCTCAACGTCCAAAATTGCTTCCAAAGCTGTATATGCACATACTCTGTCATCCTGACCGTATGCGCCGATAAGTCCCCTGTCAAGACCTACGTCCTTTGCGTTGAATGCAGGAACAACTTCGAGTTCTGCAGAGATGAAATCATCTTCAACAATTCCGTACTTTTCGTTGAGAATGGAAAGTACGTTGAGCTTGACCTTCTCGGAAACTTCGTCATCCTTGAAGGGACGTGAGCCGATAAGAACGTTGAGCTCTTCGCCTCTGATACCGTCGGCAAGACTTCTCTTTGACTGTTCCTGAGCGAGGTGAGGCAAAAGATCAGTTATGCAGAATACGGGATCGTTTTCGTCTTCACCGATATTAACGTTTACGCAGGTGCCGTCAGCGGTGAAAATAACACCGTGAAGCGCCAAAGGAATGGTCACCCACTGATACTTTCTGATTCCGCCGTAGTAGTGTGTCTTTAAAAGGCACAGCTCGCTGGTTTCATATACGGGGTGCTGTTTAAGGTCGAGTCTGGGTGAATCGACGTGTGCAGCGGCAATCTTGACGCCGTTTTCGAGGTTATCGGTGCCGAATACGCAAAGAATGATCGACTTTCCGCGGTTGTTGTAATAAACCTTGTCACCTGCGTTGTATTTTTTCTTTGCATCAAAGGGTACGAAGCCGTTGGCTTCGGCAATTGCTACGGAAGCACTGACTGCTTCTCTTTCAGTCTTGCCGTCGTCGAGGAATTTCTTATAACCCTCACAGAAGTTATCGACTGCTAAAATCTCCTCATCGCTCAACTTGAGCATTCCGTTTTTTCTCTGGGTGAAAAGCTTTTCCTGCAAAGCTTTACCTGCAGATTTTTCTTTTTCTGACATTGTGATCGTCCTTTCTTTATTCTAAGTTTGAGTATTTTTCAAAAGCCCGCATTATTTTTTTGACATAATGACGGGTATTACTTCCTATAAAACTTTCGACGTCCGGATCATCAGGGTCAACGATCCCTTCGCTGATCCAATTGTCTACAGTCGTCATTCCCGAATGATACGCCGCTGCCGCCAATTCATAGTTGCCGTATTTTTCATATAGATACGACAGCATAAAGCAGCCATATTTAATGCTGTATTCGGGGGTATACATATCTTCAAATCGCATTATATCCCGTTCTCCGAGCTTTCCTGCGACCCAGTTGAAGGAATCTTCAATGATCTGCATAAGTCCGATGGCTCCCACCTCCGAAACCGCACCGGGATCAAAATTCGATTCGACCTTAATGACGGCATATACAAAATCCTCGTCAATCCCGAATTCTTGGCTGTAACGCTCGACCTCATCCGAATAGTAGCGATGATATGTATCTCTCTTTGCGACGTAGGGCATATATACAAACAATACGGCTATGAATACGACAATGAAAACAATAAGCGCAAAGGAGGCTAAAATTCTCTTAAACATCAAAACGCTCCTTTATCTGTTTGATAACCGACAGCACGTCTTCTCTGAGCGATGAAATATCTTTACAATTTGAAATGTGATAATCGCTGTTTTGTATGAACCATTGCTCGTCGTGCTGCGAGCTGAGTCGTGATCGGGCAAGCTCCTCACTTATGCCGTCACGTTTCATTATCCGCTCGATCTTAACGTTATATGGAGCTGTCACGCTCACGACGGCACGGCATATATCATCAAGACCGCTTTCAAAAAGCGTCGGAGCATCTAAAAGTATATATCTGCTTCCCTTCTTTTTAAGTTCGAGCACCGCTGAAAAAACGTCCGTCGTTATATACGGATATATTATCTCCGTATATAGTTTGAGCTTGTCATTATCGTTGAACACGATTGAGGCGGTTTTTCTGCGGTCCAGACCCGAATCGGAAACACAGTCGGGAAAATGCTTCTTGACCTCGTTCAAAAACGGTTCATACGAAGCTACGTTCCGCGCGATCTTATCGGCATCAATAACCTCAAAGCCACATTCGGAAAACATCGAAGAAACAGTAGATTTTCCTGCTCCGCTGCTGCCCGTCAGACCGATTATATTGATACTCTCCAGTGTGTTCATTTTCGACATCCTTTCAGTCGTCAAGCTTAATTACGTTAAACCCCGCCGAACGAAGTATTCTGTTGTATACCGCCAGACCTACGCCGTCTTTAGAGGGACAACGGGCGTAAACGGTCTTTGCACCCATTTCATCAAACTCACGCAGACGTTCAAATAATAAATGCGCCTGCTCCTCGCTCGTAATGCCGTATGTAAGATAATCAACACCGTCTACAGCCTCACTGTCATCAAATAAAAGACAGTATGTTCCGTCAGTCTTACAGTTGCAAACATATTCTTTAAATGCGCTCACGCTTCCGTCAAGTATAATTACGTTTGCCTTGGGCGAATAGTGCTTATATTTCATTCCGGGAGATGCGACCTTGGCGTTAATATCAAGCTGTGCCAATACGCCTTTATCAACATATACCCTATCGGTTACACCGAGCAGATCCTCGTATGATATCTTTCCGGGACGGAGTATCCGAACAGCGCCGTCCGAATCGAAGCTGATTACGGTTGATTCAACGCCGACTTCACAGTCGCCTCCGTCGATTATTGCAGGGATCCTTCCGTTCATATCATCAAAAACGTGGCGCAACGTCGTGGGGCTGGGACTTCCCGAAAGATTTGCAGAAGGCGCCGCCAAAGGCTTTCCGCATTTTTCTATAAGATCGAGAGCGACCTTGTGGCTTGGAAATCTGATGCCGACAGTGTCAAGTCCGCCGCTCGTTACATACGGGATTTTATCAGACTTTGGCATTATCATCGTCAAGGGTCCCGGCCAGAATTTTTCAGCTAACTTATATGCAAGCTCCGGCACGCTTGAAGCGATGTCATATACCATATCAAATCTGCAAATGTGAACGATAAGCGGGTTATCGCAGGGTCTGCCCTTCGCTTCAAATATCTTCTTTACGGCTTCTTCGTTCGTGGCATCTGCCGCAAGACCGTAAACGGTCTCGGTAGGCATACCGACCACCTCACCTGCTCTTATAAGCGAAGCGGCAATTGAAACGTCATCGTCTTTTGAAGATAGAATTACTGTATTCATACGCTTTCACTCTGCTTTGCAAGTTTTGCCGCCTGATCTGCCGTTGCCAAAGCATCAATGACCTCATCAAGATTTCCGTTCAAAATGCTTTCAAGCTTATAAAGGGTCAAACCTATTCTGTGATCGCTGACTCGGCTTTCGGGGAAGTTATAGGTTCTTATGCGTTCCGATCTGTCACCTGTTCCGATCTGAGAGCGGCGCTCGCTGGCATATGCCTTATCTGCCTCCTGCTGCTTCATTTCAAGAAGGCGTGATGCAAGCACTCTCATAGCTCTGTCCTTGTTCTTTTGCTGACTTCGCTCGTCCTGACATTCAACGACCATACCGGTGGGCAAATGTGTAATTCTGACTGCAGATTCGGTTTTGTTAATGTGCTGTCCGCCTGCACCCGATGCACGGAAAACGTCGATTTTCAGCTCTTTGGGGTCGATGTTGACTTCGACGTCCTCGGCTTCGGGAAGAACGGCAACCGTTGCCGTAGAGGTCTGGATCCTGCCCTGAGACTCAGTTTCGGGAACACGCTGTACACGGTGAACACCGCTTTCGTATTTAAAGCGGGAATATGCTCCTTCGCCTTCAACGGAGAATTGCACTTCCTTTACACCGCCGAGCTCAGTTCGGTTAATGTTCAGAACTTCGATATTCCAGCGCTTTGACTCTGCGTACATCGTATACATTCTGAATAAAGAGTTTGCAAAAAGCGCCGCTTCTTCACCGCCTGCGCCGCCTCTGATCTCGATAATTACGTTTCTTGAGTCGTTGGGGTCTTTCGGCAGAAGCATTATTTTAAGCTCCTCACGGCATCTTTCAATATCTTCCTTAGCCTGATCAAACTGTTCTTTGATCATCTCACGAAAATCCTTATCGGTTTCCATAGTGTAGAGTTCCTCGGCTTCCGCCAAGGAATCCATAGCCTTGAGGTATTCTTTATACTTGTCAGCAATAGGTGTCAGCGAGGTATATTCCTTCATAGCTTCGCGGTAAGCCTTGGGGTCGTTGACCGTTTCGGGCTGCATTAAGCGTTCGCTGATCTCGTTGTATTTTAAAAGAAGAGTGTCAAGTTTTTCAAACATTCGGGTTCATTCCTTTATCATCATTTAAAATTCGTTCATCGGTGTTAACACTTTTAATGTTCTTCTCGGCTTTGGACCGAATGATCATAAACTCCCTGCCGCAGCCTTCACATCTGAGCTTGAAATCCATTCCCGAGCGCAAAACTCTCATTTTGTTTGAACCGCAGGGATGGGACTTTTTCATCGTCAGCACGTCGCCTTTGCAAATATCCACCGAATCATCTCCCTTTTAATAAATCAATAATTAAAGTAATTATATCATAGAAAGAAAATATGTGCAACACTACATAGGCAAATTACTTTTGCATATACCCAAAAATTTTTTCATATCAATTATCAACGGGGTTGACTCGATATGAAGGGATGGATACAGTATGAACAAATTTTTGCCTGAGGGCACGCTTATAAACACCCGACTCAACAATGAATATCTGTCATCAAAGGAGAAAATGCTTGAAGCCGCCAAAGGCGGAGTGTTCCTTGAAGCTGTGGCAACAATGTGTACATATTCTCACGAGCTGATATTTGATCTGCCTGCGATGAAAGGCGTTATGCCGAGGACGGAATGTGCCGTTGGAATAAGGGAAGGAAAAACCAAGGATATCGCAATTATTTCAAGGGTCGGAAAGCCCGTCAAATTTATCATCACCGATTTTATTCAGGAAAACGGCGAAACAATAGCGATACTTTCTCGAAAGCAGGTACAGGAAGCCTGTAAGCGTGATTATCTCTCACGGCTTGAAAAGGGCGAAATTATCGACTGCAAGGTCACACACCTTGAACAATTCGGTTGCTTTGTCGACGTCGGCTGCGGAATTGCTTCGATGATTCCTATCGATGCGATTTCCGTGTCACGAATCTCACATCCGTGCGATAGATTTGAGCTTGGTGATGATATTAAAGCAATCGTTCGGGGATTTGACGGAGAGAGGCTATATTTGAGCCATAAGGAGCTTTTGGGAACGTGGGAGGAAAACGCTGAGATGTTCCGTGCAGGTGAAACGGTCAATGGAATCGTCAGAAGCATTGAAACCTACGGCATATTCGTCGAGCTGGCGCCGAATCTTGCAGGGCTTGCAGAGCCGAAGCCCGATGTATACGTTGGGCAGACGGCAAGCGTGTATATCAAATCAATAAACCCTGATAAGATGAAGATCAAGCTCATTATCGTCGATACGTTTGATGCCGACCCGATCAAGGAAAACAGATATTTCATTACAGAAGGAGTCATCAAACGCTGGAAGTACTCCCCTGACGGATGCCAGAAGCATATTGAAACTGTGTTCTAAAAGAAAAGCGTCATCTTTATAAGATGGCGCTTTTTGCGTGTTACTTTCTCTCGTCCTTGATAAAATGCTTTTCCAATCATCCGCTACAATGTGACGGATGGTAAGTCTTTCTGTTTTCAGTAACATAGCTTATTCCCTCGTAAGTCTTTTAGATAAATGTAATTCGCCATCTTCGGAATATCCTAACTTTGCATATACACTTTGGGCACCATCGTTTTCCGCACCGGTAAGAAGTTCAAATTTATGTAGTGGAAAGTGTTTTTTACAGTATTCCTCGGCATAGGTTATCATTGCCCGTGCAATACCATTACATCTGTACTGAGGTTTTACATATACTTCGGTGATCTCTGGCATATAGTCATCATAACAGAAAGACTTTTTGAGTTGAACACATACGAATCCAGTCAGTTTCCCGTTCTGCTCATCGACAACAATGACCTCTTGCTTGTTATTAGCAAGAGAGTTTCGGATATTGTCCAGATTAGTTTCACCTTCACCATTAAACTCGTTATTCAAAATTTCTAATTGTTCTGCGTCCTGTACTGTCGTAATACGTACCATCACTATACCTCCATTGCCAGTTCCTCTTATGCTTTTGCTTTTATTTCAAATCGTACTTCCACTCGTTGCTTTCTTGATAACGGAGCATAAGTATCACAATTCTATTCCTGTTTAGAAGCAGGCGGCGACTCAGCGAACCGAATCGCCGCCATTTTGTTAGTTATTCAATGTGTGCGAAGGTTGTACCCAAGTGGGTGTCAAAGCCAAGTGCTTGATACATCTTTTCATCACACGGGGCACAGCATACCGTTAAGCTCGATATGCCATTATCCTTGCACCAAGCCTGTGCAGCCTGCGCTAATTTCCGAGCAATACCTTTGCCACGGAAAGCCGGTTCGATGTAAAAATCTTCATATAC
>CAYWXA010000052.1:0-8195 GCA_964462175.1 uncultured Oscillospiraceae bacterium
CCGCTTTTCTTTTGTATTTTATAGGGGCGGGCCTGCGTGCCCGACCTTTTTTGCGCGAAATTGCGGGCGACCACATAGGGTCGCCCTTTGTGCGATATTTAATTGTAAGGCCGTTTGCCCTCAAACAACCGCTAATTTTATGCTGCTGCAATCTTGGCGGCTTGAGGGCAAGCTGCCCTACGGTATGACTACATCAAAATAGCCTCTCCCTTTGGGAGAGGTGTCACGCAATTGCGTGACGGAGAGGGCAAAAAGGGCAGGCACACAGGCCTGCCCCTCGCAATTATTTACCCTTACCCTTCACCATCGCCCACGCCTTCAAAATCGCAAGCTGGGTCTTTGAATCGGGGATCTCGTCACGCATAACCATTCTGTATGCTTCATCAAAGGGAATACGCACGACGTCAACAAACTCGTCCTCGTCAAGATGCTGTTTTCCGAAGTGAAGCCCACGGGCAAGATATATATAAATCACTTCCGTATCATACGCCACTGTCGGATACAATTTGCCCAACGGGATTATCTCGTCGGCAGTTGCGCCGACCTCCTCCGAGAGTTCTCTTATGCCGCACTCAAGTGGGTCCTCGCCGATCTCCCGCTTGCCTGCGGGAATCTCCAAAAGCACGTCCGCAAAAGGGTATCTAAACTGCTTTACAAACAGCACGTCGCCGTTGTCGTCAAGCGGCAAAACGCAAACGCCGCCCGAATGGTGAATGACCTCCCTATATGCCGTTTCGCCGTTTTCAAGGCGCACGGTATCACGGGTCACGTTCAAAATCTTGCCGTTATAAATTTCGGTGCTGTCGATTTTTGTTTCAAATAAATGCTTATCCATCAGTCAATACTCCTAAAAACAGCGATAACTCTGCCCAAAATCGAAACCTCGTCCAAAATGATGGGCTCCATTGTGTCGTTCTCCGGCTGAAGGCGATAGTGGCCATCTTCTTTATAAAACCTCTTGACAGTCGCCTCTTCGTTATCCACAAGTGCAACGACTATCTGTCCGTTTTCGGCGTATGGCGTCTGCTCGACGATCACCGTGTCGCCGTCTAAAATTGCGGCGTTAATCATCGACTCGCCTCTGACTTTAAGTGCGAACAGCTTGCCCGAATAGTTCTTTTTCGGCTGGAAGCTGATAAAACCTGTGATATCCTCAAAAGCGGTGATAGGCTGACCTGCGGTGACCGTGCCGATTACGGGCACCTTAACGCTCTGATCGCCCGCCAATTTCATCGAACGGTTGAGGTTTGAGCCTTGCTTTTCAATCAACCCAGCTTCAACGAGCTTTGAAACGGAGCGGTGAACGGTCGAGGTCGATTTGATTCCCAGCTCGGCGCATATCTCTCGGACGGTAGGCGCATAACCCTCCCCGATGCGTGAAATAATGTATTCGTAAATTTGCTTATCTCTTTCCTTCAGTTCCATTTTTACGCCTCCTCACTCAGTTTTTTAGCCAGCGCCTTCGCAACCTTATATACGTCTCCGCAGCCAAGGGTGATCACCAGGTCGCCCTGCTTGACCTCGCCCGCCAAATATTCAACGCACTCGTCAAACTCGGGGGTCAAAGTGCAATTATCTATCTTCTCGGCGAGATGCATAGAATCAATTCCGAAGGTATTTTTCTCACGAGAACCCATAATTTTTGTTAAAACCGTTTTGTCTGCGATGCTAAGCGCTTCAGCAAAATCATCCAAAAGCATCGAAGTTCTTGAATAGGTAAAAGGCTGATGCACGGCGACAATGCGCTTAAAATCAAGGCTCTTTGCCGCACGCAGGGTTGCCGCAATTTCCGCAGGGTGATGGGCGTAGTCATCGACTATCGTGACGCCCCCAACCGAAGCGATCTTTTCAAAGCGCCTGATTGCGCCAAAGAAGTTATCAAGGCCTTTGATTATGCCGGCGTTTTCGGCGCCCAGATACTTAGCGCAGGCAACTGCGGCGGTGGCGTTCAAGACGTTATGCTCGCCGGGAACGTGCAACACAGCCGTCAAAAGTTCCTCGCCCTTGTGGCAGATCTTAAATTCGGTGTCAAGCCCCGAAACACGCAATATTTCGTAGCTGTAATCGTTTTTCGGGCTCTTGCCGAAAGTTACCCTATCCTTGCCCGAAACGCCCTCCAGAACGCTCAGAGTGTTGCTGTCGTCGCCGTTATAGATGATGCATTTTGAGGCGTTTGAAGCAAATTTCGTAAAGCTCTTTTTGAGGTTTTCAAGGGTCTTGAAATAGTCCAGATGGTCTTCGTCGATGTTTAAAATCACCGCGATGTCGGGGTATAATTTTAAAAACGTATCAACAAATTCGCAGGATTCGACGACCAGCAAATCATCGCTTCCCGATCTGCCCGAGCCGCCGATGGATTTTAGTTTTCCGCCCAGCACACAACCGGGGTCAAATCCCGAATCAATTAAAATCTGTGTCAGCATCGAGCTGGCGGTGGTCTTGCCGTGGGTGCCCGAGATGCATACGGCGTTGTCGGAATCTAAGGTCACAACGCCCAAAAGCTCGCTTCGCTCAACGCAGACTGCGCCCGAAGCCTTTGCGGCAATCAGCTCGGGGTTGTCGGCCATAATTGCGGCGGTATAGCAGATGAAATCTGCGCCTTCAATATTTTCCGCACGCTGACCCATATATACGGGTATGCCCATTGCACGGACTTGCTCGAGGGTCTCAGTCTCGTTGTTGTCCGAGCCTGTCAGATATAGGCCCTTGGCGTGCAGAATTTGGGCAAGCGGGAACATTCCCGAGCCGCCGATGCCGATGAAGTGTATATGCTTGGAATTATAAAGTTTGGTTTTAAGTTCGTTTGCGGTCAATTTGACCACCTCATTTCAGAATTTACATAAAAGTTGGAACATATATTCTTATTATATTACATCGCCGCAAAAAAATAAACAGTTTTTTGAATAAAAGTTCAACTTTTCCCAAAAATATTGGCATAGCTATTAAGAAAGGACTGTTTGAAATGACGATTACAAACATAAAAGTGAGAAAGCTGTTAAACGAAGGCAGGCTCAAGGGCATCATCAGCGTGACCTTTGACGACGCCGTGGCGGTACACGACATCAAGGTGGTGCAGGGAGATGAGAGATTGTTCGTCGCAATGCCCTCAAGGCGTGACGATTCGGGCACGTTCAGGGATATCATCCACCCCATCTCCTCGGACGTTAGGGACGAGCTTGAAAACCAAATTCTGTCGGCGTATCTTAAAGCGCTGGAGCAGGAAAATCTCCCGTCGTGAGGAAGGAGTGAGGGGCGAGCCGTCTGCGGAGGCGTTCCGAAGGAACCGTGCCGCAGGTGGCGAGCCCCGGAAGCTGAAAAGAGAGCATAAACAAAAACGCCCCCGAGATTCGGAGGCGTTTTTTGTTTTATAAGCGGAGGTTTTATGAATTTTGCTTTTCTTCGATCTTGTCAATAACGTCGTTGCGCTCGACCTTTTGCTGATAATACTTTTCAAGTGCGGCGTTTAACTTCTCACGGAAAGCGGCAAGCTCTGCGGCAGACTGCGCCGTGTCGCTGGCATATGCGGTGAGGTTCTGCCGATGCCTGCCGATGAGCTGATTCTGTAAGATGATTTCGCCGTCAACGAGCATCCAACCCTGCGGGATCTCAAAGGCGACTTCAAACGGGCCGACAGCGGTCTTGGAGCTTAAAAACTCCTGATATACGCCCTTTTCGGGGTTATAACATTCGGCGTATATTATAACCTGCGTTTCCATCTGGAAGTTGGCATCGTAGTTGACGTAGATCTTATCGTAGATCTGCGTGAACGGATCACGGGAAACGATCTCATAGTTTGCGACGATGATATATTCCATATAATAATCGTCTGCTTCACAACGCATACAGTCGAAATCTGAAAGTTCGCATAGTTCAATACCCGCAACAAAGCCCTCCAGATCCTCAACGAACTTGGCGTCATACTGCTCTCTTGCTTTTTGCTTGAGGCGTTCACGCAATTCGTTATATTCTTCATCGCTGTACGTTATTTTTTCAAACTCCAGCACGTTGCCGTCAAGGTCGGCGTAGTGACAATAAGCATTGTAGGCTCGGTAGGTACTGGTTAAAAAATCCTTGTTGCCGAGCTTGTTTGGCGAGTAGCTGTAATCGTCTGCATTTTCATCAACTGGCTTAATGACGTATAACTCCCTATAAGAGCCGTCGATCTCAACGCCCGTTTTAAGCGGTTCTTCCTCGGTATCGGAGGCTTCAGACACACTCTTATCCGTTTCTTTGCCTCCCGACGCCGCTCCTGCGGCATAGGATACGATCGAGCAGGCAGCCATAAGCGCCACGACTGCCGCAACCGTAACGAGGTGCTTTAAGTTGATCCTGCGTGCCTGCCTGCGCTTCGGTTCGTCGTCATATAATGACACTTCGCTTGCTTCGGGCAGATAGTCACGTTTGAAATCTTCAAGCGCTTGCGTCGGCTCGGGGCAACCGTCGCAGGAAAGCGACTCTGACATCGCCAAAAGCTCGTCAGCGCTCAAAACTTCAAGATCTTGCGATATAATATTTTCAAAATCACGTTCGTTCATATTTGCTTCTCCCTCTCTTCAAATTTGATCAGCTTTTCTTTAAGCCTGCGCCTTGCTCTTTGCGCCCGCTTTTTGCAGGCTTCAAGGCTGATGCCCAAGATCTTTGCGGCATCGTTCATCGTTCTTCCCTCCAGCGCCGTAAGTGTAAGAATTCGCCTGTCATCCTCATCTACCAGAGAGAGGATACCGTTGTTTTCTCCGTCTGCTTTGCCGATGAGGTTTTCGTGGTCGGATAAAAGCGGAATTACGTAAGCTTTGTCATACGCTCGGCGTGAGCGAATCTTCATCAGCACGTTTTTTAAAGTGTTCATCAGCCAGCCTTGCGGATTTTGGCTTGAAAGCAGCGAATCCGGTTTTGCACAGGCTATGCGGAAGGTGTCCTGCACCGCTTCCTCGGCAAGATGAGGATCGTTAAGCGCCGCCAACGCCACACCGTAAAGCCGCCTGAACATTTCAAGATACAGCGCCTCTATTCTTTTCGATTGTTCTTTTGTCAAGTGATCACCGCCAAGCAAATTGCAATTTGTCCGTATATCCCAATTATACACGATTTGGGGACATACATAAAGAAATTTTCACTTAAAAAATGCAAAAAGAAAAGAGCGGGTCATATTCCGCTCTTTTATCTTTGTTATGCGATAACTGCCTTTGCCTTACTGACAATGCTCTTATCGTTTTCGTATGACAATACCGATTGTGCTCTGCCGATCTCGACCCAGCGAATGTCGGATATCTCTTCTTCCTGCGCCACGTAGTCGGTGTTCTTTGCTTTCGCAAGGAAATATACCACGACCTTTTGAGTGCCCCTCTTGGGAGAATAGGAAACGGTCTCCCTGAAGGAAGAATCAATTATAACGTCTATTCCCGTTTCTTCCATTATCTCACGCTGAGCAGTTTCAACTTCAGTTTCGCCCGATTCAACGTGACCCTTGGGGAAGGACCAGTGACCCGAATTGACGTGCTTGATCAGAAGGATCTCGGTATTGCCATGAAACTTGCGGTAGACTATCGCTCCGCACGACTTTTCATGAAGCATTTGTTTTAACCTTTCTGCACCTTTGTGCGATATAGTAATATCAAGTTAATTATAGCACTTAAATTCCGACTATGCAACAGGAAATTTGAAGTTATTGCGATTTTTTAAGGGTTTTTGCAGGGCGAGGCGTGGCAAGGCGCATTTGCGAAGGCAAATCGTGCCGCAGTCGTGCCGAGCCCGAACCTTTGCGCGGGGCATACCGCTCGCCACCATCGGCGCTGCCGCGCTTTTCGATGACGGCTCGCTGCATCTTCACGCCCCTCCTCAACCGCAAAAAATCACCGCCCCGATTTTGCTCGGAGCGGTTTTGTTTTATCAGCTATTTTCTTCAACGAACTTAACGATATCGCCGACGGTCTTGATTGTTTCAACTGCGTCATCGGGGATCTCGATTCCAAACTCATCTTCAAAAGTCATTACAAGATCAACAACGTCCAAAGAGTCAGCGCCCAGATCTTCGGTGATAACCGTTTCAAGGGTGATGTCCTCTGCATCGACGTCCAACTGCTCAGCGATGAGCTTTCTAACCTTTTCAAAAATCATAGTGTTCCCTCCTGTCATATTTAAGTCACATAATAGTGTATAGGATTACGCCCGAATTGTCAATAGGTTTCCCGAAGTTTTTATTCCGCCAACACTTCAATCTCACTGAGCGTAAGGCTTGGGTGAAGGCAAAGATTAACGGCGTTTGATATAAGCCTTGACGCGCGGAATATGAGCCGGTCAATATTCTTCGGAGTGACCATCATACCCAATTCCTTTGAATCTGCCATCGTGGGAACGCCGATAGCGATGCAGGGGACTCCGACGGTGTTTTTCGAGATCTCTTTTCTTGAATTCATCACGCCCGATCCGGGAGATATGCCCGTGTCGGAAAGCTGAATGGCGCATCCGAGCCTTGAAACTCCCGAACAGGCAAGCGCATCGCAGACGATGATACAGTCGGGCTTTGCAAGCTCCGCCGCCGCTTTGACCATTTCCACCGATTCTATACCCGTTTTGCCCATTACCCCCGTTTTGATCACTCCCACGCTTGCATCAAACATCCTGTCAAGCTCAGGGCAGTTTTCCTTTATATGCCGTGTTGCGATGATCCTGTCGGCAACTCTTGCGCCTAAGCTATCGGGGGTCACGTCAAAATTTCCAAGACCCACCGCCAAAACCTTTTTGGGACTGCCGATCATCGAACGAAGCTCGTCGGCAAGCGCCAGGCTGTCCTTTGCAAAGTCGCCCGGATGAGTGTCAAAGCTGTGTAACGTTTCAAGGGTCAGATATCTCCCCTTCGGTTTATCAAGGCTTTCTGCGGCGCAGTCGCTGAATATCCTGACGTCGGTCACGTTAAACGCTCCTCTTACGTACCGTTTAAGGCTGACGCCTTCAGGCAGTTTGTCCGAGCTTAAAAGAGAATCTGCGGCTTCAAGAGCGAGGTCAGAGCGTGTAATCATATAAAACCTCCTAAAATAAAGGGTTTTTGGGAAAATTTTTTATAAATTTTCAAAGAATTTATTAAAAACCTATTGCATTTTTTGAAAAATGGTGATATATTAACTAAGATACTTGTTGAATAAGTAAGGAGTCATTAACCTTTTGCACTTTCTCTCAGTCGTGCAAGTAGCTTATCCAAATAAGTGGATTTTAAACATGACATAGGAGGTGTCTTAATGGCTAACATTAAGTCTGCTAAGAAGAGAACCAGAGTTATCGAAGCTAAGACTCTCAGAAACAAAGCTAAGAAGTCTGCGCTCAAGACCGCTATCAAGAAGGCAAACGCTGCTGACGAAGCTAACAAGGAAGCTGCAGTAAAGGCTGCTATCAAGAAGGTAGATCAGGCTTGCGCTGCCGGTATTCTTCATAAGAATGCTGCTGCAAGAAAGAAGTCCCAGCTCGCAAAGAAGCTCAACGGCTGATTTCTAAATGCCTTTCGGCTCCGCTTACTATCTAAGCGGAGCTTTTATTTTCCGCATATTCCGACATTTTCCTGTTGAAATTCCAGTTGTTATGTCGTACAATATAATTAACCAGTATCGAAAGGAATATACATAAATGAGAAAACTGCTTTTTGTGATGATACTCACTCTTGCGCTTTGCACCTTTATCGCCTGCGGCGATGAAAAGAAAAATAACGGCGATGATTCCGGATCGGTCAGCAGTTCGGACGTTTCGACCGATGAGCCTATCGTGACCGACGCCCCCGTTTCGGAGGATGAGGTGACTACGACTACACCTGCGCCCGCAGAAGACGAAGCGACCGCCGCTACCACTGAGGCAACGACCGAAGCCACCACGACGGAAGCAACTACCACAGAGCAGACCACCACCGAAGCTACCACCGAAGCCACGACCACTACCGAAGCTACCACCGAAGCCACGACCACCAAGAAGGAAGAAACCAAGCCTGCAACCGAGGATGACGAGGACGTTCCCGTTGTTGAAGCGGAGGACGGCGAGGAAGAGGAAGAGGATATCGTCTGGGAGGACGTCAACATCGACGAGATTTTGGCAGACCTTGAAGAAAACGGTTTTGATATTGATATAGGATAAGAGAAAGCACCCCTGCGTGGGTGCTTTTTTAGTTAAGCTTGCCTTGCGGGCAGATTAAGCCGCTGCGCTATGAAGTTTGCCCT
>CAYWXA010000052.1:8295-10981 GCA_964462175.1 uncultured Oscillospiraceae bacterium
TTATCCTGCGATCTGAAGCAAAAGCTCGTGCGCTTTTTTAAGGCAGGGATCGGTAGTTTCGTCAAGAGTTGCAAGATATTCGTTCGTGTCCCCTTCGACCGCTACTTCATAGTTCGGCTTGACACCGACCGAGTCGAACTGGGTGTCGCTCGACTGCAAGGATGCAACGGGCAAAATGATGCAGGCGCCGTCATAAAGGGAATAGTTTTCGGTATAAGTGCCTTCTCCCTTGGTGGAGGTGCCGACGATCTGTGCGCCCAGATTATCTCTTAATGCCGCCGCAAAAAGCTCGGCAGGGCCTGCAGTTTTGGCGTTTGTCAAAACCGCCACGGGAACGGTTATGACGTTGGTGCCCGACGCACGGGAAAGGATCGACTGCTCGCCCGAAAGGTCTGTCGTAATGGCAACGACGGAATCCAGAGGCAGATATGCGTGCAGGATGTTTGTAGCGGCGTCAAAGCTCAGGCCGTCGTTATTTCTCAGGTCAATGACGATGCCCTTGACTCCCGAAGTGGTCAGCATCGAATATGCGGCGGTGAACTGCTGATAGGATTTATCGTTGAACTCGGATATCTTTATGTATCCGTGCTCACCGATGATGCGAGCCGAAACGCTCGGAACGGTCATCTGAGCGGTGGTGCAGTTGACGCTTCTGTCAACGCCTGCGCTTCTGACGGTTATCGCAAGAGGCGTGCCTGGGTCGCTTCTTAAAAGAGCGTACGCACGGTCATATCCTAAATCAAGAACGCT
Source organism: uncultured Oscillospiraceae bacterium (assembly GCA_964462175.1). Lineage (GTDB taxonomy): Bacteria > Bacillota > Clostridia > Oscillospirales > Ruminococcaceae > Faeciplasma. The sequence continues at coordinate 9,046 of CAYWXA010000052.1, forward strand.
TTGACCGTTGATCGAAACGATGCTCTCGCCGACCTGAATGCCCGCTAAAGAAGCAGGGCTGTTTGACAAAACGCTCGTGACGGTGGGATATCCGCCGACTTCTTCGCAATAGATGCCGATGCCCAAATGGGTGCCGCTCAAATGCTCTTTATAAATAGAATATTCGGTTGAATCCAGATATTTCGCTTCGTTTCTGCCCAAAACGGAGATATAGCCTTCTGCAAGCGCTTCAATTAAAGCGTCCTCGTCAATATCGCCGTCGTAATAAGCACGCACGTAGGTGTCTATCTGCTCAAGCTTCGTATACATCTCGGCACGCTGCTGAACGTCGGCAACAAGACCGTTATAAATGTTCAGCGAATAACTGGTCGAAATGATAAAGGTTATTGCGGCGGAGATAGCCATTAAAGCTACCGCCAGACCGAGTGATATCTTCTTGTTCGTAATCGTTCGTCCCTTCGGGATTTATTTGATGATAAGGTCAAATTTACGGGGGTCCTTTGCGGTTCCGTCAACTCTGACTTCAAAGTGGAGATGCCAGCCGGTAGAGTAGCCGGTCGAGCCGACGTAGCCGATCACGTCGCCCGTGGTAACGTAATCTCCGACCTCAACGATAATGTCGGTTGCGTGCGCATAAAGGGTGGTATATCCGCCGCCGTGGTCGATGATGCAATATCTGCCGTAGCCGCCTCCGCAGCCGCAGCTCTTCGACTTGCCGTAGTTATGCTTGCAGGTGTTGATGACGAATATTACTTCGCCTGAGTTTGCAGCGGTGATAGGCTCGCCCTTGATACCCGAACCTGCAATGTCGATACCCTTGTGGAGCTTGCCCCAACGGTAGCCATATTCGGAGGAAACGTAATAGAATCCGGGAACCGGCCAGAGGAAGCTTCCCTCGGGAAGGTCGCCCATATAGTTGGCTCTTGCCTTTTCGTTGATGATCTTCTGGATCTCTTCTTCCAGCTTTTCAGCTTCCTCCTCGATCTCCTCGAGGTTTTCTTCATAAGCGTCACGCTCGTCCTTGAGCTCCTCGATTCGGGCGTCACTTTGTTCATACAAAGCGTTCAGATCGGCGAGCTGGGAATCCCAATCCGCTTTCAGAAGGGCGACGTCTGCTTTTTTATTATCAACGTCGGCTATGGCGAGCTCACGCTCGCTGATCTTGCCTTCAAGCATAAGCTGGTTGTTTTCGTAAGCATCCTTCAGGTCGATAAGGCTTTTGATGAGGGAGTCGTTATACCTCGCAACACGGGTGACAAGCTCGATCTTCATCAGCATATCGAAAAAGTCGGTGGCGCCCAGAATTATGGAAGCAACCGAGTCGTTTCCCGAAAGATAAAGCGCACGCAAGCGCTGCTCATAAAGCTCGATATTCTCGTCTATCTCAATTTTCTGAGCGTCTATAAGCTCCTGTGTGTCAGCGATCTCGCCTTCCAAAATGACGATCTCAGCTTCGATCCCTGCGATCTCATCGTCATAGCTGTTCATCAGCTCGACCAGAGTGCGGATATATTCCTCCGTCGTTTCGATCTGCGAGGTTATCGTCTTTTGATATTCACGTTCCTTTGAAAGGTCGCTTTTCGTTTCTTTGAGTTTTGCTTCATATATTTCCTGCTGCTCTTTAAGATCAGCCAGCTCCTGCTCAAGGTCGGCTTGCTTGTCGGCGTGGGTGACGACCGTGGTGTCGGTATATCCGATCATCGTCATCACCAATATCAGCGCCGTCAGCAGGGATATCGTTCTTTTAATAAGTGATCTTGCCATTTTTGGGGAAGTCCTTTCTTGGTTAGGAAAAGGGAGTTGTGGGGCGGAGGCGGCGACCATCGTGCCACGAATTGGCGTGATGGAGGGGACCCGCATTTTGGTTTGCAAGAGGCTTGGCACCTCATCCGTCGGCATACGCCGACACCTTCCCAATTGCGGTGCCCGACTCGCC
>CAYWXA010000053.1:0-10837 GCA_964462175.1 uncultured Oscillospiraceae bacterium
TTGCTCAAATCAAAAGTAGGGCGTGGGCTTGCTTCCGCTGAATGCCCTCTCCGTCACGCTTCGCGCGCCACCTCTCCCAATGGGAGAGGCTATGCCGGACGTTGGCTGACGTCATACCTGCGCCTTTCGTGCATCAAACCTCGGCAAAAGTTGCATTTTTGCAGGCATCTCCCCAAACAGAACTTTTCGCATTCCGCTCGCCAAAAACATTGCAGGAATCGAAAGCCATATCCATAAAAATGAGAACAGAGGGCATATCTGACCTAAAAGGTCTGCTCTCATTGCGGAATAATCCCAAACGTTCAAATCAAGCCAAATATTCACAATAACGCCCGTTGTAAATTCAACTGCGGTTACCATCGCAGAACTGACCATTGCCTGTGTGAGTATTCCCAAGCGTTCAAGCTTTCTTCCAACTAGGTCAATCAGCAAAAAACATATACCGCCCGCAACGAACATCGAAATATGCGTGCGACCCCGCCACGCCAGCTCGATCAAGCCGTAAGCCAACCCGCCTGCGGCGAAAATCGTGAGTGATTTTGTAAGGTTCATTATCCTCCTCCGCTCGGCGGCACCGCTCCGGCACGCCGCCCTTTGTCGGCGCAGCCTCCGTGACGCCGCCTCGCTCAGCAAAAAATCGCAGTTTGTGCACGATGCGGCAGCCACCCGCACCCCCCCGCGGGGGGCTGCGGGTCATGCGCGCCTTCGGCGCGCTTCGCCGTCGGCGAAGCCGACGGCAGGCTGCCGCCCGCACCGCTCTTGCCGGTTATTCTCCCCAAACACCCCTCAAAAATACCTTTGGGGTTGACTTTTTCGCCGCTTGGTGTTATTATTGTTACATCTTCAAAATGCCATGACGAAGAGGGATCACAGAACCTTCATCAAAGAGAAGCGGCGGATGGTGCGAGCCGTGGATGAAACTGATGATCTGTAGCTTCAGAGCAGGGGAGAAGAAGCATTTTTTCAATGCCGTAGACCTCCTCCGTATTTGTGACACGTTACGTCAGCGATCTTTTCTACCGATCGCAAAGAGGTGCGGAAGCTTTCCGTGCAATTTGAGTGGTACCGCGGGTAAACAGCTCGTCTCAAAGAAAAAATCTTTGAGGCGATTTTTTTATTTAGATTTCACCATCGCCTCAAAAAAACTATGAAAGGAATGGTTTATAATGAAAAAAGAACTCGGAAAACTTTATGAACCGAGAGAAGTCGAAGACAGAATTTATAAATACTGGCTCGACAACGACTGCTTCAAGGCTGAAGCAGACCCCGAAAAGGAGCCTTATACCATCGTGATCCCCCCTCCGAACATCACAGGTCAGCTCCATATGGGACACGCACTTGACAACACCCTGCAGGATATTTTGATCCGCTATAAGAGAATGTCGGGATACGCCACCCTTTGGCTCCCCGGCACCGACCACGCATCCATTGCGACCGAAGCGAAGATCGTTGAAGCTATGCGCAAAGAAGGCATCACCAAGGACGACCTCGGACGTGACGGCTTCCTGGAGCGTGCTTGGGCTTGGAAGGAGCAGTACGGCGGAAGGATCATCTCCCAGCTTAAAAAGCTCGGCTCCTCCTGCGACTGGACCCGTGAGAGATTTACCCTCGACGAGGGCTGTTCGAAGGCAGTTAAGGAAGTTTTCATCAAGTATTATGAAAAAGGCCTCATCTACCGTGGCGAGCGCATCATCAACTGGTGCCCCCATTGCTTGACATCAATTTCCAACGCCGAGGTTGAATATGAAGACCAGGCTGGTCACTTCTGGCATTTGCGTTATCCTTTGACCGACGGCAGCGGTTGGCTCCAGCTTGCAACCACCCGTCCCGAAACCCTTTTGGGTGATACTGCCGTTGCAGTTAACCCCAAGGACGAGCGCTATCAGGCATATATCGGCAAGACCGTAACACTTCCCCTTGTTGGCAGAGAGATTCCCGTTGTTGCCGATCCTTACGTTGATATGGAATTCGGTACAGGCGTCGTAAAGATCACCCCTGCACACGACCCCAACGACTTTGAAGTCGGACTTCGCCACAGCCTGCCCGTCATCAACGTTATGACCGATGACGCCAAGATAACTGACGATTATCCCAAGTATGCAGGTATGGACAGATTCGAGGCAAGAAAGGCGATCGTTAAGGACCTCGAAGAAGGCGGCTTCCTCGTTAAAATTGAAGAGCATTCCCACAACGTCGGCACCTGCTACCGTTGCGGCACCACCATTGAGCCGAGAGTTTCTTTGCAGTGGTTCGTTAAAATGGCTGATCTTGCAAAGCCTGCGATCGAAGCTGTTCGCTCGGGCGATATCAAGTTCGTTCCCGAACGCTTTGACAAGAACTACTTCAACTGGATGGAAGACATCCGTGACTGGTGCATCTCCCGTCAGCTCTGGTGGGGACACCGTATCCCTGCCTTCTATTGCGACGATTGCGGCGAAATGATCGTCACGAAGGACGACAGCGCAGTATGTCCCAAGTGCGGCAAGCCTATGCGTCAGGACCCCGACACCCTTGATACATGGTTCAGCTCGGCTTTGTGGCCCTTCTCGACCCTCGGTTGGCCGGAAAACACCGATGACCTTAAATATTTTTACCCCACTTCGACCCTCGTTACGGGATACGACATCATCACCTTCTGGGTATCCCGTATGATAGTTGCAGGTATGGAGCATATGGGCGAAAAGCCGTTTGATACCGTTCTGATTCACGGTCTTGTCCGTGACTCTCAGGGCAGAAAGATGTCCAAGTCCTTGGGCAACGGCATTGACCCCCTTGAAATTATCGACGAATACGGCGCTGATGCTCTGAGGTTTATGCTTGCATCGGGCAACTCTCCCGGAAACGATATGAGATATTCCGACGAAAAGGTAAAATCCAGCCGTAACTTTGCGAACAAGCTCTGGAACGCAACCAGATTCATTATGATGAATCTCCCCGAAGATTTCGAGGCAGTTGATACTCTCCCCGAAACTTTGGCGCTTGAAGACAAGTGGCTCGTTTCAAAAATTAACACCCTTGCAAAGGAAGTCAGAGATAATCTCGATAAATTCGAGCTTGGCGTTGCAGTTTCAAAGCTTTACGACTTCATCTGGGATGTCTACTGCGACTGGTATATCGAGCTGACAAAGCCGAGAATTCTCGCCGGCGGCGAGACCTGCGCAAATGCACAGGCTGTTTTGGTTTGGGCAATGCAGAGAATCTTAAAGCTCTTGCATCCCTTTATGCCTTTCATCACCGAAGAGATCTGGCAGGCGCTTGTTAACAACGGCAAGCCCATTATGCTTGAAAGCTTCCCCGCATATGACGAATCGCTTGCATATGCCGCTGAAGAAACCGACTTTGAAAAGATCATCACAGCGATCAAGGCAATAAGAAACCGCCGTGCTGAAATGAACGTTCCTCCGTCAAAGAAGGCAGAGCTTTATATCGAAACAAATGAGGCTGACATCTTTGAAAAGGGCATCATCTTCTTCCAGCGTTTGGCTTCTGCCTCTGATGTCAAGATCTCCGACAAGGTTGAAATGGCTGACGCCGTAACCGTTGTTACCGATTGCGCACGTTTGTTCATTCCTCTTTCCGAGATCATCGACAAGGACAAGGAGCTTGCACGTCTTAATAAGGAAAAGGCAGGAGTCCTCAAGGATATCGAGATCATCTCCAAAAAACTCGGAAACGAAGGCTTCCTTGCAAAGGCTCCCGCACAGTTGATCGAGTCGGAAAAGGTCAAGCTTTCAAAGGCACAGGAAAAGCTCGCCAAGATCGAGCAGTCGCTTGCAGCACTTTAATTATCACGAAAGGAACCGCAATGAAAAGATCCGCAGTTAAACATCCGCTTTTATTCAGTATTCTGGTGATGTTGATTTTTGATATATCAATGTTCGCCGTGACGTTGCTCATTGCATGGTTTGCGCCGTCGTTTTTCATTACAAACGGAGATTTCGTCCTTCAGGGAACCGTTGAGGCATTTTTGAGCCTGATCGGCATCGGGATCGTGGCGCTTTTCGGCTATAATTCAATTTGGAACGAATGGGGCACGGGCTTCTTCAAAGGTCTCGGAACTGGAACTTATTTTCTGGTCGTTTCCGTGATATCCCTTATAGCTTCATTGACCGAGGGCATCCGCAACGGCTATGAGCTTGAAGCCGGTTGGAAGATAGCTGCATACGTCGCTTGCGTATTCCTGATCGGTCTGTGCGAAGAGACCTTCTACAGAGGGATCATTTCAAATCTGTTCTACGATCATTTCAATAAGGATCCTTCGGGCGTCTGGAGCGCAACGCTCTGGTCGGGAATGGTTTTCGGACTTATGCACGTTATGAACGCCGTCGGCGCTGAGGACAGCGGCGCTCTCGTCGGAGTCATCGTTCAGGTATTTTCCGCTTGTGCAATGGGAATGGCGCTCTCGGCAATATATTTCCGTTGCCGAAACATTTGGGCGCTTGCGTTTATTCACGGCTTTGTCGATTTCTGCGGCGCTTTCACCGCAGGCTTCTATAAAGGCGGCTCTCTTACGGAAACCATCGAATCGTATACTCCCGATATGTGCTTCAGCGCGCTGATATTCGTTTTGGTGACGGTAATTCTTTTGCGTCCCAAGAAGATGAAAGAGATCATTGACTATGAGCGCACGAAGAAGGGGCTTCCCGTTCATGACGGAAAGGTGATATCCACATCTGCATCGAGAAGATCTCTTGTCATTATCACCGTAATTGCCGTTGTTCTTGCATTCGGACTTTACGGCACGGCAAACTGGCTTTATGAGGGTCAGTATCCGAGCGAGGTGATGGATTATTCGGACGTTGAGACCTTTAGCGCACTCAGCGAAAAGACCATCCACGCAGACGACGTTAAGGTTTCGGTTTCGCAAGATTACTCGATAACTATTCGTAGCTATCCCGCCAACAGCAATGCATACGCCACCGTTACCCTTTCGGACGGCGACACCGTCGTATTCAGCAGGACCTACGGCGGAAGATGCTCGGAAACGACGACTGTTTATCTTGAAGCCGGCAAGGTATATTCCGTGGATATTCATTACGATTATACTGCGGTAATGACCGAAGCGGAGATCCACGAGATCAGTATAACGATAAAATAAAACTCAAAAAAGGCTGTAAAAACGGCGTGCATAAGCAAAGTGCCCACCGAATTTACAGCCTTTGTTTTTTTGCCTTCGGCTGCGGGATACCTGCGGCGCTGCCGCGCCTTTCGCAGACATCCCGCAGCCTCTTTCCCCGCAAAAAAATAAAAGCAGCCCGAGATCGGACTGCTAATAATTTGGTTGTTTACTTGCAGGCTTTTTCCGCAAGCTTCAAAACAAGCTCAGCAATATCACTGACCGGTGCATCGCAACCGCTTGCAACCCATTTTGAAACTACCGAGAGAGAACCCACAGTTACGTACATGGGAACATACTCCTTCTCAAGAGGCACTTCAACGCACGTCAAGACGGTCTTGAGCTGCTCAGCCAAATGGCAGATGAATCTGACTCTGAATTCATCAGCTTCCTTGCCGTAGTTGCCAAGAAGTACACAGAAATCATACTTTCCGCTCTTAACGTACTCCAAAAGCTCCTTGACGTAACCTACAGGGGACAATCTCTCGCTGATAAGTCCGTCATAGGCGTTGTCTGCAACGGCGATGAGCTCATTCTGAATTGCCGCCAAAAGTTCTTCCGTGCTGGCATAGTGGCAATAGAACGTCGATCTGTAAACTTTAGCCTCTTCGCAAAGCTCCTTAATGGTTATCTTAGCAAGGGGTTTGGTTTTCATCAGCCTTAAAAGTGCGGCTTTGAGTGAAGGCTCGGTGTTTGTTTTTTTTAAATTCTTTACCGGGACTGCCATAGTAGTACCCTCCTTTTCAAATTGGTGAACTACATTACTCACTCATTATATATCAGATATTATAAAAAGTCAATGATTATGACAAAAATTGTTTAATTTTTTTATCAAACCAATTTGACAAATTTATAACAATAAGACTAAAAATGTGATATCGTGGCTTTTAAAGCACGCAGACAAAGGATTTCAAAGAATGTAAAATTTTCATATTGTTGATTTTGCGTAAAAAAATTTGAAATTTGTTGTAAGATGCGAGTGTACGATTTATCATTCTAAAGTGCAAAATGGTCAATATGGCAATGAGGAAAAATTTTGTACAGAACGAAAATGCCGTCAGAGTTCACTTCTCAGCCGTTCAAGAAGCTTCTTTTCACGCCTTGAAACCTGCACCTGAGTGCAGCCCAAGCGTGTTGCGACCGCCTGCTGGGTCATATTTGCGAAGAATCGCAGATATATCAGCGTGCGGTCTTTTTCGTCCAGCTTTTCGAGCGCCTGTCTGAGCGCCAGCGAATCAATTATCCTGTCGTCGGGCGGGGGAACGGGAATATCAAGCTCGGTCTCGCCGTCCTCACCCGATGTAAGGCTCACCGTCGGTTGCATCACGCTTATCGCCTCCGCAATTTCCATAGGCTCCAATTCGGTGATCTGTGACAGCTCCTCAACTGTCGGCTCCCGAAGATTTACTCTTTCAAATGCTTCTCTTGCCCTTGCAATTTGCAGAGCACGCTCTTTCAGTCCTCTCGAAACCTTGATCATTCCGCCGTCACGGAAAAGCCGTTTGATTTCTCCCAATATAACGGGCACGGCATAGGTCGAAAACCGCACGCCTCTCGTGCTGTCGAAGCTTTTCACCGCCTTGAGCAAACCGATGCACCCCGCCGAATACAGCTCCTCATATTCAATGCCCTTTCCTTTAAATCTGCCTGCACAAAGTCTGACCAGCCCGAGGTTGTCCTCGGCGGTTGCCTGTGTTTCCGTATAAGCTTCATTTAACAGATACATTTTTCACCTTTACAGCTTAGTCCGGAGCTTCTTTATCAATACTACTGTTGTGCCGGAGCCGTATTTGCTCGTAACCTTAACGCTGTCGCAGAAGCTCTCCATCACCGAGAATCCCAACCCCGAGCGTTCTTCCTGCGCCAGAGTGGTGAAAAGGGGAGTCATCGCCTGTTTAATATCTTCAATGCCCACGCCCTTGTCCTTGATCCTTATGTAAACGGTGTCGTCATCAAAAATCTTTGCCGTCATCTCGATCTCGCCCAAGGCGTTTCGATATCCGTGGACGATTGAGTTGGTCACCGCCTCGCTGACGGCGGTTTTAATATCGCTCAGCTCATCTATCTGAGGGTTTCGCAGGGCAACGAATCCGCTTATCGCCGAGCGTGCCAGCCTTTCGTTTTCAGAAAGGGAGGGGAACCTGATTCTCATTTCGTTAACTGTCTTTCTTGCCATATTTCTCACATCCTTCACTTAATTTTGCAAATTCTGTTCATTCCTGCCAAAAGCATGACCCGTTCGATGCTTTCGGGGAGGTTACAAAGCTCCACGCTTCCGCCGAGCTCCTTCATCAGCTTATATCTCCCCATAACCAGTCCCACGCCCGAACTGTCCATAAAGCTGACGTCGGAAAAATCAAGCATCAGGGTTTTCGGCTTGTTCTCGCAGATCGCCGTGTCAATGTCCATTCTCAGCCAAAGGGAGGAGTGGTGGTCGATTTCTCCCGAGAGCTTTGCCAAAAGCTCGTCCCTGCCGTTTGTTTCAATGTTTACTGCCATAGTTTCCTCCTTATATATAAACGTGCGAACGCTTCTTCTTGGATGATACCCCAACGCATAGGGGAAGTTTGTCAAAGTGTGAAGCTTGAAAAGATTTTTGAAAAATATGTGAAATCTATTGACATTGGGAAAAATCGGGGTATAATAAAATTAGCACTCGGGAACATAGAGTGCTAACACTCTAAGACATCAACTGCTAAAACCGATTGGAGGGTAAAGCGTGGACGACAGAAAACTGAGGATTCTTGCCGCAGTTGTTGATGAATATATAATGACAGGCGAACCCGTCGGCTCAAAAGCGATCAGCCGATATATCAACGCATCGAGCGCCACCATCCGTAACGAAATGGCGGAGCTTGAAAAGCAAGGCTATCTCGAACAGCCCCACACCTCTGCCGGCAGAGTGCCGACGTATAACGGCTACCGCTTATACGTTGACCGTCTGATGACCACCTCGCCCCTTTCCGACGAGGAAAAGCAGTTGCTTGATGATATGCTTCCCGACGATGTATATTCGGAAGAAGTGCTGGTTCAATCGGCATCGAATGCGCTCGCAAAGCTTACGAGCTGTGCAACGTTCATTTCAAGCGAAAACCCGAAATTCTCGGTCATCTCAAAGGTTGAGGTAATTCCGACCGGCAAGCGGATGTACGTTTTATTGATGATAACCTCAAACGGCAAAATTAAAAACCGCACCTGCCGCTTAGAGCTTGATTTGACCAATGAACAGCTCCAGTATTTTTCCAATTATGTCAAGCAGAATCTTGAGGGTGTGCCTGTTGAGGTATTAAGCGATGAAATGCTTGAAAAGCTTGAAACCGCAATGGGAACGTATCTTCTGACCCTCTCACCGCTGATTAAAGGTCTGTTCGATATGTCCAAGGAAATGACCCAGCGAGACGTGTCCGTATCGGGAGGCAAAAACCTCTTGAAGCGCACCGACGTCGACCAGGGCGAGATAATCGCATTTTTGGATAACAGCGCCGAGCTTCAGCGGCTGATCGACGACAGCTTCTCGGGCATACACGTCGTATTCTCTGAGGAGCAGGACGACTTCGTTATCGGAAATTCAAGCCTTATAAGCTCGAACTTCTTGAAAAACGGCAAAGTTGCGGGACATCTGGGAGTCATCGGCCCTATGCGAATCGACTACCGCAAGGTCATCCCGTATATTGAATACTTCACGAATAAAATTTCCGAAATGCTTTCAAACGATGATGAATATGAAGCCGAGGAGGAGTAAGCATAAATGATAAATGAAGAAAAGATGACAGCCGAGGAGCTTGAAAAGAATCAGGACGCAGGCACCGCCGAAGAGGCAGCCGAGCCCACACCCGAAGAGCTTCTCATTAAAGAAAACGAAGAGCTCAAAACCGAGCTTGGCGAAGCAAAAGACAAACATCTTCGCTTGATGGCGGAATATGACAACTTCCGCAAGCGCACAGCGCAAGAAAAGCTTTCAATATATCCCGATGCGACAGCAAAGGCAGTTGAAGCGTTCTTGCCTCTGGCAGACAACTTTGAAAGAGCTTTGGCGGCAGAAACCACCGACGAAAAATATAAAGCGGGCGTTTTGATGATATACAATCAGCTTTGCGAAACGTTTAAGAAGCTCAACGTCGAAGTGATCGACCGCGTCGGCGAAGAATTTGACCCCAGATTTGAAAACGCCGTCAGCCAGATAACCGATGAAAACCTCGGCGAAAACGTTGTCGCACAGGTATATCAGAAGGGTTATAAGATGGGCGATAAGGTAATCAGACCTGCGATGGTCGTCGTTGCAAACTGTTAAAACCGGTGAAAACCGATTAAATAAACAAACAATACATTTTATATTTAGATTTAAAAGGAGAAATGAATTATGTCTAAAATTATAGGTATCGACCTTGGTACAACCAATTCCTGCGTTGCTGTTATGGAAGGCGGCGAAGCAGTAGTAATCACCAACAGCGAAGGCGCAAGAACAACCCCTTCCGTTGTCGGCATTTCCAAGAACGGCGAGCGTCTTGTCGGTCAGGTTGCAAAACGCCAGGCTGTTGTCAACTATGACAACACCGTAAGCTCCATCAAGCGCCATATGGGCTCCGACTATAAGGCAAATATGGGCGGCAAGGCATATACCCCCCAGGAGATCTCCGCAATGATCCTGCAGAAGCTCAAGACCGATGCTGAAGCATACCTTGGCGAAAAGGTAACCGAAGCTGTAATCACCGTTCCTGCATACTTTACCGACGCTCAGCGTCAGGCAACCAAGGATGCAGGCCAGATCGCAGGCCTTAACGTAAGAAGAATCATCAACGAGCCTACCGCTGCTGCTCTTTCCTACGGCATCGACAAGGAAGACGAGCAGAAGATCATGGTTTATGACCTCGGCGGCGGCACCTTCGACGTTTCCATCATCGAGATGGGCGACGGCGTAACCGAAGTTTTGGCAACCGCAGGTAACAACCGCTTGGGCGGCGACGATTTCGACCAGAGAATCATCGACCTTTTGGTTGCTGAATTCAAGAAGAGCGAAGGAATCGACCTTTCGGGCGACAAGATGGCTATGCAGCGCCTCAAGGAAGCCGCTGAAAAGGCAAAGATCGAGCTTTCAAGCGTTCCTTCTTCAAACATCAACCTGCCCTTCATCACAGCAGATGCAACCGGACCCAAGCACCTCGACTTCACCCTTACCCAGGCTAAGTTCAACGAGATCACCGCTGACCTTGTTGAAGCAACAATGGGCCCTGTAAGACAGGCACTTTCCGACTCGGGTCTTTCCACCTCTGACCTTTCAAAGGTATTGATGGTCGGCGGTTCTTCAAGAATCCCCGCAGTTGTCGAAGCAGTTAAGAAGCTCATCGGCAAGGAACCCTTCAAGGGCATCAACCCCGACGAATGCGTTGCACTCGGTGCCGCATATCAGGGCGGTATCTTGGGCGGCGACGTCAAGGATGGTTTGCTCCTTCTCGACGTAACACCCTTGTCCCTCGGTCTTGAAACCATGGGCGGCGTATGCACCAAGATCATCGAAAGAAATACGACCATCCCCACCAAGAAGGCACAGATCTTCTCAACTGCCGCTGACAACCAGACTGCAGTTGACATCAACATCCTCCAGGGTGAAAGAGAGTTCGCAAAGGATAACAAACAGCTCGGTATGTTCCGTCTTGACGGCATTGCTCCCGCTCCCAGAGGAATCCCCCAGATCGAAGTAACCTTTGATATCGACGCCAACGG
>CAYWXA010000054.1:0-10799 GCA_964462175.1 uncultured Oscillospiraceae bacterium
ACCGAGCGTCCCGGCGCAGTATATCTTGCTTCCGTTTTGGCAACTCACGCTCAAAAGGGACTTCCTGCATTCGGTATCTACGGTCACGATGTTCAGGACGCAACCGACACCGAAATTCCCGAGGACGTCAAGGAAAAGCTCCTTCGCTTCGGCCGTGCCGCAGTTGCTGCTGCAACAATGAGAGGCAAGTCATATCTTCAGATCGGCTCGATCTGCATGGGCATCGGCGGCTCGATAATCAGCACCGATTTCATTGAAGACTACCTCGGAATGAGAGTTGAGTCGGTTGACGAAGTTGAAATAATCCGCCGAATGACCGAGGGCATCTACGACAAGGCTGAATATGAAAAGGCTTTGGCTTGGGCTAAGCAGTATTGCATTGAAGGCTTCGACAAAAACCCCGAGGAGCTTCAGAAGACCCGTGAGCAAAAGGATGCCGATTGGGAATTCGTCGTCAAGATGATGGTCATCATCAAGGATCTTATGAACGGCAACCCGAATCTTCCCGAGGGATGCGAAGAAGAAATGGTCGGACACAACGCTATCGCCGCAGGCTTCCAGGGTCAGCGCCAGTGGACAGACTTCTATCCCAACTGCGACTTCCCCGAAGCAATGCTCAACACTTCCTTCGACTGGAACGGCGCCCGTGAGCCTTATATTCTCGCAACCGAAAACGACGTATTAAACGGCATCGGAATGCTGTTTATGAAACTGCTCACCAACCGTCCTCAGATGTTTGCCGACGTGCGTACATATTGGAGCGGCGACTCCGTCAAGCGTGTGACCGGCTATGACATTGAAGGTATGGCTAAAGAAGCCGACGGTTTCATTCATCTTATCAACTCGGGCGCTTGCTGCCTCGATGCCAACGGCGAAGCCAAGGACGAAAACGGCAACGGCGTAATGAAGCCGTGGTATGAAGTCACCGAGGAAGATCAGAAGGCTATTATGGCAAACTCCACCTGGAACTACGCCGATCTCGGTTATTTCCGCGGCGGCGGATATTCATCCCGCTTTGTAACAAAGGCTGAAATGCCCGCAACGATGATCCGCCTTAACCTCGTTAAGGGTTTGGGCCCCGTTTTGCAGATCGCAGAGGGCTGGACGGTAGCACTCCCCGATGAAGTTACCGACACCCTTTGGAAGCGCACCGACTATACCTGGCCCTGCACTTGGTTTGCACCCAGATGCACGGGTGAGGGCGCATTCAAGTCGGCATATGACGTTATGAACAACTGGGGCGCTAACCACGGTGCGATCTCCTACGGCCACATCGGCGCAGATCTTATCACTCTTTGCTCGATGCTGAGAATTCCCGTTTGTATGCACAACGTTCCCGAAGAAAAGATCTTCCGCCCTGCGGCTTGGAATGCCTTCGGAATGGATAAAGAGGGCGCTGATTACAGAGCTTGTCAGAACTTCGGCCCTCTGTTCAAAAAGTGCTAAGGAGATTCAGCTATGGAATATATGGAATTAAGAGAACAGCTTTGCGACGTCTGCCACAAAATGTGGCAGCTCGGCTGGGTCGCCGCTAACGACGGCAACGTTTCCGTGAAATTGCCCGACGGCAACTTTATGGCCACCCCGACGGGTATCAGCAAAAGCTTCATCACCCCCGAAAAGCTGGTAATAATCAACGACAAGGGCGAGGTCATCTCGGGCGAGCCGGGATATAAGCCCTCCAGCGAAATTAAAATGCACCTTCGCTGCTATCAGGAACGGGATGACGTCGGCGCTGTCGTACACGCACATCCCCCGACGGCAACAGGCTATGCCGTTGCAGGCAAGAGCCTTGATGAATATTCGATGATCGAAACGGTCATCGCCATCGGTTCAATTCCGCTTACGCCCTACGGCACTCCCTCGACCAACGAGGTGCCCGAGGCGATCGCACCTTATCTTAAAGAGCACGACGTTTTCCTCCTGCAGAATCACGGTGCGCTTACCGTCGGTGCTGATCTGATCACGGCATATTACCGAATGGAAACTCTTGAGCTCTTTGCAAAGATCTCTCTTACAGCTCACCTTTTGGGCGGAGCGCAGGAGATCGAAAAGCCTCAGATCGACAAGCTGTTGTATCTGAGAGATAATTACTACCACGTAACGGGAAAGCACCCCGGCTATAAGCACTATAACGATAAGTGATTGGGGAGATGCCTATGGCATATTGTTTGGCAATTGATATCGGCGCTTCGAGCGGCAGACACCTTTTGGGCGAGGTCAAAGACGGCAGGCTTACCGTGACCGAGGTATATCGCTTTGAAAACGGTATGACCGAGCAGGACGGCTCGCTCATCTGGGACGTTTCCGAGCTTTTTGAAAACGTTGTTAAAGGTCTTGAAAAGTGTAAAGACATAGGAAAGATACCCTCAACCGTCGCAATCGACACTTGGGGCGTCGACTACGTTTTGCTTGATTCAAACGGCAACGAGCTTCTGCCTTGCATAGCATACCGTGATTCTCGCACCGAAGGCGTGCCCGAACAGATATATGAGCTCATTTCCGAAGAAGAGCTTTATCGCAGAACGGGTATTCAAAGGCAGAGCTATAACACCGTTTTCCAGCTTTGGAGCGATAAAATATCGGGAAAGATGGACAAGGCATCGCATATGCTCTTAACGCCCGACTATCTTTCATATAAGCTCACGGGCGTCATCTCGCAGGAATATACCATCTGCTCGACGACGGGTCTTGTAAATGCAGACGGCAAGCAGTGGGATATGGATATTATCGAAAAGCTCGGATATAAAAAGGAGCTTTTCCTTCCTCTGAGCTCTCCCTGTACGGCTGTCGGCACCTTTAAGGAGGATATCAAAGCCCGTGTGGGATTTGACTGCACGGTGATTCACTGTCCTTCCCACGATACTGCATCTGCGGTGGCGGCTTGTCCGGTCGATGATGAATCGGTGTTCATATCCTCCGGAACGTGGAGCCTTGTCGGAACGGAGAATCTGCAGGCTGTGACCACCCGTGAAGCAATGTCGGCAGGTCTTTCAAACGAAGGCGGCATCGGTTACCGTTACCGCTTCCTGAAGAATATTATGGGTATGTGGCTTTTCCAGAGCATAAGAAAAGAGCTCGGCAAGAAGTACACCTATGATGAGATGATGGAAATGGCGATGGAAAGCTCCTTCACCGAGAAGATCGACCCCACCGACAGCTCCTTCTTAGCTCCCAAAAGTATGATAAGCGCCGTTCGCAAATATCTCGGCAAGCCGGATCTGCCGATCGCAGACGTTTTGAATTCGGTATATCATTCGCTTGCACACAGCTATGACGTCACCGTTAAGGAGATAGAGCGGATAACGGAGAAAAACATCAGACATATCAGTATTGTCGGCGGCGGAAGCCGAGACAGATATTTAAACCGTCTGACCGAAGAATATTCCGGAAAGAGCGTCAGCGCAGGCCCCGTTGAATGTACCGCAACGGGAAACATCATTTCCCAGCTTATGTATCTTGACGGTACCGTGACGCTGAGCGACGCAAGGGCACTTGCAAAAAACCTGATCGAAACTAACTGATAAACCGAACAGCGGTTAAGGAGAACGTTCCTTGACCGCTGTTTTTTCATTTTCAAATGGCAATTGTGCCGATATCCCGAAAAAGGTTTTGTTTAAAACGCAGATTTTCCCGAAAACCGCCCGAACCGTGTGATCTTGAGCCCCTGAAATCTGTTCATATAGGTATAGATATATAGAGGAGGGCTTACCGTGTTACATATTTTCAGAAAGACCGTTGCATTTTCCGTTTCGGTGCTGATGCTCGTTTTGTGCGCCTGCTCATCTGAGGCTTCGCTTTCGCAAAAACCGTCCGAGGGCAACGAGTTCGTCCCGACAGGGGAGAGCGTTTCAAGTTCAATTTTCGGCCAAAACATCAAATATGACGGCTGGGCGCCTGCTGAGGAGTTAGCTTTGCCCGTTGATCCGTCCGAGATCACGGATATGATTCAAATCGAAAAGATTCTCTATCTCCTTACTGCCAACGGCGTGTATACCCTCAACCTCGAAACAGCTAAGAGCGGTAAGCTGACCGATTCCGCAGATTTTATTGCGGCTCACGGCTCTACGCTTTATACCTACTCCAAGAAAGACGGCGCCCTCTGCGCTTATTCTCCCTCGGGCGAACTTATTTCGGAGGTCATCCTCCCGGTAGAGTCCGACGAGCTTGAGATCAAAGACTTCTTCGTCACTGATGACTACTACGCTTTTGTCTGCTGGGATAAGTCGGGCGATATGTATTTCACCCAATACAACGCATACAGCAAGGCAACCCTCGAGCTTGCAGTGACTTTAAATGAGAAAAAGGCGACCTACATTCCCGCTCGGGAGTATTGCTTCTCAAAGGGCAACACTCTGCTCAAACTTGAAGGCAACAGCCGTTATGACGTAAGATACGCCAAGATCTCTGAGGTTGACCTCGACAAGGGCAAAATAACCGACCTTGCCGACGTCAACGTTATAAGCGTTCAGAGCAAATTCGACATCGCCTATAACCCCAAAACCGATACGGCGCTCGTCGCCGTTGCTCCTGCCGATTCTTCGGGCGAAGAGCATCCCTTGTTTATCAGCGAGCATTCGCTGAGCGACCCCGACAACGTCGTTCATCAGCGGTTTTATTTCGATTTTGCCGACAACGCCAAGCCGTTTATAAGCATATATGAAAACATCGTTTCCGTCATCTGCGCACCGAATAACGAGGTGAACATATTCGATTATCTCGGCCCGCCCGAAAGTATCACCCTTGCCTGTGCGTCGGCATCCGATTACAGCGATATAATCTATGCCTTTGAAAAGGAAACGGGCGTGCTCGTCCGCACGGTCAGCTACGGCACCGACATCTATCGCCTTGACGTCAAACTGATGGCAGGGGACACCGACTTCGACCTGTTTGAGCCGATATATGCCCATCAGCATAAGTATTTTCTTTCGGGATATTACGAAGATCTCGCAAATTACGAAGGCTTAAAGCAACGCCTTGACTCTGACCTTGCGGCAGGCTTTGTTTCAAAGCTTGGCGATACTTACGTCGGTATTCCGACAGGCATTTCCGAAAGCTACTCCCGTGAAACATACTCAGACCTTTCAGGCGTAAACGAATACTCCAAGCAGATGTCAAGACTTATCTACCTTGCAAACAACGTCGACGTCACCACGGGAACGTTCAACGACCCCGACGGAAGCGAGCTTTATAAGCTCCTCAAGTTCTATTACGACTACCCCGACGGCAACGAGGCGAAGATGCCCTTCGGCAGCGGCGACGACTATACCATCCTCGATAACGGCTTCGTGGTGATGAACCCGAGCAGTCAGAAAAAAGACAGCGCCGCAAAGTTTTTGGAGTGTCTGTTTGATATAAGAAACGGCGACACATCAGACGCATATGCAAACATCGACACCACCGAAAACGCCTATGCCTACTGGCATTTATTTGCTTGGAATTACGTCGAGCCTATATTTGTTGCGACCAATACCGTTTCTCAAACGGACGGCAAAAACAGCACCCTCAAAGAACTCGCCCGTGAAGCGGCAACGGAAGTCCGTATGCGCCTTGAAGAATAAATTTTGCACCCTTTTTCCTCTGAGCGTTGTAATAATATATATAAAACACTTGGAGGGTAAAACCGATGTAAACCCTGAGTTGCGTCGGCTTTATCCCGGATGTTGCGTCTGCTTGGTAGACACTAGATTCGATTGCGTTTACAATTTAGGAAAAGGAGGTAATCGTATGAAAAAATTACTCGCCATCATCTTATCGCTGGCTTTGTCGGCATCTTTGCTTGCTTCTTGCACAAGCCCACGTGAACAAATGACACACGAAGAAGCTAACGACCTTCTTGCGGGAATCACCGAAGATGTCATCAAGGACGAGGGAATCACCGTTCTGCTTTGTGGTCCCAACACTCTCATAGTCGAAGAACTGGCAAGGGAATATGAAAACCTATACGGAATAAACGTCAATATCAAGAAATACGGCGAGGGAAGTTGGGACAGATTTACGACCAAAGTTCTCTCGCAGGACGATGATTTTGACCTGTTTATGCCGGTTCTGTATCAGATAGCGCCTATTGTAAGAAGCGGTGTATATCAGAAGCTCAACGGATATGAAAATATCAAGTCCCGAATTAAAGGCATTGACGCCACCGAAATGCTTTCTAATCTTGACGGCACGTATATAGCGCTTCCGATGAGTGTACAGCTATTCAGCACTACCGATACCGTCGATGTTCTGGGCAATCCCATTGACAGAGATTATACGTTAGACAAGTATATGTTTAAACACTTAGACTTGTTTGCCGATACATTTACAGACCCCGACGGCGAAGAGTTTTTCGAGGTACTGAAGCATTTTTACAATAACCCTGACGAAACAAAGCCGGAGAAGGAGCTTTATGACTTTGAGATAAACTACGCTTCGGCGGAGTATCTGTTTTTAAATAGGTATTCAAAGAATAAGGACGAGGCCGTTGATTTTTTGTGCTTCCTTTTCGATCAAATGAGCGTGGAAAGCGACTCCTTGGGTAGTTTGTGGCTCTATCCCGAGGTGGAAAAGGGTGTGGAGTACACACCCGAATGGATATACACGACCTACGAGTATTGGTCGGTGATGCGTGCCACGGTGACAGAAGTACATGAGACCGACGGTTCGGATGAGACTCTGCGCCAAATGGCTGAAGAAGCCGCACGAGAGCTTCGCAGGAGATTAGAAGGCTAAGCACTTCTTCGCAACCCAAATTATCACAGCAACTGCCCAAGTGCAACCCAAAATCGGTAGAGTGTAACTATGTTGATGATATATAATTTCATTATCAAAGGAGGTCTTGAAAATGAAAAAGCTTGTTACGATTGTGATATCAATAACTATTGCTTTGTCCCTGCTCACTGCTTGCAACGGGCAGGGAGCAAGCACTGACTCGAGCAGAGTCTCAAAAGACAGTGACGAGTATGATTTGACTATTGTTTCTTGTGGAGGAACAAATTATACTGGTGACCTGTCAATGATACTCTTGGAATTTGAAAAAGAGTACGGATGGAAGATCAATATTATTGACTATGACATCGAAAAGGATTATTACGCCTTGCAGACTAAACTTTTGGCGAAAGATCCTGATATTGATTTGATTTGGTCTCAGACGCTTGATATTTTCACTCTTATTCATACCGAGTATTATGAAGATTTAGGAAAGTACGATAGTCTGAGAACAAGACTGGATAGTAATGCCTTTACGAAGTACGCATGCTCCTACAATGGCAAGTATTTCGGAATTTCCGTTTATCCGACATTTGATGCAAAAGATGTGGGTTATGATGTGGCATTTACCATTCGTAGATATATGATGCGAAATATAAACTTGGTAGAAAGAACGTATGATGATCCTGATGGCGAAGAGTTTTTCGAGGTTTTAAAACATTATTATAAGTACCCTGATGATCCTAAAGATTGTAGATTCTATGAAGGTGAATATCCGGAGATTATGAGCCAATATATGATACTCAGTCCATATTCCAATGACAAAGAAAACGCTGTTAAGTTTTTGGAAAGAGTATTTGATTACATAAATGGCGACATTCAGTATGAGGATTCAATCGGAAAAGTTCTTACAGCGAATACTCCATATCCCGACGTATCTAAAGAGGAGTTGGAAGGGGTATATCTTATATGGCAACATATTGATGCTGATGATACAACTAAGCCTCTTGGGGATGCGTTAACTGAGGCACTTAAATCGGATGGAAGCGATGAAACCCTGCGTAAGCTTGCCCAAGAAGCCGCACGAGAGCTTCGCAGGAGATTAGAAGGCTAAGCACTTCTTCGCAACCCAAATTATCACAGCAACTGCCCAAATGTAAAGCCGATTTGCTTGTGTGCAACCGCACGCTACTGCTACAATAGACATGTCCCCGAACGCCCGCTTTTCGGGATAAATTTAAAATGGGAAAGAGGTATGAATATGAAAAGGATCTTGGTAATCCTGTTTGCCGTTTTGCTTCTGTCGTCCTGCGGTAAGCCTGCCCAAAAGCCGAGCGACTATATTTCGCCCGAAAAACTGCCACAGGCAACGCATAGCTTATCGGACGTCGCAATATCTGTGTCTGCCTTCAAAAACATACTCTTTGTGCAATATCCCGACCGTGTGGAAAGAATGGACATAACAAGCAATTCCTGCGAAACTGTTCTTGAGGCGGAAGGCATTGTCGCCGTTTCCTGCGACGGCGCAAGGCTTGCTGTTTTGAAATCACAGTTGCTTGAAATATACGACCATGACGGAAGCTTGATTAAGAGCATTCCGATAACGGGCATCGACTCGCCACTTTTTGAAAAAGCATCGAAGCTGTTTATATCGGGTGAAGCTGTTGTTATGTCCTTCAGCCTCGACAAGAGCGATTCTGTTTATTATGTTGACACCGCCTCGGGCGATATAGCCATGTGCGATGGCATCCTTCCGTCACACGATGTAAGGCTGATAAACGCAACATTATCCGATGACGGAAATATCCTTGCAATGTTTGGCGCCCATCGCTCGATTGCGGGCGGAAGCTATTCTGCTGTTGAATTCGATGTATCGCAGATGAAAGCAGTCAGCATCACCGAAACCGACAGTCCGGGAGTTATTGGGCTTGACGGAAATGTGTATACTCTGCAAAATCAGCTTTCACCCGAGGCATTCCTTTCAATAATCGCCGAATATCCGAACGGCGAAAAAGAGAACGTTATGTATATGAGCCGTGAATCGCTGAACGATCACGGTATTGATATAGTCGGAGGCAAGCTCATATATGCCGATGGCGAGAATTTCATGCTTTATTGGGAGAGCGAATGCAAAGTAATGTCAACGAGTATTTCCGATAGATCGCTGGTGATTCTTGCTCCCGAAGGAACGAATTTAGAGAGCTTAGCGCTTGAGTTCCAAATGAAAACGGGCGCAAGCGTCCGGATAAGAACTTACAATGATAATTATTCTCAGGTCATAAGAACAAAAATAATGGCGCAGGAAGATGCTTTCGACCTGTTCGTTACAAATGACGTTGCGCTCCTTGATGTCATCCTTCAAAAGGATGCGTTTTATCCGCTTGATTCATTTGAAGGTGTAGTCTATAACTTTGACAATATACTTGCTGACGGTGTCCGTGAATTTATGACGGATGATGCGGGGCTTTTCGGCGTGCC
Source organism: uncultured Oscillospiraceae bacterium (assembly GCA_964462175.1). Lineage (GTDB taxonomy): Bacteria > Bacillota > Clostridia > Oscillospirales > Ruminococcaceae > Faeciplasma. The sequence goes on from CAYWXA010000054.1 coordinate 9,169, forward strand.
GATGAAGGTCTATTATTGGGGAGCCCAGTCACTTGTATCTGACAGCATAGCCGAACTATCCGCAAATCCGACAGTTGCCGAATTGCTTGAGCTTGGCAACAGCCTTGCGGGAAGTGGCAAAAAGCTGTTTGTCGATAGATTTGTCCCCGCTCGGATGGTTATGAATTACATAGACGATATGCTTTATCAAGAGGGCGAGGTCAATACGCAGGAGCTTGAGGAGCTGTTTGCCGAGTTTAAACGCCTCAATGATATGGGCACGCTGTGCGATGGCGATGCCCACTCCTTGCTCACCTACGGATCTACGGGCTTTTCCGCATTGGATATTATGAGCTATAACGGCGAAAGCTCATTTCGGATAGCTCCGACGAGAGACGGCAGGGTATACCTAGAGCCGGCGCAGGCAGTTTTAATGAATAAGCATTCGCAAAATAAAGATTTAGCTGCAGAGTTCATCGAACTGATAACAAGCGGGGAAGTTCTTTACAGCCATAATAACCTCGGAGTGCTGTTGGGCAACGACATTAAGAAAAATCCCTCTTACTCATCATTCACCGAATCTCAGAAAGAGCTTCTTGAGTTTTCGGTGTCACTATATGCCAACGCAAGGCCCTCAAAAGCAGACGGAATCGACGGGCTGGTTCAATTCATAGCACAGAGCATTTCTGAGCTTTTTGACGAAAACATGACGGCACATGAAGTCGCCGAGGAAATAACACGCAAGGTTGAGTATGTATATTTCGAATAGCCGTCCCCGAACGCCCGCTTTTCGGGATAAATTTAAAATGGGAAAGAGGTATGAATATGAAAAGGATCTTTGCATTTGTTTCAGCGCTTGCACTTATTATCAGCCTATTTGTCGGATGCTCGTCGCCCGAAAAAGACGCAACCATCGGCTATTCCGAGGTGTGCGACACCTCGAACTACCGCGAGAAAAAGCTTGATTCCGTCGAAATCGGCTACACCTCGTTTTCATTGGACAAATACTATAATGTCTACACAGTTTCGGACGGGCTTATTCGCAAATTCTCGCTCAGTAATGTACTTAAAGACAGCTTCGAAGGCACGGAAGGCTTTGTAGCACCTTGCTGGCACGATGACAGTATTTACGCCTATAGCCTCGACGGCAGGCTTGTAAAAATATCAGAAGACGCTAAAGATATAACTACCGTTTCATCAGAGCTTCCTGTTGGCTTTGCACTTGACATTGTTGTTGCCGATAACAAAGCGTTTGTATTTATCAACATCTACAACGAAGCCAACCATGGTACACAATATGAGCTTTGGCAGGTAAACCTCGAAGACGGCATAACACACAAGATCGAAATCAAAGATGTTAAAGCTGTTTACGCTTCTGAGGGCGGATGTGTTTATGCCACAGCGTATGATGATAGAACGCTTACGAACAAGCTTTATGCTATAGATAACGGCGAAGCGGTTTTGTTGGGCGAACTCGATATTGCAACCGAAATAATGTCGTTTATTCTTGAAAACGGACGCTTATATTACCCAGATTATATTGATTCTTATTGCATTGTTGGATTTGACCTTAACACCCTTGAAGCAGAAGTCTTTGTTTCAAATGTAAACGCTTTTGCATTCGGTGCAATGAGGTTTAAAAACGGCAATAT
>CAYWXA010000055.1:0-10754 GCA_964462175.1 uncultured Oscillospiraceae bacterium
CATAAAACTATTACGATACACGTCAGCCATACCCTCAGGCTTTTGGCTTCCAGTCTGCTTTTAATCATCAGGTATCCACCCCTTGTCATTTATTATAATGATTTTAACACATTTAAATTAAAATTACAACAGTTTTATTCAGCGTTATCTGCAACGAGATTATGCACCCAGATGCGCTTCTTAACGAGTATCCAGCCGATAGCACAGCGAATGACGTTCGTAAGCTGTTCAATGAGCATTATCACGGGTACGCTGAGCGAGGGAGCGTATCTCGTAAGGACGAATGCAACGGTATAGTTGAGCACCCATATCGCCACGCTGTCAAACATAAAGGTGATGAACGTTTTTCCGCCCGAACGAAGTGTGAAATAGCAGGCGTTTACAAACGCATGGAACGGCATGGATATACCGACGACACGAATGAGCTGAGCCGCCAATTCCTTGATCTGAGGCTCGGTGTTGTAAAGCTCGGGGAACAGCGGAGATATTGCACAAAGTCCCGCACCCATAACGACGCTGCTCAAAACGGATACCATAATGAGCTTTCTGTCAAGGTCAACAGCCTTTTCAGTCTCGCCGGAGCCGAGAGCCTGTCCGACGATTATCGCAACGGCGCTTCCCAGCGAGAGGAACACGACGTTAAACAGATTTGAAATGGTGACGGAAATGTTGTTTGCGCTGACAACGTCAAGGCCTCTTGTGGAATAACACTGGTTGACTGCGGCGATACCGAAGCTCCAAAGCGCTTCGTTAACGAGCAAGGGCAAGCCTTTAACGATGATCTTCTTTGTGACATCTGCGGGAATACGGAAGCCCTTGAAAAGACCGACAGCAAAGGGATTGCGTTCTTTGTGGGTATGCGTCCAGAGGACGACGATGAACATTTCCGCATAGCGGGAGATGACGGTTGCGATTGCGGCACCCACAACGCCCAGAGCGGGAGCGCCGAACTTGCCGAAAATAAGAACGTAGTTGAGGCAGAGGTTTACGACTACAGCCGCAATACCTGCGATCATCGGAACGAAAGTCTCGCCCGTTTCACGCAGCGTTCCCGAATATGCCTGCGAGATCGCAAAGGGCAAAAGTCCGAATATCATTACGGAAATATACTGCATTCCGTAGTTTAAAACGGCATCGGCATCTACTGCGGCGGAGGACTCCGTCATATAGAGCGAGACCAAAGGCTCTTTGAAGAACCAGAACACCGCAATTCCCAAAGCCGCCATGATCAAGCAGATTATCAGCTTAAAACGCAAGGTATATCTGATACCGTCGTTGTCGTTCTTGCCGTGATACTGGGCGGTGAATATGCCCGCACCGGCGACTGCACCGAATATTACGATGTTGAATACGAAGATGAGCTGGTTGGCAACGGAAACGCCCGTCATTGATTCGGTTCCCGTCTGACCGACCATTATGTTGTCGAGAAGATTTACAAAATTGGAGATCGCATTCTGGATGATTATCGGAAGGCAGACCTTTAAAAGCATCATATAAAACTTTTTGTCGCCTATATACTTACTTATAAACTCTTTCATTGTTTTTCTCCGTTCAAAATTATGTAACACTTTATTTTAACAGAATAATTTCAAAAATGCAACAGCATCGGCATGGTTTATTTCAACGAATATAGAATAATTACGTGCAAATATTTCATAGATCAGCCAATTGACAAACCTTCGCCGATGGAATATAATTAACGTGTTAATCGTTAATTGGCTAACTATTTTCTCACAGTTCGGAAAGGAGCGAATATGAATCAGCAAAAATTTACCGATAAACAGGTGATCGGTAAGCTCATATGCGTCAACAGAATGCACCGCACCGTCACTGAAAATCAGATCGGACAGCTAAAGATACACCGCTCACAGCACCAGATGCTTATGACCGTTGAAAAGCACGAGGGCATTTCTCAAAAGGAGATAGCGGCGATAATGGAGATATCCCCTGCCGCTGTCGCAGTCACCCTCAGAAAGCTTGAGAGCGCAGGTCTTGTGGAGCGTCAGACCTCTTTTGACGATTCCAGAGTCAACAACATCAGCCTGACCGAAAAAGGACGTGAGCTGGCACAGCACACGGGTGAGCTTTTCGGCAGTATAGATGCGGCGATGCTTGCAAGCTTCAGTGAACAGGAAAGACAGACTCTTTGCGAGCTGCTTGACAAGCTCAAGGGAAATCTCAAGGCGCAGTTTGAATGTTTAAGAAAGGATGATATTGCTTGAAAAGATGGTTTAAATATATAAAACCTTATTGGCCTTACTTCGTGTTCGGCCCCTTGTGTATGGTCGTTGAGGTGATCGGTGAAGTCGTAATGCCGAAGCTTTTGGCGACCGTAATCAACGGTGCGAACGACGGCACCCTTACCGTCGGCGGAAGCCTCGGAACGATGGTCGGAATGATCGTATGCGCCGTTTTGATGATGGCAGGCGGTGTCGGAGGCTCATACTTCGGCGCAAAGGCATCGGTAAACTTTGCCGCAGACCTTCGCCTTGACGTTTTCAAAAAGGTGCAGCAGTTTTCGTTTGCAAATATTGACAAGTTCTCGACAGGCTCGCTGGTGACAAGACTCACAAACGACGTCACTCAGATGCAGAACTTTATCAATATGCTTTTGAGAATGGCGATACGCTCGCCGGGTATGCTGGTTGCGGCGCTTATTATGGCGATATCCATTCAGCCAAGGCTTTCAATAACCTACGCCGTGTCTATTCCGATACTTATTACGGCAGTCGTCTTGGTGATCATCTTCGGTTTTTCAATGTTTGCATTGGTTCAGAAGAAGATCGATGCACTCAACTCGACCGTTCAGGAAAACGTCACCAACGTGCGAGTCGTTAAAAGCTTCGTAAGAGAAGCTCACGAGGAAAAGAAATTTGCATTTGCAAACAAAGACCTCAAGGATACTCAGCTCAGGGCAATGAAGATAATCATTATGATGCAGCCCATTATGACGCTGGTAATGAACGTCACCACGCTTTGCATCATCTGGTTCGGAAGCTCGATCATTCTTGACGGCGGTATGCAGGTCGGAGACCTTTCAATGTTCATTACATACACCTCACAGATCCTCTTCTCGCTGATGATGGTCTCAATGCTCTTTATGAACGCTTCCCGTGCATTGGCATCGGCAAAGCGAATCAACGAGGTTCTGGATGAAAAGATCGACATCAGCGATGATAACTGCGCTTATCCCGAGCTGACCGTTGAAAACGGCGATATCGAATTCAAAAACGTTTCCTTCAGATATTATAAAAACAGCACCGATGCGGTTTTGGAGGATATCAATCTGAAAATACCCGCAAAGAGCGTCGTGGGAATCATCGGCTCGACGGGTTGCGGAAAAACAACGCTCGTTTCGCTTATTTCCCGTCTTTACGATGCGGATGCAGGCGAGGTTCTGGTTGACGGCGTGAACGTCAGGGATTACTCGCTTTATAATCTGAGAGAGGGCATCGGTATGGTGCTTCAAAACAACACCCTCTTCTCCGGCTCAATCAGCGACAACCTGCGTTGGGGCGACGAGAACGCTTCGGACGGCGAAGTTATCGCAGCGGCTAAAAGCTCTCAGGCGGATAAATTCGTTTCCACCTTCAACGACGGATATGACACCATGCTCACGCAGGGCGGCACGAACGTCTCGGGCGGACAGAAGCAGCGTCTTTGCATTGCCCGCGCACTTTTGAAGAAGCCGAAGATACTGATCCTTGACGACTCTACCAGCGCCGTTGACACCGCCACCGAAGCACAGATCAGAAACGCATTCAGAAACGAGCTTGCCGATTCGACCAAGATAATCATCGCTCAGAGAATAACCTCCGTTAAGGATGCCGATATGATAATCGTAATGAACGACGGTAAGATCGACTCGGTCGGCACGCACGACGAGCTTTTGGCTTCAAACGAAGCGTATCAGGAAATTTACTATTCTCAGAACGATTCTGAGAGAAAGGGGGCGTAAAGCTTTATGGCAAGAACACTTGAACAGCTCCAAAAGCAGTATAATAAAGCTGCCCCTGCGGCAAAGGGCGGCCCCGGCAGAGGCCCCGGCGGACCGAGAAACAGAAATATGGGCGGCGCAAAGGCAAAGGATACCAAGGGAACCGTCAAAAGGCTTTTGGGTTACCTCGCTCCTTATAAGTTCAGGATCATCGGCGTTCTTTTCTGTATGCTTCTGAGCTCCCTCACTTCCCTTGCAGGCTCCTATCTTTTGGCTCCCATCGTTAATAAGCTCACCGTTCACATCACCGGAAAAGAGCTTGAAATGAGCGCAATGGAGCGGTTTGCCGACAACATTCTTTCGAAGTTCACAGGCCCTGTAAATGCGGCGATAAAAAGCGAGCTTCTGACCTATATTCTTACAGTCATACTGATCTTTGCGTGCATTTACGGCGTCGGTATCATTTCCACTTATCTGCAGTCACGCCTGATGCTGGGTATATCCACGGGAACTATCGAAAAGATCAGAAACGACCTGTTTGCAAAGCTCCAGAGATTGCCCGTCAGATATTTTGACCGGAACCCCACCGGCGAAGTTATGTCACGTTTTACAAACGATATCGACAACATCGATATGATGATAAACAACTCGCTTACGTCGATAATTTCGGGTGTCGTCACCCTCGTGGGAACGTTCACCTTTATGATCACCACCAACTGGATACTCACACTTATAACCGTTGTGTTCCTGCCCATATTCGCAAAGGGCGGTGCGCTTATCGCAAAGCTTTCTTCGAGATACTATTCGGGACAGCAGGCGGCTCTGGGCGCAGTAAACGGATATACCGAAGAAACAGTCACCGGTCAGAAGGTCGTTAAGGTATTCAACCACGAAGATACCTGCGTAAATGAATTTGAGCTTTTGAACAACGATATGCGTGACAAGCAGTTTAAGGCTCAGTTCTGGGGCGGCGTAATGGGTCCCATTATGGGCAACACCTCTCAGATCTCCTACGGCGTCACCGTAGGTATCGGCGGCGTGCTGATGGTTTTGGGCAAGCTCACCCCCGGCGCATTGACGGTATTTGCAAACTACTCAAAGCAGTTCTCGATGCCCATCAACAACATTTCTCAGCAGATGTCGACTATCTTTGCCGCACTTGCAGGCGCTGAGCGTGTGTTTGAAGTTATGGACACCAACCCCGAAACTCCCGACACAGCCGATGCAACCGACCGAGAGATTAAGGGCGAGGTCGTTTTGAAAGACGTGACCTTCGGATACGTTCCCGAAAAGACCGTTCTTAAAAATATCAGTCTTTACGCAAAGCCGGGTCAGAAGATCGCATTCGTCGGCTCGACGGGCGCCGGAAAGACCACCATCACCAACCTCATCAACCGTTTCTATGACATTGACGAGGGCGAGATCCTCATCGACGGAACAAACGTCAAGGAATATAAGCGTGAGCATCTGCGTGAAAATATTGCAATGGTATTGCAGGACACTCACCTGTTCACCGGAACGGTTATGGAAAACATCCGTTACGGCAGACTTGACGCCACCGACGAAGAAGTTATTGAAGCAGCCAAGACCGCTTCGGCGCACTCGTTCATCATGCGACTTGAAAACGGATATGACACGGTGCTTGAATCGGACGGTGCGAACCTCTCGCAAGGTCAGCGCCAGCTTTTGAACATCGCCCGTGCTGCGGTATCCAAAGCGCCCATACTCATCCTCGATGAGGCGACTTCCTCTGTAGATACCAGAACCGAGCGCCATATTGAACACGGCATGGACAGACTGATGAAGAACCGCACGACGTTCGTCATTGCTCACAGACTCTCGACCGTAAGAAATGCGAACGCCATTATGGTTTTGGAAAACGGCGAGATAATCGAACGCGGCGACCACGACGACCTGCTTGAAATGAAGGGACGTTATTACGAGCTTTATACAGGTATGAAGGAACTGGACTAAGCACATACACATAAAAAAATCCGCATCTTGCGATGCGGATTTTTCTTTTTTCAGCGGTATACGGCTTCGCCGTATGGAATGCGCCGCAGGCAATTGCCCCCGCAGGGGGCAATTGCCGAAGCCGCCCCCGCAGGGGGCGGCGGCTGCGCGCCGAAGGCGCGCAGAGCGGCGCAAAAGGTGGGGCAGCAAGCAAACGAAGTGCCGTCTGCGAAGCGCGTTCCGCAGGAACTGTGCGAGCAGGTGGCACGGGCGGTTAAGCGCAGTAAGCGTCGTGATAGCAGTATATCTGCGTGGTTAAGGGCTGCTCCTGCGAAGCGGTGATCTGAATTTTGGATATCTCGCCAACGTAGTTAAGCTCGCTGATAACGAGCTGATCAAGAAGATCCGCTTCGGGATATCCCAAGACTGTGAAGAAATCGTAATTCACGCCCCGCTTTGATCGGTCGATTCGCATTTTGAGGCCCAGCTCCGGATCCATGATCCATTCACGGTCAAAGGTTATCTCTCGCTTTCGAATGATGTTTCTTGAAGCCGCAAAGTCGTCAAAAACGTTAAAGGCGTTTGCTTCTCCCGTTATATCCGATTCGCTTATCGCACAGATCAGATTCGAATAATCGGTTCCCGTTCCTTTCTGAATAAGCGATGAGGTCGGTATGACGATGATCCCCATATCTGACGGACGGCTTATTCTGACGGTGTTTGCTCCTCTGATATACGGGTATAGACCGTATGCTCTTATCGAGTAGCATATAATTGCATCCCAGATGCTCGTTCCGTCGTAATAATTGACGTAATTTACCTCGGGGGTGTTGGCTTCATAACCGACGTTCGGGCATACGATCGCAGACGTTGCCAGCAGATCGAGAGTGACGTTCGGCACAAGGCCCGCAGTAGGCTGGTTCCTTGAAAGCGCATCCGTATAGCCTCTTGAGCGAAGCTTGAGTATCTGTTTTCCGTCTTTATATGTTATCTGAGCCGAACAAGGATATCCGTAATGGATACCTTTGTTTCCGAGGATAAGTCTTACTGATATGATCTCGGAGGGGGTTATATTCGGAGCGTACCACTGACCTTCAAGCAAGGTGTACGGAGTATATCTTTCCTTTTCAAATCTCATACTTATACAGTCACTGAGCATATACGTCGCAGAAGCCGTAGTTACGATCAACGACATTATCCGCTCACCTCACAGAACTTTGCGACGATGTTGGCAGACTCACCGTTCTTTTCATATTCGACCTCTTTGAGCAACATATTTGAAAACAGAGTGCCGTCTAAAGATAATGACATTACCGTTCCCAAATATGCCGAAACGGTCAAATAAGCCGTCTGACCGGCAGAAGCGATCAGCTCGCCCTTCACGGCGATCTCGCAGGGTTCTTTTCTTACCGTTCCGCATATTGAGTTGCCGTAGAGCGAACCCAGCTTATATGTTTTATAGCCCTGCAAACATTCCCAGTCATTGAAAAAGCCAAATGAAGTTGTGCCGAAAAGTACGCTGAGTTTTGAAGCATACGCCGTCGGCTGTTCACGGTAAGTTTCGATCTCAAAGCTGACCGAATATCTTCCGTGTTCTTTTGAATAAACGCAGGGCTTGCGGTTTATTGACAGGACTTCAAGATCAGTAAGCCGCACCGCCGGAACGGCACGGCTGTCTACATACCCGACAAGGTCGTTTGCAGACATATTCCGTTTTCCCAAAGCCGTAACGGTAAATGTCGCATTAAGCGGCGAATAACCGACTCCCGCAACATTCGGAAGACTCTTTCCCATTTTATAACCGGAAATTCCGACGAAGCAGAGGGTCTCGTTCAAATGCTCGTTCATATTGATCGATTCAAACGAATCGTATACACCGTCGAAAAAGCTTTCGACCGAACTTTTGATGATATTAAGCTGTTCCACCAGCACGGTTATCCGACCGCCCTTTCAAAAACAAATCCGTTATCGCACATAAGATCCCCTGGTACGGCGGCGAAAGCGTTATACATAAACGTTTGAGCCTGCAAAACGTTTTCGTCATCGCTGACCTTGGTGAAAACGGAGCCTGACTGAGTTGAAAGCGTTCTCGACGTAGCCGCACAAAGAACGGTATAATCGAAAAACACCTTGGCGGCGCAGGCGTTGGTCAAAAGCAAGGCTTCATCCTCGGTTTGGATATCTCTTAAAAGAAGCCTTTCCACGTAAGCCTTTGCAGACAAAACGAGACCCAGATATCTGGGGGTCTCCTCATCGGTCAAGCCGGAGAGGAGCTTGAAGCTGTCAAGAATTGAGTTTTGGTTAAGTGTCAACGTTATTCCTCCTTATGATTTTAGTTCGTGCCGCCTGCAAAGCTCTGCGCTCGCTTACGCTTCGCACACGGCGGTTTTTGTGCATAGCTATACTTTTGCGCTGCGAGGGCGAAGCCCTCCCCGTTCCCTGCCCCGCAGGGAACGGGGACTGCGCGCTTGCGCGCAGCGCACAGCGCCTGCGGAGCAGGCGCTGTGCGGGGCTTCGCCCGTCAATGCGGCGATCGGTCGGCTTTACACAGAATTAAGCTCTTATGCAAAAGTGAGCATTGTTACAGCTTCGGGATAGATCTTTGTGAAGCCGGTGCTGATGCTGACTACGATTCTGTCGATCTGAGTGGAAATGAGCTTCTCGTGGTCAACGACGACGTCAGAACCGAGGATCATCTCCAAAGCACTGGTGGAATCAAGACCGATAAGATATTCGTCAGTCATGCCGGGACACTTTACCAAGTTTACGCCGTAAGGTGTCTTTACGATGTTTTCGTTGACGACCTCAGTGTCGTTATAGTGCATTTCTTCCATCGAAAGAATTACAGCCATAACCGTGGGCGAACAAAGCATTGCATTCATATTGTGATCTTTAAGAGATGCCCAAAGGAAAGCAAGGTCGATGAATGTCAAGCTGTCACCGATGGTGGTACATACGTTGGCATCGGTCTTGAGAACTTCAACTGCCTTGAGGTTGAGAGATCTTGAGATGTTTGCGCCGATGCTCTTGAGGACTACGCCGAAAACATCAAGGCGCTGCTTTCTGAGCACTTCATAAGTGGTGTTGATCTCTCTGCCGTACTTGGAGATCTCAACGATGTTGTCCGAATAAGAGATCTCGGTATTGGGGAATTCGGAACCTGCGCTTACTGCAGCGGTGGCTTCGGAACCGTTTACAATGGTCAAGCCTCTGTAGTCAACGCCGTCGGTATAGGTAGTTGCTGCAACGAGATAAGGCAAGATCGAAGCCTCGTCCATACCCTGCTTGATCATACGTCTGATGAATTCAGGGAACAAAACTGCTGACTGAGTGGTTTTGAAGAACTTTTCAACTCTGTCGGAATTTGCGCCGCTGATCTTAATGTCAAAGCGCTTGAGCTGACGCTCATAAGCGTCCAAGCCTTCCATATCGGTGCCGACGTAGTTTGCATCGGCGTCAAGCTCAGCGAGAGCCTCGGTGAAGGTCTTGCCGGAAATGTTGTAAAGTCCCTTTTCAAGTGTAATATTATCGTACATATTATTGATCCTTTCTGTTTTAAAATTAAAGTTTTGTGGGGTTTCCCGCCCCGCCGCACCCCGCGCCGGCACCCCTTCGGGGCGCGGGCTGCGCAGCCGCCCGTCGGGCGGCTGCGCCTTCGTTTTCCGCCCGCAGGGCGGAAAACGTCTGCGGCGGGGCTCATGGCGCATCCTGTCGGATTTCGCCGTTTATCAGAGCTTGAAGCTCAGATTCTTCTCCGGTTCCTGCTTCTTTTCAAAAGCAGTGCAAAGTTCACCGGTGAGCGCTTCGTCAACCTCTGCCGCCAGCGCCTTCTTTAGTGCCATAAGCTCGCTTATGTCCATTCTTGCGATCGCCGCTTTTGTCAATGTTACCGGCACCGTATCGCCTTCAAGATATGAAAGACGGATGATCTCACGCTTCAGATCCTCTGTCAGCTCGTTGTAAAGCTCGGCTTCAAGGCTGACTTCTTCGAGGAAACCGCCCTTGCTTGTGTGATCCTCGCCGTAGCGCTTCGTGACGCCCGCATTTCTCTGTGCAGGAACCGCAACGAAGCTCCATTCATAAGCATCCGTAGGGGCACTCAAAATGCCGAAGCACTTTTTGCCGCCGTAGCTTACGCCTTTGCGGTGATTGCAAGGGTTTGTGCGTCTGTCCTTGCCGCAGATCGAGCATATCTCACGCTCGACCGCACAGCCGACAGACACCTCCTTCTTGATTCCGCCGTCGATCTCCTTGATCAAATCGGCGTTTTTCTCGGTCTTGACCATATATACCTCCGCCTGAAGATACGTATATACCTCCTTGTCGGCAGTCTTTCTGGTTTCGTCCCTGATAACTGCGGTATCATAGATTCTTGCGGTCTGGTTTTCACCCTTGGGGTCGTGATTGAAAATGCCCGTCTTTCCGACGTAAAGCTTCGCCAGAGTGTTCAGCGCCTCAACCGAGAACTTCTCGTTGTCCCTGTCGATCTCATTGTCGCAGAGTATTACGGAAAAGCAGAACACCTCGTCAGCCGTAAGCTCACGGCGGGTGAATTTATTTATCTTTGCAAGTGTTTCGCTGTTAACTGTTGCCAAATTCTTACCTCCTCTTGTGTTTATGCTGTTTGCTCAAGCTTTTGGTTTTCCAGCTCAATGGTGTGTGCCTGAGCGTTATTAAGACGTGCTTTGCTCAACGCTTCGGTATCCATAAGGTCGATGTCGTCCCACTCAACGGTCACACCGTCGGCGCAGCCGATCAACCGCAGATAAGAATTGCAGAGCTGTTTGATCGCAGGCTCAAGCAGTCGGCGGTAATATTCCAGCTCGGTGGTCAGAATATCGCACTGCTGAACGCTCATTCTCTC
>CAYWXA010000056.1:0-10560 GCA_964462175.1 uncultured Oscillospiraceae bacterium
ACGGCGAAAGGCGTGTTTGTCACAATAATTTTATAGGTTTTGAAAAAATGTGTCAAATCCCCTATTGACAAACCGATATACGGATGCTATAATACATTTAGCATTTAGGCTAAATGTTAAATGATGGAACGAAGGAGAGAGGAAATGGGACTTCAAAACACACTTAAAGCCCTTGCCGACCCGACACGCAGAGAGATACTGAATATGCTCAAAAAGGGCAGCCTTTCGGCAGGCGAGATCGTCGAGCGGTTCGATATGACAGGGGCTTCAATTTCAAGGCACTTATCGGTGCTAAAAGATGCCGATCTGATCCACGACAGACGTGAGGGAAAGTTTATATACTATGAGCTGAACGCAACGGTACTGGAAGAAATTATGCTTTGGATAAGCGATTTGAAAGGAGTTAGCGAAGATGATTAAGAAGAATTTTGGATTGATTATACTTACGTCGGTGATTATTATTCTGCCGATGATCGCAGGACTGATAATGTGGAATGATCTGCCCGAGCGTATTCCGACACATTGGAATGCCGTCGGTGAGATTGACGGTTGGAGCGGCAAGAGTTTTGCGGTTTTCGGTTTGCCGCTGTTTATGCTGGCTATGCATATTATTTGTACACTTGCAACAGCCGCAGACCCGAGAAACAAGAACATCGCCAAGAAGCCGATGGCGCTTGTTTTGTGGATATGCCCCGTAACATCCATACTTTGCAATTCGCTTATTTACTGTGCGGCGTTTGAGATTCCCATAAGCGTAGAAATTATTATGCCGTTGTTCTTCGGCGTGCTGTTTGTTGTCATCGGCAACTATCTGCCCAAGTGTAAACAGAATTACAGCATCGGAATCAAGCTACCCTGGACACTTAACGACGAGGAAAACTGGAATCGCACACACAGACTTGCAGGAAAGCTCTGGGTGGCAGGCGGATTCTTGGAAATGATGACAGCCTTCTTCGGAGGGTTCATACTCTTCTTTATCATATTGATAGTGATGGTGATAATTCCCACGGTTTATTCCTACCTGCTCTATAAGAAATCAAGCAAGAATAGTTGACGTTCCGATAAGACGGCAAAGTGTAAAACTTTGCTGTCTTTTTTGCTTTTTATGAAAAAATTATATCTTGATAAATGCTCGTGACTGTGCTATCATTATAATGTTAAGTTATGGGCACTTGATGTGACCTTTGAAAGGATGATTATTGAATGAAGATGACATTCCGTTGGTTCGGAAAGAACAGCGACAGCGTTACTCTTGAACAGATCAGACAGATTCCCGGTATGACGGGACTTATGGGCTTTTTGGATTATAAAGCCGCAGGTGAAGTCTGGACAGAAGAAGAGATCAAGGAATATATCGACGGCGTTCACGCCGCAGGTCTTGAGTGCGAGGTAATCGAGAGCGTTAACGTACACGAGGACATTAAGCTCGGTCTCCCCACAAGAGATGAATACATTGAAAACTATTGCATCACGATAAGAAATCTCGCTAAGTACGGCGTTAAGTGCATTGTATATAACTTTATGCCCGTTTTGGACTGGCTCAGAACCGACCTTGCAAAGCCTAATCCCGACGGCTCAACAAGTATGTATTACGATGAAGCTGAACTCGGCACCCTCTCCCCTCTTGACATCGTTAAGAGAACTGCTGAAAACTGCAACGGCTTCTCGCTTCCCGGTTGGGAGCCTGAAAGACTTTCACAGCTTGAGCAGGTTCTGGAGATGTATAAGAGCGTTGACGAGGAAAAGCTCCTTGAAAACTATAAATACTTCCTTGACGGAATCATTCCCACCTGTGAGGAGTGCGGCGTCGTAATGGCTTGTCACCCCGACGATCCGGGATGGAAGATCTTCGGACTTCCCAGACTTGCACACACTCAGGAAGGTTACGACAAGATCGTCAAGCTTCACGACAGCCCTTGCAACACCCTTTGCCTTTGCACGGGTTCTTTGGGTTCTAACGTTGATAACGACGTTCCCTCGATCATCCGCCACTTCGGTGAAATGGGAAGGATCGGCTGCTTGCACGTGCGAAACCTCATTCATTTCAGCGACAGATGCTTTGCTGAATCGAGCCACCTTTCTTCCGACGGCGACCTGGATATGTATGAGATCATGAAGGCGATCTATGAGACCTGCCCCGATACGTACATCAGACCTGACCACGGCAGAATGATCTGGGGCGAAACAGGCAGACCCGGCTACGGCCTTTATGACAGAGCGTTGGGCGTTACGTACCTTAACGGTCTGTGGGAAGCTATAAACAAAGCAAACAAGTAATATTAGATTGGAGTGTTTAATATGAAGCTTAATTTGAACTCATTAAAGGACACCGCGGCTTGGGAGAAGATCGGCGTTAAGCTCCCGAAGTTTGACATTGAAAAGGTGACCGAAAACACCAAAAATAATCCCGAATGGGTACACTTCGGCGCAGGTAACATCTTCAGAGGATTTATCTGCTCGCTTCAGCAGGAGCTTTTGAACAAGGGTTTGGCTGAAACAGGCATTATTGCGGCAGATACCTTTGACTATGAGATCATTGACAGAATTTTCAGAGCAAACGACAACCTTACCGTTAACGTTACCCTTAACGCAAACGGCACAACCGATACCGAGATTATTGCAAGCGTTGTTGAATCGCTCAAGGCCGATTGCGCCGACGAAGCTGAAATGGCAAGATTTGTTGAGATATTCACCAATCCCAGCCTTAAGATGGTAAGCTATACCATCACCGAAAAGGGCTATGCCGTTACTGACATTGAGGGCAACCTTACAAACCTCGTTAAGGCTGACATTGAAAACGGTCCCGCAAAGGCAAGACACGCTATGAGCTTTGTTACAGGTTTGCTTTATGAAAGATATAAAGCAGGCAAGTATCCTTTGGCAGTCGTAAGTATGGATAACTGCTCGCACAACGGCGACAAGATCAAGACTGCTGTTATGACAGTTGCTAAGGCTTGGGCAGAAAAGGGCTACGTTGATAACGGCTTCATTGATTATCTTTCTGATGAAAGCTTTATTACTTTCCCCTGGTCGATGATCGACAAGATCACTCCCCGTCCTCATGACAGCGTTATGGCTATGCTTGAGGAAAAGGGTCTTGAGGATATGGCTCCCATTGTTACAAGCAAGAACACATATATTGCGGCATTTGTTAACGCAGAAAGACCTCAGTATCTTGTCGTTGAGGACAAGTTCCCCAACTCCCGTCCCTGCCTTGAAAAAGCAGGTGTATATCTGACCGACAGAGATACGGTTAATAAGACCGAAAGAATGAAGGTTACAACCTGTCTTAATCCTTTGCACACCGCTTTGGCTGTATACGGATGCTTGCTGGGATACGACCTCATCTGTGAAGAGATGAAGGACGAAGAGCTCGTTAAGCTTGTTAAGCGACTTGGCTACGTCGAGGGCTTGCCTGTTGTTACAGACCCCAAGATCGTAAGTCCCAAGGAGTTTATCGACGAGGTTGTAAATGAAAGACTTCCCAACCCCTTCATGCCCGACGCTCCCCAGAGAATCGCAACCGATACTTCCCAGAAGGTAGGAATCAGATTCGGCGAGACCATTAAGAGCTACGCCGCACTTGGCAGAACCGACGAATTGGTTGCAATTCCCCTTGCTATCGCAGGCTGGGCAAGATACCTCCTCGGAGTTGACGATAACGGTAACGAGATGCCCGTTTCGAGCGACCCGTTGCTCGGCGAGCTTCAGCCCAAGCTTGAGGGAATCGTTGTCGGCAAGCCCGAAACATATAACGGACAGCTCAAGGGAATTCTGGCAAACGCAAACATCTTCGGCTCTGATCTTTGCGCTCTCGGAATGGATGCGCTTATCGAAAAGATCTTCGTCGAGGAGCTTGCAGGCGCAGGCGCTGTAAGAGCGACACTTAAAAAATATCTTGGATAATACGCCGATGAGGCGAAGCCGACCCCCGATGCGCGAAGCGCATCGGGGGTTTTTGCGCCGCAGGCGCAAAACAGATGCCTCGGGACGAGGCATCGCGGCTTCGCCGTAAGTCGGGGCGATGCGCAAAAGGAGCCGTCGCGGAGCCTGCGCGCCGTAAGGCGTTGGGGCGAAGCGGTGGCGGGCATCGTGCGATAATTGCACGAAATATTAAAAAAATAGCGTCTTTTCATATTGCCATCAAGATGGTATTTTGATATAATTCTCTTATGAATATATTTACATCGGCGGTGATAATATGAAACTGATAAAAAAAGCCGTTTCTCTTTGTTTGGCAGCGGTTATTATGCTTGATCTTTGCGGCTGTGCGGTTCAGGACAAGCCTGTAATGGCTCAGACTGATGCCACCTCAAGTGAAAATATAATAACCTCAGATATCACCACGGAGGTTACAACGACTGTTGAAGATATTACTACCACCGTCGCCACTACGACCGAAGTTACGACCACAGCCGAGCCGGAACCTCAATATGTCAGCGCAACTATCATTTGTGCAGGAGATAATTTGATCCACCGCTCGATCTACAATCAGGCAAAGCGAAGAGCAACTGCCAACGGTGAAGAAGGTTACGATTTCAGCTTCGTATATGAGCAGATTGAGCATTACATTAAAGAAGCCGATTTTGCAATTCTCAATCAGGAAACGATCATCACCGACGAATTGGAACCGAGCGATTATCCCAAGTTCTGCTCCCCTGCCGACTTGGGTGAGCACATGATCGAGATTGGATTTGACGCCTTCTCAATTTCCAACAACCACATTCTGGACAGAGGCGAAGAAGGCCTTCGGGCGACTCTTGACTATTGGGATTCTCACCCCGAAGTCATAAGATACGGTGCGTACCGTGACGAAGAAGATATGAACAACATTCGCACGGCAGAGGTCAACGGAATTACGTTTGCTTTTTTGGGATATATGGAACACACCAACGGTTTGAGTCTTCCTGATGATTCCGTTTACGAGATAACGTACCTGCGTGAAATTGAGCTGGTCAAAGAACAGATCAAACGTGCCGATGAGATCGCAGACGTTGTTGTTGTATCTCCCCATTTCGGCAAGGAAACCACCAACAAGCTGACAGACAACCAGATAAATCTGACGAAGATGTTTGTCGAGTGGGGCGCTGATATCATCATCGGCACACAGCCGCACACCGTTCAGACTATGGAGTATATCGACAAGCCGGACGGCGGAAAGGCGTTTGTATTTTACTGCCTCGGAAACTTCGTTTCGGCGCAGAGTTACTACTTAACGATGGTTGGAATGTTGGGACAGCTCACCGTTACGAAGGAGCTTAACAGCGGCGAAATTACCATCGAAAACGTTAAAGCGATACCGATAATTACGCAGTACGGATACAACTATTCAAACATTCACATCGTGCCTTACGTCAATTATACCGATGAGATGCTTGCACAGCACGGTTGCGAAGATTTCGGTCAAAAGACCATAGATTACGTTTTAAGTTTCATACCGGAAGAATTTCTTTCGATTGAATAGATTAGTAAATTATAATTCCACTGAGAAAGGAACTGTTTTTTATGAAGATTTCAGACGGATACTGGCTTAACCAGCGAGGCTACACGGTGAGCTATGCCAACCAGGCGTATGAAGTGTCGTATGATGCTAACTCAATTTACGTGCTCGCAACACCTTCACACATTTGGAACCGTGGTCAGACCCTCGGCGGCCCCAACCTTGAGCTTAAATTCACCTCGACAATGGCAGACGTCATCAAGGTCAGCGTTGTTCATTATAAAGGAAGAATTGATTGCGGACCTCACTTCGAGCTTTACGACGAGCAGGGCTATACCCCCGTCATCAACGACACCGATAAGTATATTGAAATGATATCGGGAAAGACGAGCGTCAAAATAAGCAAGGAAAACTGGTCAGTCGAGTATTACTATGACGGCAAGCACCTTACAGGCGGAAGCTACCGTGCGCTTACATATATTGAAGAATCAAATTCCAAGGCAAAAAGACGTCTTGATTCTCAGATCGACGATACCTTCTGGTCATATCCTCAGGATGCAAACACCTCTTACTTGAGAGAACAGCTCACGCTTGACGTCGGTGAATACATCTACGGCTTCGGCGAGAAGTTCACGACTTTCACCAAGAACGGTCAGAACGTTCAGATCTGGAACGCTGACGGCGGAACCTGCTGCGATCAGGCTTATAAGTCTATCCCCTTCTACGTTTCCTCCCGTGGATACGGCGTGTTTGTAAACTCATCCGATAACGTATCCTATGAGGTCGCATCTGACACCGTTTCAAAGGTCAGCTTCACGGTTCCCGGCGAAGAGCTTGAATATTTCATCATCGGCGGTGAAAACCTCCGTGAGGTTCTTTCCAACTATACTACGATTACAGGTAAGCCTGCTTTGCCTCCTGCATATACCTTCGGTTTGTGGCTGACAACGTCCTTTACCACCAAGTATGACGAAGAAACCATCAATTCGTTCATCGACGGTATGGCGCAGCGTGACATTCCGCTTCAGGTATTCCACTTTGACTGCTTCTGGATGAAGGAATTTGAGTGGTGCAACTTTGAATGGGATAAGCGCCAGTTCCCCGAGCCTGAGAAGATGCTTGAAAGACTTCACAAGGACAAGGGACTTAAGACCTGCGTGTGGATAAATCCTTACATTGCACAGAGATCCAAGCTGTTTGATGAGGGAATGGAAAACGATTACTTCATTCTCAACAAGGACGGTTCGGTATTCCAGTGCGATATGTGGCAGCCCGGTATGGCTATCGTTGACTTCACAAACCCCGAGGCTTGCGAGTGGTATGCTTCTAAGCTCCGTGCGCTTTGCGAAATGGGCGTTGACTGCTTCAAGACCGACTTCGGAGAAAGAATTCCCACCGACGTAGTATATTATAACGGTGCTGACCCCATTAAGATGCACAACTACTATACTCAGCTTTATAATCAGACCGTATTCAACGTTTTGAAGGAATATTACGGCGAGAACAAGGCTTGTCTGTTTGCAAGAAGCGCAACGGCAGGCGGACAGCAGTTCCCCGTTCACTGGGGCGGCGACTGCTCGGCAGAATATTCCTCTATGGCTGAAACGATCAGAGGCGGACTCTCCCTTTGCATTTCGGGCTTTGGCTTCTTCTCTCACGATATTTCCGGCTTTGAAGCAACTGCTACACCTGATATCTATAAGAGATGGTGCGCATTCGGTCTTTTGTCAACTCACTCCAGACTTCACGGTAACTCCTCTTACCGTGTACCGTGGCTCTTTGACGAAGAAGCTTGCGACGTTTTGAGATTCTTTACAAAGCTCAAGGGCAGATTGATGCCTTATATGTTCTCGCAGGCTAAGTATACCCACGATTCGGGCGTACCGATGATGAGAGCAATGGTAATTGACTTTGCAGACGATCCTGCAGCTTTGACCTTGGACAGACAGTATATGCTGGGTGATAATTTGCTTTGCGCTCCCATTCTCAACAGCGAAGGCAGAGCAGAGTTTTACGTTCCTGCGGGAAGATGGACAGACATCATCACAGGCAAGGTATATGAGGGCGAGAAGTGGTACAAAGAGACCTGCAACTACTTCGAAATGCCTATTCTGGCTCGTCCCAACTCTATCGTTACATACGGCGACTTTGTAAGAGATTTCGAGTATGACTACCTTGAAAATGCTGAAGCTGTTATCTATGAGCTTTCGGACGGCTGTGAAGCAAGCGCAGTTATCTATGATAAGGAAGCTGATAAGCTTTGTGATATCAAGGCAACAAGAAACGGCAACAAGATCACGGTCAGCTACACCAAGACCGACAAGACCTTTAAGGTTAAGGTTTCGGGAACTGAAATTTGCGCTGTTGCAAACGCAGGCACAGATTGTTTGGTTATTGAGCTTTAATTTGTAAATACTAAATCGGCATAGGCGGATAGTCTATGCCGATTTCAATAAAAGGAAGAAAACAATATGTCTACATTTGAGCTGATTTATGAGCAGGTTAGGCTTATACCCAAGGGCAAGGTTGCTTCATACGGGCAGGTTGCGGCTTATGCGGGAAACCCGAGATGGTCACGGGTCGTGGGGTATGCTTTGCACGTTAATCCCGAGCCGGGGGTCATCCCCTGCCACAGAGTTGTTACCAAAGACGGCGGACTTTCAAGCGCATTTGCATTCGGCGGAATGCAGACCCAGCGTGAGCTGCTTGAGGCGGAGGGCGTGGAGTTTGACGAGGACGGCAAGGTAATCATGGAGAAGTTTAAGTGGAATAAATTTGAGGACGGGATGATTTTATGAGCGATTTGAAGATATCTGAGCGATGTTTTGATGTATTACATCGACACGCTGTTGCGCTTTGGAATCACGCCCGAAGAGATAAGCAAAGCTTACGTTAAGAAGCATTGCAAAAACATGGGCAGGGATTACTCGGGAGAGTATAAGAAGATGTATAACGAATAAAAACAAAGCTCTCACAAATTGTGGGAGCTTTTTTGCCGAATAGGGCACGAAACCGACCGAATATTTCAAAAGCATTGATTTATTTTTGCGGTGTGCTAAAATTGCAATCGAAAGGAGGAGGTTTGATGCGATGCGAGATCATTATTGACAAGGAGTGCGAAGAGGTCGTCACCGTTTGCGCACACGAGCGCACAGCGTTGGTGGATGACATCGAGCGGTTGGTGCAATCGGGCGAAACGGAGCTGACGGGATATGTTGACAAGCGGATATATAAGCTGTCGCCCAAAGACGTATACTGCTTTGTTTCGGAGGATGGCAAGGTGTTCGCCCTTACGGAAAGCGGGAAATATCAGATAAGGCTCAGGCTATATCAGCTTGAAGGGCTGGAGGGATTTTTGAAGATAAATCAATCCTGCCTTGTCAATATCAAGGCAATTATAAGGTTTGACGCTTCGCTGTCGGGAACGCTCTCGGTGACTCTTAAAAACGGGTACAGGGACTATGTTTCACGCAGACAGCTTAAAGCGGTTAGAGAAAGGATGGAGCTTTAATGAATAAATACTTGAAGGAATACTTAAAAAGAGGAATGGCTTTCGGCGGTTTTGGGCCGATAATCGCAGGAATTGTATATCTGATACTGTCGTTTTGCATTGACGGATTTACGCTCGGCGGTGTTGATGTTTTTGTTGCAATCGTTTCAACATATCTGCTTGCGTTCGTTCAGGCCGGCGCAAGCGTGTTCAACCAGATTGAAGGCTGGCCGATCACAAAGTCACTTTTGTGCCACTTAGGTTCGATATACTTAGCATACGTGGGATGCTACCTCATCAACTCGTGGATACCCTTTGAGCCGACGGTTATCGCAATCTTTACGGCAATATTCGTGGTGACATATTTCATCATCTGGGTTGCGGTGTATTTGAGCATCAAGGCGGTAAGTAAGAAGCTGAACAGTAAGATTTGATAATTAAAAGACTCCCCTGCTCTTGCGAGTAGGGGAGTTTTGATTTTTAAAGAAGCTTGATGAGTTCAGCTTGCACAGGCTCGATGCGTTCACCGATCAAGCCGAAGCCCATCTGTTTATAGCTCCAAGCGGCACGGCCGATGCCGTATTTTTCAAAGACGGCGTGGATATCGGCATACCACTTGAGCTCCGATTCCAGGTCAGCACGGTCAAATACGCCATACTCACCGCAATACAGAGGTGCGTTGTGCTTCTCTGCATGGGCGATTGCAGACTGGAAGAGCCATTCGAAATATTCGGGGCAGAGCGAATCCATAGGCATATTGTTAACGCTTGACCAGAAGCCCGATTCGTGGGAGACCTTGATGTATTCTTCCTTGGTTGCGGGGTATGCCATATTGAGGTCGTGGGGCATTCCCTTTGTCCAGCTTGCTCCCTGGTGGGTGAAGAGCATCGGCTCGTAGCAATGGAAGTTGAAAACGATCTTATCGTCAGCGGGAGGCGCAATATACTGAACGGTTGAAACGCTGTTGTGCCAATACTGACCCACGAGGATGTAAGTATCGGGAGCGATGGCACGGATGCGCCTGATTGCAACGTTTGAAAACTCGTTCCAAGGGTCGCAATATGAGGGGTCTGTGATCTCGTTTAAGAGCTCGAACGACACACGGTCGTGATATTTGCCGAAAGCAGTTGCAAGGCGTTCCCAGATGTTATAGAAGCGCTCACGGACAGCCTCTTCCTCGAAGAAGGGGTTGTGCTCGTGGGTGAAGAAGAAACCGGGGGCTTTGTGAAGATCGATGATCATATTCAGGCCGTGCTTGCCGCACCAATCGACAGCACGCTGAACGTATGAAATGCCGTACTCAGTGGGTACGCCGTCGTGGTTTTCCAAAAGCTCATAGTCAACGGGCAAGCGAATGTGGTCGCATCCCCAAGAGGCTATCTTTGCAATATCATCCTCGGTGATAAATGTTTCATATCTTTCAATCGTATGCGGGCACTGAGAGAGCCAGCCACCCAGATTCACGCCTTTTCTGTATCCGTCAAAAATCCTCATAAATAAAGAACCTCCCTACAATTTGTTTGACTACATTATAATGTAGCAAAGAAGAATTGTAAAGAGGTATAGTGCACAAATATTCGTTTAATATTTTAGCTATATAGCGCCGTCTGACGGGCTGCGCCGCCGAAGG
>CAYWXA010000057.1:0-5380 GCA_964462175.1 uncultured Oscillospiraceae bacterium
TGGGTTAGGTATTCAAATAGGTCTTGACCATTTCCTGCAAAAGCTCGTCACGGTCAATGTGGCGGATGAGGCTTCTTGCGTTGTTATAGGTCGTGATATAGGTCGGATCCTCCGAGAGGATATAGCCGACGATCTGGTTCACGGGGTTATATCCCTTTTCAAGAAGCGCTTCATACACAACGGTTAATGTGCGCTTGATCTCTTCCTTGCGGTCCTGCTTGATTGAAAACGATATTGTCTGGTCGTGCATGGGTTTCACTCCTTAAAAGATTAGTTCACATCTATTATACACTGTCCGCAGCAAAATAACAAGTACCTATTTCAAAAATTTTATCTCAATTCACTTCCGATGGTTGCAAGTGCCTTTGAAACACGCTTGATAGCGCCGTCAGCCTGCTCATCGGTGAGGGTACCTTCATGCGAACGCATAATAATGGAGAAGGAGACGCTCTTTCTGCCTGCTTCGATCTGGCTGCCCTTATAAACGTCGAAGAGCTTGACGGCTTCAAGGATATTGCCGACAGCCTTTTTGATCATCTTTTCCAAAACTGCAACGGGGATATCGTCATCGCAAACGAAGGAGATATCACGGGTGGTTGCGGGATACTTAGGCAAAGGCTTATAAGTCTTTTCGGGGATATCGGCGGAAATAAGCTCGGTAACGTTGAGCTTTGCGCAGTATGCACGGGTGCCGATACCGTAGTTTTCAAGCACGTCGGGGTGAAGCTCGCCCAAGATTGCGATAGGCTCACCTGCAAGCTTGATCACAGCAACACGTCCGGGGTGGAAGCTATAGTATTCACCGAAGCCGCTTTCAGCGGTTGCCGCCTCAACGTCGTAATCAACAACGCCGATGGTCTTTAAAAGCTCGTCAACTGCGCCCTTGAGGGAGTAGAAGTCATATTCCTTGCCGTACATACCGATTGCAAGGCGTGTAGGCTCTGCGGGGAGCTTATCCTTGTCGGCGGAGATATATTCGGTTGCAAGCTCGAAAAGCTTTGCCTCGGGGTTGCGGGCGTTGTAGTTTCTTGCAAGAACCTCGCACATTGAAGGAAGCGCCGTGGTTCTCATTGAAGACGTGTCCTCACCCAAGGGGTTGGTAATTAAAACGTAGTTGCGAAGTGCGCTGTCTTCGGGCAGGCAGATCTTATCATAGCACTTGGGAGAGATGAAGCTGAAGGTTGCGATCTCGTTGAGACCCAAGGATACGCAAGCGGACTGTACGCTTGATTTAAGCTTCTGCGCAGGGGTATATTTTGCATTTGCAACGCCGCTCAAGGGTGCGCCCTTGATATTGTTATAGCCATAGAATCTGGCAACTTCTTCGGCGATATCGGCGGGAGATTCAATGTCGATTCTGAAGGAAGGAGAATATACCTTGTCGCCCTTGACCTTGAAGTCGATCTTTTCAAGATATTTTACCATATCCTCGCGGGAGATATCGGTGCCGAGGAAGTCATTGATCCAATCGGGATCGAAATCCACGGAAACGAGATCGTGCTCGTCATAATCACGGTCGATGATGGTCTTTACGGGTTCGCCGCAGCCCAAAAGCTCGCAAAGCTCGAAGGCTCTCAAAAGCGCAGGCATACAGCCTCGTGAGTCAAGTCCCTTTTCAAAGCGGGAAGAAGCGTCCGTTCTCATTCCCAAGCGCTTTGCGGTCTTTCTTACGGAGGCGCCGTCGAAGCAAGCGGATTCAAAGATAACGTCTACGGTATCGTCCATAATTCCGGAATATTCACCGCCCATTACACCCGCAACAGCGACAGGCTTTTCAGCGTCGGCAATCACGAGCATATTTTCATCCAAGGGTCTTTCAACGCCGTCAAGGGTGGTGATGGTTTCCCCTGCCACGGCATTTCTTACGACGATCTTGCCGCCTGAAACGTATCTTACGTCGAATGCGTGCATCGGCTGACCGTATTCAAGCATAACGTAGTTGGTGATATCGACCAGATTGTTGATAGGTCTTACGCCGCAGCCACGCAAACGCTCACGGAGCCATCTGGGAGAAGGACCGATCTTTACGTTCTTGACAAGACCTGCCATATATCTCTTGCAAAGATGGGTGTTTTCAATGGTCACGTCCAGGGTTTCGGTGATGTTTCCGTCGATGCCCCTGAAGTTGGGCGCCTTATATTCCATCGGAAGATCGAAGGTTGCGGCAGCTTCTCTTGCAAGACCCAAAACGGAGAGGCAGTCGGCACGGTTTGAGGTTATCTCAAACTCAACGGCTGTATCGGTAAGTCCCAGAGCGTCGTGGATATCGTCGCCCGGCTTGCAATCCTCTTCGATGATGAGAATACCGTCTTCAATGGCATAAGGGAAATCGTGAACGGTCACGCCCAGCTCGGCAACGGAGCAGAACATACCTTCCGATACGACGCCTCTGAGCTTGCCCTTTTTGATCTTGATGCCGCCTGCAAGGGTGGAGCCGTCAAGCGCAACGGGAACAAGCGCTCCCTCGAAGCAGTTGGTTGCGGCGGTGACGATCTGAACGTCACGCTCGCCGACGTTTACCTGACAAACGACGAGCTTGTCGGCATCGGGGTGCTTTTCGATTTTTAAGATCTTGCCGACAACACAGTTGGTGACGCACTCGGCTTCGATCTCATAACCTTCGACCTTTGAACCGGTCATGGTCATATCATAGCAGAATTTCTTTATAGGCTCGTCGACCTTAACGTAGTCACGAAGCCACTTCATTGATAAATCCATAATAAGTTATCTCCTTTCCCTTAGAACTGACCGAGGAATCTCAAGTCGTTTTCATAGAGCATACGCATATCGGTGATACCGTATTTACGCATTACGATTCGCTCAAGTCCCAAGCCGAATGCAAAACCGGAATATTCGTTGGGGTCGATTCCGCAGTTTGCCAAAACCTTGGGGTGAACCATTCCTGCGCCCAAAAGCTCAACGTAGCCTTCGTTTTTGCACATTGAACAGCCCTTGCCGCCGCAGTTGAAGCACAAAACGTCAACCTCTGCAGAAGGCTCGGTGAAGGGGAAGTGGTGGGGGCGCAGACGGATCTTGCAGTCATCGCCGTAAAGACGCTTCATAAGCATATCAAGTGTGCCGACGAGGTTTGCCATTGTGATGCCCTTATCGACGACCAAGCCCTCGATCTGATGGAAGATGGGAGAATGGGTGGCATCAACAGCATCGGAGCGGTATACTCTGCCGGGAGAGATGATGCGGATAGGCGGCTTATTGTTTTCCATAACGTGGATCTGAACGCTTGAAGTCTGAGTTCTCAAAAGAATGTTATCGGTGATGTAGAAGGTATCCTGAGTGTCACGGGCAGGGTGATCCTTGGGGATGTTGAGAGCTTCGAAGTTATAGTAATCATACTCAACCTCGGGGCCTTCAGCGATGTCAAAGCCCATGCCGAGGAATATCTCCTCAACTTCTTTCATAACTGCGTTAAGAGGGTGGAGCTTGCCGACAGTCTGGAGCTTGCCGGGAAGGGTGACGTCGATCTTTTCTTCCTTGAGCTTCTTTTCTGCCATTGCCTTTTTAAGCTCGGCGCCACGGGCAGAGATCGCCTCTTCAATGTCGGCTCTTATCTTGTTTGCAAGCTGACCGATCACGGGGCGCTCCTCAGCGCTGAGAGTTGCCATCTGCTTGAGCACAGCGGTGAGCTCGCCCTTTTTGCCGAGATATTTGATTCGCAAATTCTCAAGCTCAGCGGAATCCTGAATCATCTCAAGCTCTGCCTTTGCGGCAAGCTCGATCTTTTCGAGTAACTGCTTCATTTTTTGTCAAATCCTTTCATTTATTTAACGTTAATTGATTTTATTTTTGACGCCATTACGAGTCTGCGCAACAGCGGATCATACATAAACGGGCACTTTCGCATTTTCAGCCAAAGCTTAAATTTTATCGGACGCACCGCTTTGCGGTAAGTCTTTCCGGGGTTGGGAGAGTTGAAACTTTGAGCCAAGCACTCACCCGTTCTCATCGCCCAGCTTATTCCCTCAAGGGAGCTGGAGCTGATAAATCCTCCTGCTTCGCCGATCAAGAATGCGCCGTTTTCGCCCTCAAAGATCTCACCGATACGCTTCGGGCGGTTGACTAAGCACGCTTCGGTGAATAAAAACTCGCCGAACTCGAAGCCGGCTTTCTTTGCACGCTCAAGCTGAGTTTCAAAAAGCTTCTTGCTGTTCTTGAACGGAAACGCTCCGCCATAGAGCATATCGCCGTCCTTTGAAATGCTCCAGGAGCAACAGTCGGTGGTTTTCTCATCGAAAATGCAGGAATAAAAAGGCTTTTGCGATCTGTCTTTATACCAGCGCTGAATGGCGATATACTGACGAATTTTCACGTTCGGGAACAGCGAGCGGCGAACAAGCGAATTTGCGCCGTCTGCGCCGACGATATATTTTGAGGTGACGGTTAAATCAGAGTCGCCCTGACGGTATGTCACGGAAAAGCCATCGGACGTTCGGGAAACGGATCTGCAGGCGCCATCTAAAATTTCCACGTTTTCGGGAATCAGCGAACGGAGCCAAGAATCGAACCGAAGTCTGTCCATATTCAAATAAGAGCGTTGATAGTGGCGGACGGCTTTCGTTTCAAGGTCAACGGTCTTGACGGCGAAAATCTGCGGAGAAACGAGGATCTCCTTGGGCAGAGTCAAGCCGTATCGGGCGAGCTGCTTCTGAGCATCGGGAGCCAGAAGTCCGCCGCAGGTCTTGCGGGGAGATCTGTGAACGTCGGTGCGGTCGATGACGCAAGCCTTTAAGCTCGGATCAAGAAGCCTTGCAAGGGTCGCTCCCGCAGGGCCGCAGCCGATGATTATAACGTCATAGTCAGGCATTTTGGGAGCCTCCTTTGGTTGGGGTTGATGGGAAGGAGCGAGGCGTGGCTGACACGGCGATGCGACGAAGTTGCATCGACAGTGGCCTGCCGTGCCGAGCGCAAAAACATTGCTCCCTTCGGTCGCAAAGTTTTGACAAGAACCCACTTCGTGGCTTCTTGTGCAGAATATCAATTCCATGCAATGCCAATAAGCCTCTCCCTATGGGAGAGGTGTCAGCGGAGCTGACGAAGAGGGCAAAAAAATGCGCCTTATCCCAATATGGGACAAGACGCAGCTTGCTTTAACCACCCTATTGTCAGGAGCCAGCACTCCCCACCGTAATAACGCAACGGAGGCGTTGCCGCCTACAACACAAAAGCTTCAGCGACACCACTCGCAAGTGAACTTCAGCCGGTCCCCGAATAAGACTCTCTCAGCAAAATGAGCCTCTCTCTTGAAACGTTGCTCCGACTTACTCTCTCGGTCATCGTGTTTGAATATCAAATATAAATATATCACACCAAATTACAAATTGCAACTGTTTTTGAAAAATTCTTTGATCTGTGCGGGCGAATC
>CAYWXA010000057.1:5480-7227 GCA_964462175.1 uncultured Oscillospiraceae bacterium
GAGCAACGCATCATCATTTCGTGCATCATCGGGAAGCGAACGCTCGATCAGCTTGAGGGTGCCGTTGCCGACGTATGAGGTATATTCCTCCAAAGTATGACCCGAAAAGCCGAACTTTGCAAGGGCATATTCAACGCTGTTTGCAAGGTCGCTGATAGTGTTGACAAGGGTGCCGTCAAGATCAAAAATGACGGCTTTGATGTTATCGAAGCTTTGCATATCAGTCGTCAAGCTTTGAAGCTAAGAGTGTCGAATATTTATTTCTGAATTCGGTGAACGTGCCGTTGTCAAGCGCCTCTCTTATGCGCTCGGTAAGGGTGTTATAGAAATAAAGATTATGCTGAACTGCCAATCTGCCTGCGAGCTGTTCGTCCGCCTTGAAAAGATGACGGATATATGCACGGGAGAAGTTTCGGCAGGTGGGGCAATCGCACTGTGGGTCGATGGGGCGCTCGTCAAGCTCATATTTTTTATTGGTGGCGTGCATAATTCCGCCCCAAGTGAAAATGGTTGCGTGGCGTGCGTTTCTCGAAGGCATTACGCAGTCGAAGAAGTCAACTCCCCGGTATACCGCTTCGATGATATTTGAAGGTGTGCCGACGCCCATTAAGTATCTGGGCTTGTCCTTGGGCATATAAGGCTCGACAGACTCGATAATGCGATACATAACGTCCGTCGGCTCACCGACGGCAAGACCGCCGATCGCAAAACCGTCAAGGGGCAGATCTCTTATCTGCTTCATATGCTCGATTCTAAGATCGTCAAAGGTACAGCCCTGATTGATGCCGAAGAGCATCTGGTTGCGGTTGATGGTTTCTTCAAGTGAGTTAAGACGGTTCATTTCGGCAATGCAACGCTTGAGCCAGCGGGTCGTGCGCTCGCAGGAGTTTTTGGAATAGCTCTTGGGTGCGGGGTTTTCAACACATTCGTCAAACGCCATAGCTATTGTAGAAGCAAGATGCGACTGGATACGCATACTCTCCTCGGGCCCCATAAAAATGCGTCTGCCGTCAACGTGAGAGTTGAAATATACGCCCTCTTCTTTGATCTTGCGGAGCTTCGCAAGGCTGAACACCTGGAATCCGCCAGAGTCAGTCAAGATAGGCTTATCCCAGTTCATAAACTTGTGAAGTCCGCCGAGCTTATAGATAGTTTCATCGCCCGGACGGACGTGAAGATGATAGGTATTGCAAAGCTCGACCTGACACTTCAGATCTCTGAGGTCGATAGACGAGATTCCGCCCTTGATTGCGGCGGCTGTACCCACGTTCATAAAAACGGGGGTCTGAATGGTACCGTGAACGGTTTTGAATTCTCCTCGGCGGGCAGCGCCCTCCTGTTTAAGTAAAGTAAACATCAGCAGTATTTCCTTATCTATAGAATATGTAATTTGTAATGAACCAGCCGATGCCGGTCACGAGATACTGGGTGTATGCAAGGTAGAGTCCGAATATTGCCACGAAAACCGTCGGCAGGTGATATTTCCAAAGCTTCCAGCCGAGAGCCTTCCAATATTCAACGGCACGCCAGTAAATGACGATCCAATAAATGAAGATGGGACCGGAGATCAGAATATAAAACTGACAGCAAAAGCCCAAAAAGATCGGCAGGGTGATGAGCAAAAGCGCATAAAGCTTCTTCATTTCCTTTTCGGGGCGGTATTTCGCATCATACGGGTTGTCAGCAAAGTCAGTAAGGGTCTTGAGGTCGGTTTTCAGTCCCATAAAAAGCTCCTTTCAAGCGTTGG
>CAYWXA010000057.1:7327-10531 GCA_964462175.1 uncultured Oscillospiraceae bacterium
TGGTCACGCAAAATGTTGAAATTCGGCGGTTTTCACCTCATCCGTCGGCATACGCCGACACCTTCCCCTCAAGGGGAAGGCTTACCGTAGGGCGGGGGGCTTGCTCCCGCCGAGCACTGCAAGTCATATTATCATCATACTGTCGCCGAACGAGAAGAATCTGTATTTCTCCTCGACGGCGGTTGCGTATGCCTGCATCGTCTTATCATATCCCAAAAATGCGGAAACAAGCATTATAAGCGTGCTTTCTGGCAGATGGAAGTTGGTTATCAAACCGTCCAGCACCTTAAACTGATAGCCGGGATATATGAAAATATTGGTCCAGCCGTCAGCGGCTTCAATTTTTCCTCGGAAGGT
Organism: uncultured Oscillospiraceae bacterium; assembly: GCA_964462175.1. Lineage (GTDB taxonomy): Bacteria > Bacillota > Clostridia > Oscillospirales > Ruminococcaceae > Faeciplasma. The sequence goes on from CAYWXA010000057.1 coordinate 7,685, forward strand.
CGCAATGCTTTCCAAAGTTCGGCAGGAGGTGGTTCCAACGGCGATCACTCTTCCGCCGTTTGCTTTGGTTTCGTTGATGATTTTGGCGTTTTCCTCCGTCAGCTGATAATGCTCTGAATGCATCTTATGATCTAAAACTTTGTCTTCCTTAACGGGTCTGAACGTGCCGAGACCGACGTGCAGGGTAACGTATGCGATGCTGACACCCATTGCCCTGATCTCGTCAAGCTGTTCGGGGGTGAAATGCAAGCCCGCTGTCGGTGCGGCGGCAGAACCGATCTCGTTTGAATACACCGTCTGATAACGCTCTTTGTTTTCAAGCTTCGCTGTGATATACGGCGGCAGGGGCATCTGACCGATCTCGTCGAGCACTTCATAGAAGTTGCCCGTACATTCAAATCTTGCGACTCGGTTGCCGTCCTCCAAAACCTCAAGTATCTCGGCGGTGAGCTTTCCTCCGCCGAATGAGAACTTGGTGCCGACCTTCGCTTTTTTGCCGGGGCGGCAAAGGATCTCCCAGACGAACTCTTCACGTCTGTCGACCAAAAGAAACTCGATGAAGGAGCCGTTTTCAACCTTTTCACCATAGATTCTTGCAGGCAAAACACGGGAGTCGTTCAAAACGAGGCAGTCACCTTTTTTGAGGTATGAGCATAGATTATAAAAGCGGTCGTGTGTCGCCTCACCCGTTTCACGGTCGATCTTGAGCAGGCGGGAGTGGTTTCTCGGCTCAATGGGCGTTTGTGCGATAAGCTCCTCGGGGAGCTCGTAATAGAAATCGCTTTTTTTAAGATCGTTGAGATCAAGCATAAACGTTCTCCTTATCGTATGTGGGAGTAAAATATATAAAATACATACCAAAACCCCGCAGATATATCAGGATATTTTAGCGATGTAAACTGTTGACATAAAACTTTGGGGGTGATATTATTTAAAGAGCGGTAATTTCACCGTGTTCAGATAATTATACAATATTTTTCACGGCATTTCAACACCTATGCCGCTGAAATTCGGCAATTTACGCCAATATGTTTAAGGAGCTGTATTTTAATGAACAAAGAATTCAACGTCGGCATCATCGGCGCAACAGGTATGGTCGGTCAGAGATTTATTTTGCTTTTGGCAAACCACCCCTGGTTTAAGGTCAAGGTCTTGGCGGCATCTCCCCGCTCGGCAGGCAAGCCCTATCACGAGGCTGTCGGCGCAAAGTGGGCAATGACCTCCCCTATTCCCGAAAACATCAAGGATATCGTCGTTATGGACGCAACAGGCGATATGGAAAAGATCGCAAGCTCGGTCGATTTCGTTTTCTGCGCAGTTGATATGAAGAAGGATGAAATTAAGGCGCTTGAAGAAGCATACGCCAAGCTTGAGTGCCCCGTTGTTTCAAACAACTCCGCCAACAGATTCACCGACGACGTTCCTATGGTCGTTCCCGAGATCAACCCCGAGCATATCGAGGTTATTGAGGCGCAGAAAAAGCGTCTCGGCACAAAGCGAGGATTTATTGCAGTTAAGTCCAACTGCTCGATTCAGAGCTACGTTCCCGCTTTGCATCCTTTGAGAAAATACGGAATCAAGAACGTTCTGGCTTGTACATATCAGGCAATTTCGGGAGCCGGAAAGACCTTTGAGACCTGGCCCGAAATGGTTGACAACCTCATTCCCTTCATCGGCGGCGAGGAAGAAAAATCCGAAAAGGAACCCCTCAAGGTTTGGGGTACACTTGAGGACGGCAAAATTAAGGTTGCAACCGAGCCCAACATCACAACGCAGTGTCTGCGTGTTCCCGTTTCGGACGGCCACACTGCGGCAGTATTCGTAAGCTTTGAAAACAAGCCCTCAAAGGAAGAGATTCTGGCGGCTTGGAAGGACTTCGCAGGTGTGCCTCAGGAGCTTGAGTTGCCCTCTGCGCCCAAGCAGTTCTTAAACTACTTTGAAGAGGATAACCGTCCTCAGGCGAAGCTTGACCGCAACCTTGAAAACGGTATGGCAGTATCCATCGGCAGACTCAGAGAAGACAGCCAGTATGACTATAAATTCGTATGCTTGAGCCACAATACCCTTAGGGGTGCCGCAGGCGGCGGTGTGCTTATGGCAGAGCTTTTGGCAGCAAAGGGCTATTTTGACAGATAAAATTTTGGCGGTTGTTACGGTGAACCAAAGAGCTTTCCTTGAACAAAGGAGTCTTTCCCGTAGCATCCGCCAAAAAATCAATAATTGTTTCCGAATCGTAACCAAATCGTACCCCAAAAGTCATTGAGTTTTTTGAGATTTTTTGCTATTATATAGTTGGATACTAAAAAATAATGCGAAAGGGTGTATTTGAATGAAAAAAATGATTTTCAGCGGTGCGGCTGTTGCTTTGGTAACGCCGTTTCACGAGGACGGAAGTATAAACTTTGAAAAATACGGCGAGCTTATCGACTGGCAGATCGAACAGGGCACCGACGCTATCGTTGCCGTTGCGACAACGGGCGAAAATGCGACCCTTTCGGGAGATGAGCACCGCAAGCTGATGGAATTTGCGGTCAAGCGGGTCAACAAGCGTGTGCCGATCATCTGCTCGACAGGCTCGAACGACACGCTTTACGGCAAGGGCACTACGAAGGCGGCAGAAGAAGCGGGCGCCGACGGCTTGCTGTTGGTGACGCCATATTATAACAAGACGTCACAGCATGGGCTTATCAAGCATTATGAAAAACTGCTTGAGGATGTCAGCCTGCCCGCAATCGTATATAACGTCCCCTCCCGCACGGGATTTTCCATTGCGGCTGATACGTATAAGGAGCTTAGTAAGCATCCGCAGATCGTTGCGACGAAGGAAGCGAGCGGCAACCTTTCGCT
>CAYWXA010000058.1:0-10302 GCA_964462175.1 uncultured Oscillospiraceae bacterium
GCAGTATTTGTTACAATATAATGTAATGTTTTGACTAAGGAGCGATAGCTTATGAATAAATCAAAGTTGCTGAATGAGGTTCTCGATTGGCTGAGAACTCTGGCGATTACTTTTACGATAGTTATTTTAATTTTTACCTTCGTTGCAAGAACCGCAAAAGTAAACGGCGGCTCAATGAACAACACCCTCGTTCACAATGATTTCCTAATTATGTGGAGTCTTGGTTATCAGCCGAAGCAGGGTGATATTATCGCCGCAAACTGTGAGGGTCTGCACGAAGTCATCGTTAAGAGAGTTATTGCCGTCGGAGGACAGACGGTGGATATCAACTTTAAAACGGGCGAAGTCATCGTTGACGGAGTAGTGCTTGATGAGCCGTATATTGCAAATGCAACCGTAAATGATGAGTACGGCTTTACCTATCCCGTGACCGTTCCCGAAGGAAAATACTTCGTTATGGGCGATAACAGACAGGGCTCCCGTGATTCACGAGATGCGGCTGTCGGATTCGTAGACAGAGAGGATATTCTGGGCAAAGTCGTATTAAGGGTTTTCCCGATCGATTCCTTCGGAATCGTGAAGTAATTGCTTTATTGCTTGAAAGGATCTGATTAAAATAGACCGTGATATAAACATACAGTGGTTCCCTGGGCATATGGCGAAAACAAGAAGGCTTATGACCGAAAGCCTTCGCCTTGTGGATGCCGTAATTGAGGTTACCGATTCAAGAATACCTTATTCGTCACGCAATCCCGAAATGGATTCGCTGGTCGGCAAAAAGCCGAGAATAGTTTTGCTCAATAAATGCGATGCCGCAGACGACACCGCAACCTCCCGCTGGATCGACTATTACAAGCGCAACGGTATTCCTGCAGTTGCGACCGATTGCAAGGCGGGCAGGGGAATTAACAAGGTCTTGCCCCTTGTAAGAGAGGTTTTGAAAGACCAGATCGAAAGCTGGAACCGAAAGGGCATGATCGGCAGACCTATAAGAATAATGATCGTCGGTATTCCTAACGTCGGAAAATCGTCGCTTATAAATAAGCTTGCAGGATCAAAGCGTGCCAAGGTCGAGGACAGACCGGGCGTTACCAGAGGCAAACAGTGGGTGTCGCTTGAATCGGACGTCGAGCTTTTGGATATGCCCGGCGTATTGTGGCCCAAGTTTGAAGATCAAGACGTCGGACTTTCGCTTGCATTTACGGGTGCTGTCAAGGACGATATTATGGATATGGAATCGCTTGCCTGCTTCTTTATAAAAAAGCTAAGAAGCGTTTCCGTAAAACCCTTTGAGGACAGATATCAGATCGCCGTCACCGATGAAATGACCGATTACGAGGTTCTCGAAGCGATTGGCAAGCGCCGTGGTTTCCTTATTTCTGGCGGCGAGATAAATACCGAGCGTGCGGCTATCATTTTGATGGATGAATTCCGCTCAGGCAAGCTCGGAAAGATTTCTTTGGAGCTTCCGGAGGTTGTAAAGTGATGGAACTTTACGAATATGACAGTGAGTTAAGAAAACGGTTTTCCGTAATTTGCGGAATTGACGAAGCCGGAAGGGGACCGCTTGCAGGTGACGTTTACGCTGCCGCAGTCGTTTTCAATGACGGTACGGTGATCGAGGGCATTAACGATTCAAAAAAGCTTTCCGAAAAGAAGCGTGAAAAGCTTTTTGATGAGATAATTTTGAAGGCAAAGGCATATTGCATTGCGACGGCATCAGTCGACGAGATCGAAGAAATTAATATCCTCAACGCCGCTATGCTTGCAATGAAGCGTGCATACGAGGGCTTGGGAATGCAGTGCGATTTAGCTCTCATCGACGGAAACAAAACGCCTGACGTAAGCACGAAGGCTTTTGCCGTCGTTAAAGGCGATGCTACAAGCCAGTCTATTGCCGCCGCTTCGATTCTTGCTAAGGTCGCCCGTGACAGATATATGAAGGAAATCGATGAGAAGTATCCCGAATATCAGTTTTCAAAGCACAAGGGATACGGCACCAAGCTTCATTATGAAATGCTCAAAAAGCACGGCATCAGTGATGTTCACCGCCCAAGCTTTTTGAAGAATTTGAGTGAAAAATCATGACAACTAAAGAGATCGGAAATATTGGTGAAGATTATACCGCAAAGTATTTGGAAGCAAAAGGCTGTGAGATACTTGCCCGCAACTTCACTATTCGGGGCGGCGAGATTGATATTATCGCTAAAAAGGGCGAGCTGATTCATTTTGTAGAAGTCAAATCTCGCAAGCGTTCGCCTTTGAGTACGGGCGGCGAAGCGATAACCAGATCTAAGATCGGATTTATCGTCAGAGCGGCAAACGAGTATATCAACAGAAACGAAATCGATCTTTCCTGCGTGTTCGACGTTGCGATCGTCGAGGTCGATAACGGAACGGTGACCGATTTTACATACATTCAGCGTGCGTTTACAGCTTAACGTAGACGCCGAAAGGAGCAACGACTATGTTTTATTCAAGCACACGAAACAAAGACCTTAAAGTAACCTCTGCGCAGGCTATTGCTCAGGGCATTTCAAAGGACGGCGGACTTTTCGTTCCAAACGAAATTCCAAGTCTGAGCGAATCTGAGCTTTTAGCTTTATGCGATAAGTCATATTGCGACAGAGCGTTTGAAATATTCTCGAAGTATCTCACCGACTTTTCCGACGTTGAGATCAGATACTGCGTTGACGGCGCATATAACACCAAGAATTTTGACACCGAAAACATAATGGAGCTTGCCTGCCTGTTTGAAGGCATTTATATGCTTGAATTATGGCACGGCCCCACCTGTGCCTTCAAGGATATGGCTCTCCAGATCTTGCCTTATTTGCTGACAACGTCAATTAAAAAGCACGGCTCCGACAAGAAGGTCGTAATTTTGGTTGCAACCTCGGGAGATACCGGCAAGGCTGCTCTTGAAGGCTTCAAGGACGTTCCCGGCACCGAGATCTTGGTATTCTATCCCGTTGAAGGTGTCAGCCCGATGCAAAAGCTTCAGATGGTCACTCAGGAAGGCGAAAACGTCGGCGTTTGCGCAATTAAGGGCAACTTTGACGATGCACAAACAGGCGTCAAGAAGATATTTACCGACCTTGAAGTTGCAAAAAAGCTTTCCGAAAGCGGTATGATGTTCTCAAGTGCCAATTCCATCAACTGGGGCAGACTTGCGCCTCAGATCATTTACTACGTATCTTCATACGTTCAGCTCGTTAAGGATGAAGAGATAAAGATGGGCGAGAAGATAAACGTCGTTGTGCCTACGGGTAACTTCGGCAACATTCTTGCTGCATATTACGCCAAGAAGATGGGCGTTCCGATTGGAAAGCTCATCTGCGCATCTAACGCAAACAACGTTTTGACCGATTTCATCAACACGGGTGTATACGACAGAAACAGAGATTTCCACACCACCGTTTCTCCTTCGATGGATATTCTCATTTCTTCAAATCTTGAAAGACTTCTTTATCATATGTGTGAAGACGATGCGCTCATCAGAGAGCTTTTCGGCGAGCTGTCCACAAACGGCAGATATGAAGTCCCCGATAGCATCAAGACTCAGCTTCACGATGAATTCTATGCAGGTTACACCACCGATGAGGAGACCCTCGCAACGATCAAGTCGGTATATGACAAGTATTCCTACACTATGGATACCCATACAGCGGTTGCTGTAAAGGTTTATTATAACTATGTAGAGGCAACTGGGGATAACACCAAGACCGTTATTGCTTCTACGGCAAGCCCTTATAAGTTCTCATCAAGCGTTTTAAAGGCTATCGACAGATACGATGCAGATATGGAAGAGTTCGATCTCGTCAACGTTCTGGCTGATGCTTCCAATATGCCTATTCCTCAGTCATTGGCATCCTTAAAGGAAAAGAATGTCAGATTTGACGGCGCCGTTTCAAAGGAAGAGATGCTTGGATATATCTATAACGCTCTCGGCGTAAACTGATTTAAAAGAAAAGCTCCCTCCGTTGAATTGCGAAGGGAGCATATTTGAAGCCGGCGGTTTAGAAGCTTCTGGGCTTGAACGTTTTGCACTCTGTCTGTGCGCAGCAGTTTGCGCTGGTGCATCCGCAGTTTGTGACGTCGATCTTGCCTGCGACACATTCCTTGTCTTCTCTGTTATAAATGCAGCTTGATACGTTGCATTTGATTCCGTAGATCTTATCGTTTTCCATAGTAATTCTCCAATCTATTAGCTTTTCAAGCGATGCTTGCAAAAGCTATTATAAACCTTTTCTTTCTCATTATTCAGGAGGTGAGCGTGATGTCACTTTTCGTAATTGCAGATCTGCATTTGTCCTTATCATCCGATAAACCCATGGACGTTTTCGGCGGATGGGATAATTACGTGGCTAAGCTCGAGGAAAATTGGCAGAGCGTTGTTAAACCCGATGACACCGTCGTGATACCGGGCGATATTTCCTGGGGAATGAGCATTGAGGAAGCGTTGGAAGATTTTAAGTTTATTGACAAGCTCAACGGCAAGAAGATCGTTATGAAAGGCAATCACGATTATTGGTGGAGCACCAAGTCGAAAGCTGATAAGTTCTTTGCTGAAAACGGGATCACCACGATTCAGGTGCTGCATAATAATCATTATGAATATGACGGCGTCGGCATTTGCGGCACCAGAGGATGGATCAACGACGGCAGCGAGCCGTCTGATGCTAAGGTCATAAGACGTGAAGCAATGCGCCTTGAACGCTCGATCCAATCGGCACTCGATGCAGGCCTGAAGCCGATCGTATTTTTGCATTACCCGCCGTTGTACGGCAATGAAACAAATTATGATATTTTAGACGTTTTGTTAAAATATGAAATCTCACATTGCTTTTACGGTCATTTGCACAGCTATGCCTGTCAAAAAGCGACAAACGGGCGAAGCTATGGTATTGAATTCAGACTTATATCAAGTGATTATTTACATTTTGCCCCGCTTGATATTACCGAAATTGTGCAAACTTACAAAAAATAGTTTTTATATAGAAAAAATGAATGGTTTGTGCTATAATAATAAACTGTGTAAAAAGCGATTTGATATACATTTCGCTAAAAAATCTTCAGGAGGAATAATGACATGTTGAAGTCAAAAAACCAGATTGAAACAAATAAATATGAGTTGGAGATAGAGGTATCTGCTGAAAAGTTTGAAGAAGCTATTCAGAAGGTTTATCTCAAGCAGAAGTCCAAGATCACTATCGACGGCTTCCGTCCCGGCAAGGCACCCAGAAAGATGATCGAAAAGGCTTACGGCGAAGCTGTATTCTTTGAAGACGCTGTCAACGATCTTTACGGCGAAGCAATTGACGGCGCTGTTAAGGAATCGGAACTCGAGGTTGTCGGCGTTGAAGACATTGAAGTTACCGAGGTTTCCAAGGAGACCGGCGTTAAGTTCAAGGGCGTATTCGTTACAAAGCCCGTCGTTGAAATTAAGGACTACAAGGGTATAAAGGTTGCAAAGACTGTCAATGATGTAACCGACGAAATGATCGACCACGAAATCAGCCATATGCTTGAAAGAAACTCCAGAACCGTTAACGTTGACGACAGAGCTTGCGAGCTTGGCGATGACGTTGTTATCGACTTTGAAGGCTTCAAGGATGACGTTGCATTCGAAGGCGGCAAGGCTGAGAAGTTCACTCTCAAGCTCGGCTCCGGCCAGTTCATTCCCGGCTTTGAGGAACAGGTTGCCGGACACAGCATCGGCGACGAGTTCGACATCAACGTGACCTTCCCCGAGAACTATCAGGCTGAAGAGCTTGCAGGCGCTCCCGTTGTATTCAAGATCAAGCTCCACGAGATCAAGAAGACTGAGCTTCCCGAGCTTGATGATGATTTCGTTAAGGATACCAGCGAGTTTGAAACCGTTGACGAGCTCAAGGCTGACGTTAAGAAGCACCTTGAAGAGGATGCAAACAAGAAGGCTGATGCCGAAGTTGAAGGCAAGATCTTTGATGCAGTAATCGAAAAGCTTGAAGGCGAAATTCCCCAGATCATGTTTGATAATAAGGTCAACGATATGGTTGAAGACCTCAACCAGCGTCTTGCTCAGCAGGGTCTTACCCTTGAAATGTATATGCAGTTCACCGGCCTTACCCTTGATTCCGTAAAGGAGACCTATAAGGAACAGGCTGAGAAGCAGGTTAAGCTCCGCCTCGCTCTTGAAAAGATCGTAGAGCTTGAAAACATCGTTGCAACCGATGAGGACGTTGAAAAGGAATACGAAGCAATCGGCGCTGCATACAATATGCCTGTTGAAACTGTTAAGCAGTACATCCAGCCCGAAAACCTCAAGCTTGACGTTGAAGTCGGCAAGGCTGCTGACCTCGTTAAGGCAGAGGCAGTTGTTGAGTAATTTGATCGCAGATTAACCGCCATATTTCCAAGAAACGGAGGACCCGATAAATGGCACTTGTACCAAACGTAATTGAGAACACTAGCCACGGCGAGAGATTTTATGACATTTTCTCCCGACTTCTTAACGACAGAATCATCGTTTTGTCCGACGAGGTAAACGATGCAACCGCAAGCATTGTAGTTGCACAGCTTTTGTTCCTTGAAAGCCAGGATTCTGAAAAGGATATCTATCTTTACATCAACAGCCCCGGTGGCTCGATCACTGCGGGTATGGCAATCTACGATACTATGCAGTATGTCAAGTGTGATGTTTCCACCATCTGTGTTGGCATGGCGGCATCTATGGGTGCAGTCTTGCTTGCAGGCGGCACAAAGGGCAAGAGAATTGCTTTGCCTCACAGCGAAGTTATGATCCATCAGCCCCTTATCGGCGGAGGACTCTCGGGACAGTGCACCGACATTAAGATCCACTCGGATCATATGGTTCGTACACGCGAAAAGCTCAACAAGATCCTTGCTCACGATACGGGCAAGACCATTGAAGAGATTGAGCTTGCAACCGAGCGCGACAACTATATGACGGCTGAAGAAGCTGTTGAGTTCGGCCTTATTGATAAGGTCATCGAAAGATAAAAATTTTTAATCTGTTGCTGGGCGTTTGCTCGGCAACAGGTCATTTTGAAGGAGGCGTTATAAATGGCAGGAGATAACGGCATTAAAAAGTGTGATTTTTGCGGTAAGCCTGAAAACAGAGTAAAAAGTCTGTTTTCTGCAGGTGACGTCCATATTTGCGACGAATGTGTGCTTTTCTGCTATGATATTCTTGACGAAAAGGGATATCTTGAACCGCCTGTATCAAATGTCAGCTCAGACATAACTCTGACCAAGCCTTCTGATATTAAAAAGGCTCTTGACGAATACGTAATCGGACAGGATGAAGCGAAGATCGCTCTTTCCGTTGCGGTATATAATCATTATAAGCGTGTTTTGAATAACGGAAAAACCGGTGAAGACGATATTGAGATCCAAAAGTCAAACGTTTTGCTTTTGGGCCCCACAGGTGTCGGCAAGACCCTTTTGGCGCAGACTCTCGCAAAGACATTGAATGTTCCCTTTGCAATTGCAGACGCTACGACGTTGACCGAAGCGGGATATGTCGGCGACGACGTTGAGAACGTTCTGCTCAGACTTATTCAAGCTGCCGATTATGACGTTCAGGCTGCCGAACACGGCATCATTTATATTGATGAGATCGACAAGATCGCAAGAAAGTCTGAAAACGTATCAATAACCCGTGACGTAAGCGGTGAGGGCGTACAGCAGGCCCTTCTCAAAATTGTAGAAGGTACGGTTTCAAACGTTCCTCCTCAGGGCGGCAGAAAGCACCCCAATCAGGAGTTTATCCAGATCGATACAAAGAACATTTTGTTCATCTGCGGCGGTGCGTTTGACGGCCTTGAAAACATCATCAGACGCCGTACAGACGTTACAAAGGTCGGCTTTATCGACGGAGGAAGCGAATCGAAAACAAACGATACCGAAATGCTCAAGCGTGTGATCTCGCAGGATCTTGTAAAGTTCGGAATCATTCCCGAGCTTATCGGACGTTTGCCTATCGTTACAGTATTGTCGCCTTTGGATGAAGATGCTTTGGTGAGAATCATCACCGAACCGAAGAACTCACTTGAGCGTCAGTATAAGAAGCTTTTCAGCTACGACGGAATCGAGCTTGATCTGACGCAAGAAGCCAAGCACGAGATCGCAAAGAAGGCGATCGAGCAGAAGACCGGCGCAAGAGGACTTCGCTCGATAGTTGAAGGCGTGCTTTTGAAGCCTATGTTTGAAACTCCTTCCGATAAGACGGTTACAAAAGTCACTGTTACGGCTGATTGCATAACCGACAGCGCAGAACCTACGATTGAGCGCAAATCGAAGAAATAATATTTTGAGCCTCTCATATTTGAGAGGCTTTTTATATTGCCAATTATTTACATTTGCTGTATAATTATTTTATATTGAAAGGACGTGAAGCCTGTGTCAACACCGCTCGCTGATAAAATTAGACCAAAAACACTGGATGACGTTGTAGGTCAGCCTCATTTGCTTGGAAAAGATAAACCGCTTCGCCGCATTATCGAAAGCGGCAGGATCCCCAATATGATATTCTACGGTTCGTCAGGCATCGGCAAGACCACCGTTGCGAGAATAATTGCCGAAAATTCAAATCTGGCTATGTATAAGCTCAACGGCACCTCTGCGTCCGTTCAGGACATCAAGGATATCATTGCCCAGACGGAAACAATTGACGGCTACAACGGCATTTTGCTCTATCTGGACGAGATCCAGTACCTCAACAAAAAACAGCAGCAATCGCTTTTGGAATATATCGAAAACGGCAAGATCACGCTTATTGCATCGACCACCGAAAACCCTTATTTTTACGTTTATAATGCAATCATCAGCCGCTCGACCGTTTTTGAATTTTTGCCTGTATCTCCCGAGGAGATCAAGCCTGCGATCAAGCGTGCATTTCAGATTTGTGCAGATGATTTAGGTCTCAAACTCAAGCTTGAAAGCGGCGTGACCGACCATATCGCCCACGGATGCGGCGGTGACGTAAGAAAATCAATCAATACGGTCGAGCTGTGCGTTCTTTCCGCTGACAATGCCGACGGCACTTTAAACGTCAAGCTTGAAAACGTCAAGCTCCTTACCCAGCGCAGTAATATGCGCTATGACCGTGACGGTGACGAGCATTATAACATCCTGTCCGCCCTGCAAAAATCAATTCGCGGCTCCGACGAAAACGCAGCAATCCACTACGCCGCAAGGCTTATGGAAGCAGGGGATATAATCAGCCTTTCCAGACGGCTTTTGGTTATCGCCGCTGAGGACATCGGCCTTGCTTATCCGCAGGCGTTGCCTATCGTTAAGTCGTGTGTTGACAGCGCAATGCAACTGGGTCTGCCCGAGGCAAGAATTCCTTTAGCAGATGCCGTAATTTTGCTTGCAACCGCACCGAAGTCCAACAGCGGAATCTGTGCGATTGATTCCGCCATTGATGATATCCGTGCAGGAAACGCAGGGGATATACCCGCACACCTGCAGGACGGTCACTACGGCGGAGCAAACAAGCTCGGAAAGGCGATAGGATACAAATACCCCCACGCATACCCCAACTCGTGGGTCGAACAGCAGTATCTGCCCGATACACTTAAGGATAAAGTCTATTATGAATACGGCAACAACAAGACAGAGCAAGCTGCCAAGCAGTATTGGGAGCAGATAAAGAAGAGGTAGAGATGAAACTCATAGGCAAGTTCAATGACAATATAGTTCTTGGTAAGGACGGAATGTCATTAAATCCACCGCGAATAACCGTTCGTGCGATTTTGATGAATGAAAACGGCTTATACGCTTTGATATATTCAAAAAAGTGGAATCTATATAGTTTCCCGGGCGGCGGTGTTGAAGAGGGAGAGGACTTAGTTTGTGCTCTAAGACGTGAGATTGATGAAGAAACAGGTTGCACTTGCGATGAAATATCAGAGCTTGGAATTGTAGAAGATAATAGTGCAAGCATTGATTATGCTCATACCAATTACTATTATTTCGTGAAAACTGCAAATTCTCGAGGAGAAGTCCATCTCACCGATGATGAAAAATTAAACGGAACAAGCCTCGGATGGTATACATATGAAGAAATAGTAAAGCTGATTACAGATCAAAAGTTTGACAGAACATTGGCCAAGTATTTTCATCTCCGAGATTTAGCGGCATTGAGAGAATATGAAAAACAACAAATTAAAGGTTGACGGACGAAAATATGATGGATTGACCTTTAGATTGGAGAAAAGATAATGTCAGAACCATATTACAAGCCTTGCAGAGAGCTTGATACTGCCAACGAGCTGATTGAGAAATACTTTA
>CAYWXA010000059.1:0-3510 GCA_964462175.1 uncultured Oscillospiraceae bacterium
GTGTTTGCGCACTTATGCAGGCAGGCTACGAGACTCTCGTTGAGGCAGGCTATGATGAGAGAAACGCATACTTTGAGTGTATCCACGAGATGAAGCTCATCGTTGACCTTATCTATCAGTCCGGCTTCGCAGGAATGAGATATTCAATCTCCAACACCGCCGAATACGGCGACTACATCACCGGCCCCAAGATCATCACCGAGGACACCAAGAAGGCAATGAAGAAGATCCTGTCCGACATTCAGGACGGCACCTTCGCCAAGGACTTCCTGCTCGATATGTCCGATGCAGGTTCTCAGGTTCACTTCAACGCAATGAGAAAGCTTGCAAGCGAGCATCCTTCCGAGATCGTCGGAGAGGAGATCAGAAAGCTTTACAGCTGGTCTGATGAAGACAAGCTCATCAACAACTAAATTTTGGCTTATGAGGAAGGATGGCGGGAGTCATCCTTCTTTGCAATAAAAAGGAGAATACCTATGAAAAGCGAATCTTTGACAATGGGCGTTCAAAATGCGCCCCACAGATCTCTTTATCACGCTTTGGGATATACCGACGAAGAGATCAGAAAGCCTCTCGTGGGCATCGTAAGCTCGTATAATGAGATAGTTCCGGGACATATGAACCTTGATAAGATAGTCGATGCGGTCAAGCTGGGCGTGGCGTATGCCGGCGGAACACCCGTCGTGTTCCCTGCCATTGCCGTTTGCGACGGTATTGCGATGGGACACGAGGGAATGAAATATTCTTTGGTCACACGTGATCTTATCGCCGATTCCACCGAAGCGATGGTCTTGGCTCACGGGTTTGACGCTTTGGTCTGCGTTCCCAACTGCGACAAAAACGTTCCCGGTCTTTTGATGGCTGCGGCAAGACTGAATATTCCCACCGTTTTCGTCAGCGGCGGGCCGATGCTTGCAGGACATATCGACGGCGCAAAGACGAGCCTTTCAAGTATGTTTGAAGCAACCGGCGCTTGCTCGGCGGGAAAAATGAGCGAGGAAAAGCTCCACGAATATGAGTGCAAGGCTTGCCCCACCTGCGGCTCTTGCTCGGGTATGTATACAGCCAACTCGATGAACTGTCTGACCGAGGTGTTGGGTATGGGACTCAGAGGCAACGGCACGGTTCCCGCAGTTTATTCACGAAGGATCGAGCTTGCAAAGCACGCAGGTATGGCAGTTATGGAAATGCTCAGACGTGACGTCAAGCCAAGAGATATTATGACGGAGGAGGCGTTTATGAATGCGCTTACCGTTGATATGGCGCTCGGCTGTTCGACGAATTCGATGCTTCATCTTCCTGCCATTGCGAACGAATGCGGAATTGAGATAAATCTTGACATCGCCAATAAGATAAGCGCCAAAACACCGAATCTTTGCCACCTTGCTCCTGCAGGCAGAACGTATATGGAAGACCTTGACGAAGCAGGCGGCGTTTACGCCGTTATGAACGAGCTTTCAAAGAAAGGCCTTTTGAATCTTGACTGTATGACCGTTACCGGCAAGACCGTCGGAGAAAACATTAAAAACGCATATAATCTTGACCCTGACGTTATCCGTCCCATTGACGAGCCTTACAGCGAAACGGGCGGAATTGCGGTTTTGAGAGGAAACTTGGCTCCCGAGGGAAGCGTTGTCAAGCGCTCGGCGGTTTTGCCCGAAATGCTGACGCACAAGGGCCCTGCGAGGGTGTTTGACTGCGAAGAGGACGCACAGGAAGCTATAAACAACGGCCGCATCAAGGCAGGCGACGTCGTAGTTATTCGCTATGAAGGCCCCAAGGGCGGCCCAGGTATGAGAGAGATGCTCAACCCGACCAGCGCCATTATGGGAATGGGACTCGGAAACAGCGTTGCGCTTATCACCGACGGCAGATTCAGCGGCGCGACCAGAGGCGCCTGCATCGGACACGTTTCACCCGAAGCGGCTTCGGGCGGCGTTATCGGCGTTGTTAAAGAAGGCGATATCATTTCAATAGACATTCCCAACAACAGGCTTGAGCTTATGATAAGCGAGGAAGAGCTTAACGAACGTATGGCAAGCTTCGTTCCCAAGACGAAGAAGCTCTCGGGCTATCTGAAACGCTATGCGGCAATGGTTTCAAGCGGAGCAAGCGGCGCAATTTTAAACAAATGACGGTGACACGATATGTTTAACGTTTCAAATCTTGCGGTGTTTTCAAGCATTAAAGATGACCCCGTGATAAATAATCTCGTCAAAAGCCTTGACGAAGATCTAAGCCAAAAGGATAAAGCGGCGGCATATTCTTGCGCTCTGGCTGATATCTACCGAGCGGGAATGACCTCGCCCGGCGAGTATATCCTAAAAAAAGTTCTCTTTGATGACAACCTCTATCTTCGTCAGACGGCTGCCGGAAACGGAGCGGACAAAGCTTTGGAATATAATTTCTTTGCAGAGGCGGAGCTTTTGCAGGAGCTGGCAGACGTGACTTACGAAGAATATTATGAGGCGGCAGGCGGCGGAAGATATCTTGCGATGTTTACGGGCGAGCCTGTGGATATAATGGGTGAGCTCCGCAAAAGAGTTCAGAACATTCACCGCTTCGGCTACGGGATCTATGCCGAGCACACGATGTTTGAGCTGGACGAGGAGCTGAAGGTCACGCCCGTGACCAATCCCGATGACATAAAGCTTTCCGATCTTATTGATTATTCAAGAGAGCAGAAGATCGTTTATGACAACACGGTTGCGCTTTTGTGCGGCAAGCCTGCGGCGAATATTCTTCTGACGGGCGATGCGGGCACGGGAAAGTCCTCGACGGTCAAGGCAGTCGTAAACGAGCTTGCAAGCGAGGGTCTGAGAATCATTCAGATAAACAAGGATCAGCTTCACCACTTGAAAAAGCTTTTGAGCGAGCTGAGCGAAAATCCGCTTAAATTCATCGTTTTCATCGACGACCTGTCATTCAGACACGACGATGACAATTCCAGAGCTTTGAAAGCGGTGCTGGAAGGCTCGGTCTCGGCGAAAAGCAAAAACGTGGCAATTTACGCCACGTCAAATCGCAGGCATATCATCCGTGAGAATCTCAAAGAGCGTGAAGGCGACGAGGTTCACGTTTCTGACGCTATGCAGGAGACAATTTCCCTTTCGGAACGGTTCGGAATTCGTGTCGGCTTCTCACGCCCCGATAAAAAGACGTATCTCAATATCGTTGAGGGCTTGGCAAGAGCCAACGGAATCGAGTGTGACAGCGAAGCCTTGTTTGCAGGCGCAGAACGGTTTGCGCTTGAGCGAGGCCTGCGCTCGGCAAGAGCCGCAAAGCAATATATTGACGCCGTGCTGGCGGGGCATATTAAAATCGGGTAAAGAAAAAACGGGCAGAGAATACCTTTGCCCGTTTGAATTTTGTCGGAAGGTCGAGGGGCGAAGCCCCGCTTCCTGACGCCTGCGGCGTCAGGAAGGCTCTGCGCCTGCGGCGCAGAGTGCCCGTTGCCGCCGGACGGCGGCAACGGGCAGGGCTTCGCCCCCGCACTGTTTTCGGTTCACG
>CAYWXA010000059.1:3610-7834 GCA_964462175.1 uncultured Oscillospiraceae bacterium
TTGTATCAGCGTGAGCCAAGAGCCACTTGTTTCTTGCCCAGAGCCACTTGTCCTCCTCGTTCTTGGGGGTGAGGGCGGGCTTTTCGGTGTTGGTTCCCTTGGGCAAAACTACTGCGGTGTGGAAGCCGTCAGCTTCGTTAACGTGGCAGGGAGCGTAGTGCAAAGCAGTTGCATAAACCTCAACGGCAACTCCTGCGGGAGCCTTAAATGCTTTAACGCAAGCGGTGTCAAGCTTGCCGTCCTTGATATCAGACTCAAGAGCCAGGAGCAAGATGAAATCGTGAGAGCCGATGTTGACCTCCGAATCTCTGTGATATTCCAAGCAATTGAGCTTGGTGTTATGTCCCCAGCACATACCGAGCTGTACGGGCATTCCGCCGTATGCGTTGACAGAAAGCTCTTCAAAGATCGCACAAGCTTCGAGTGAGTCGATTGCAGGCTCGTAAGAAACGCCTTCGCCGAAGGGGATCTTGAGCATTGCATCGACAAGCTCTGCGGTGTCATAGCCTTCAAGAACCTTGCCGTAGGGTGCGAATTCGGGATCGTAAACAGAATAGATCTTCATAAGTTGTTCCTCCATAAAAGTTGTTATCTCTATTATAACGCATTGAGGGCGGTTTGGCTATAGGTTTTGGAAATTTTTGTTGGAGCGGGCACCCACATAGGGGTGCCCTTACAATTTTAAACCTTTGCCTGTAAGGGCGGACCTGTGTGTCCAAAAATGTTGCTCCCTTTGGTCGCAAAATTTTACAAGAACCCGCTTTGCGGCTTCTTGGTGCCCGAAAATCCTCCCCTTGAGAGGAGGTGCCGAATGAAATGAGGCGGAGGGGTGAAACACTCAGGGGCGTCTGCGAAGGGTGGCAAAGCCGTCCGAGCAGGTGCCCCTAAGCCGTCGCCGCACACATTTGTAAAAGCCTCTCCCTTTGGGAGAGGTGGCACGCGTAGCGTGACGGAGAGGGCAAAAATGGGCAGGCCTATGTGCCTGCCTTTTATGGATTTAGTTTTTAAGACTATGCAACGGTGCGGGGATCTGGCCGCCTCGGTTGATAAATTTTGACGGCGAAAGCGGATTGATCTTCATTACAGGGCCGCAGCCGAAAAGACCTCCCCAGTCAAGCTCCTCGCCGATCTCCTTGCCGATTGCGGGGATAACTCGGACAGCCGTGGTCTTTGAGTTGACCATACCGATTGCCGCTTCGTCGGCAATTATGCCCGCTATGGCGTCGGCAGTTGAATCGCCGGGAATTACTATCATATCAAGACCGACAGAGCAAACTGCGGTCATCGCTTCAAGCTTTTCAATGCAAAGCGAGCCGCTCTTTGCCGCAGCGATCATACCAGCATCTTCAGATACGGGGATAAATGCGCCCGAAAGACCGCCGACCGACGAGCAGGCCATTACGCCGCCCTTTTTAACGGCGTCGTTGAGAAGTGCAAGCGCCGCAGTCGTTCCGGGACAGCCGCACTGTTCAAGTCCGATCTCCTCTAAAATATGTGCAACAGAGTCGCCCACGGCAGGTGTCGGGGCAAGGGACAAGTCTACAATTCCGAAGGGCACGCCCAAGCGCTCGGATGCGGTCACGCCGACGAGCTGACCCACACGGGTGATCTTATACGCCGTTGTTTTAATGATTCCCGCAAGCTCGTTGATATCAGCATCGGGGTGCTTTGCCAAAGCCGAGCGGACAACGCCCGGTCCCGAAACGCCGACGTTTATGATGCAATCGGGCTCGCCAACGCCGTGGAATGCGCCCGCCATAAAGGGATTATCCTCAACTGCGTTGCAAAATACTACCAGCTTTGCCGCACCGAAGCAGTTTTGGTCAACCGTCGCTTCTGCGCACTCACGGACGATTCTTCCCATCAGCTTGCAAGCGTCAAGGTTGATTCCCGTTTTTGTTGAGCCGACGTTGACCGACGAGCAAACTCGGCTGGTAAGCTTTAAGGCTTCGGGAATCGACTCGATAAGCTCCTTATCGCCCGCAGAAAAGCCTTTCTGAACGAGGGCGGAATATCCGCCGATGAGATTTACGCCGACAGCCTCTGCCGCTTTGTCCATAGTTAAAGCGAACTTGACGGGGCTTTGGTTGCAGGCTGCGGATATGATCGAGATAGGTGTGACGGAGATTCGCTTGTTGATGATCGGAATACCGTATTCCTTTTCGATCTCCTCTCCGACACGCACCAAATCCTTGGCGCAACGGGTGATCTTGTTATATACCTTCTCGCAGGCGATGTCGATATCGGGGTCGATGCAATCGAGCAAAGATATTCCCATCGTTATGGTGCGGATATCAAGACATTCGTCCTGAATCATCCGTATCGTTTCCAAAATGTCGCTTAAATTTATCATTTTATGTCATTGCCTTTCTGTGATATGGCGGTGTGATGAGCGCCGACGTCCGAAGTGCGTGTCCCCGAAGGGGACTGTGCACGAAGGGTGGAGGCGCGGTAAAACGGCGGGGAAGTTTGGCGGCTCCTCCACCGCGCGCACAGCTCGCTTCGCTCGCGCATCGCGCGACGTCGTCGCCGCTGATGTTCAAATACCCAACGAAATTATATGTGATGCATAGTGTTAAAAATATCCTCGTGCATAACGTATATCGACAAGCCTAAGCTCTTGCCCAGCTCGGTCATCTTATCGCTGAGTGCGCTGAGCGGAATGCTCAAATTCGTAATATCCACCAGCATTACCATTGCAAAAACGTCCTGCAAAACGCTTTGGGTAACCTCGGTTACGTTTGCGTTGCTTTCGGCGCATATTGCAGAAACCTTCGCTAAGATGCCGACAGCGTCCTTACCGATTACAGAAATAACAGCTTTCATAACTAAAACATCCTTTACTACATTTAAAGTGTTAAAGTAATTGTATCATATTTGAGGTTGCTTGCCAATAGCAAGTTTGACTAAAATTGTGCATCAAGTTCCATTATCAATTCGGCAAGTGCCACACCCACCAGCTCGCCCGCATAAAGCGCTTCGTCCAATGAGTTTGAGCTTGAACCCATCTCTATCAAAAACGAGTTTTTTGTCAGCTCCTGATTATAATTCCGCTCGCTGAACAAAAGAGGTCGGGTCAGTCCCGGATAAAGCGTTTCCATTTTTGATTGCAGGCGGGATGCAAACCGCAGATTATATCTATACTGCGGCACGTTCAGGTTTCCGCAGATTATCATTACCTGTGCGCAGCTTTTGCCGTCTATTTCCGCCACAGGCGCATATCTTACACCGTCCGATTCGATAGCGTCTCTGTGAACGTCGATGACTATCTGTATTGATGGGTACTCCGCCAGAAGCTCCTCGACCCTCTCGGAACTTCTGTCATATGCTCCGTTATAATTCGGGTAATCGTGAACTGTCGTGTCGTGAATGACGCCGATGCCTGCTTCGCTCAGTTTATTTGCGATCGCTTCGCCCACCGCCGCCACAGAACGGCTAAGGTCGGTAGTGCGTTGCTCATCCTGTGCGCTGTAAGTTTCCTTGGCGGTGTCCTCGTAACATTCGGTGGTGTGGGTGTGCATTATCAACACCAACGGCTCGTCATCAATATGTATATCAATATTCGGTTCACGGGCGCATTGGTCTATAAGATAGTCGATGTCAACGTCGGTGTTATTTCGCAAAAATCCGCCGCAAGGCAATTCCCGACAGGAAGCCGACGGCTCGTATACATACGTTTTTCTGATTATTTCGCCGCTGCTCTGAGAATCGAAAAGGCTCTCCTGACGGTCTTGCTCCGTCTCCGGCTCGGTTTCTTCCTCCGTTTCAAACTCAGCATCTGAATAGGGCAACCCCGAAAACTCGATAAGCTCCTCGAAAATATCCCTTTCCCGATTCAGGTCAATTTGAAAGATCTCCTCCTGCTCCGATACTTCGGCATCCTCCCCCGAAACAAGTCGGGCAGAAGCAAGCGTTGCGCTAATCAGAAAATCTTTTGATATGAGCGACAGAGAACTGAACACGGCAAGGGCAAATAGCCCGCCCAGAACCGCATTATGCACCTTTTGATTTTTCACAGCGTTTTCATCTCCCTTTCGGCTTAATTTGGTAGACAAACTTTTTATATTGTGTTAAAATATGTATGTAAAGAATAATAATTTAAGGATGTGATCGGCTTGAAGATGTTAAGACTTGTTTCAATGATGCTTGCTCTCGCACTTTTGAGCGGATGCACAGCAACCGAGATAAAAGATACGGCAAACACCCTGCCCGACGTGACCGAGG
>CAYWXA010000059.1:7934-9847 GCA_964462175.1 uncultured Oscillospiraceae bacterium
CAACGGAAGTCACCGCAGAAGTAACGGAAGAAATTGCCGAAGATGATGAAATTATCGAGGACGCCGACCCCGAGGAAGTTAAAGGAACGACTACCGATGGGGAGGAGTTTACAATAGACCCCGATTATGCTTTCTTTATCGTAAACAAACAGCTTCCTCTGGATGAGGATTATTCGATTGAAACGGATTACGTTCAAGGCTCATATGAGCTTGAGACCACCGCCGCATATTACTGCCGACTGATGATCGAGGCGGCAAAAGAGGACGGCATTGAGCTTAAAGTCCTGTCGGCATACAGAACGGTCAGATATCAGAAAAAGCTGTTTGAGCGCAACGTTGAAAGCCGTATGGCAAGCGGAATGAGCTATGATGAGGCTTATGCCGACGTTTCAATAAACATCGCTCCGCCCGGAGCCAGCGAGCACAACGCAGGCTTGGCTGTCGATATCATCACCGCGAACGACTGGGATACTTACGAAGGCTTTGAAGACACCGAGGAGTTTGCCTGGCTTCAGGAAAACGCCGCAGACTTCGGCTTCATTATGAGATATTTAAAAGGCAAAGAGGATATCACCGGATACATTTACGAGCCGTGGCATTACAGATACGTCGGCACAAAGTATGCCAAAGACGTTCGTGATTCGGGTCTTTGCCTTGAGGAATACTTTGAGGAATACGTCTATACGACGGAATAAAGGAAAAGATAATGAATATTGCATTCTTGCTGACGCTGAAAAAAGACGTTGCATACTTATATGATGACTACTCAATTCGGCAGGCACTTGAAAAAATGAAACACCACGGATATCAGACCATACCCGTGATAGATCGGCAGGGCAAATACGTCGGAACCGTTTCGGAAGGCGATTTTCTTTGGTATATGCTTGACGAGAGCATTACCGACACCGACGGAGTTTCCATCTACGATGCGGAAGATCTGAAACTTCGCAAGATACTTCACAACAACCGATATGTCGCCGCAAGGATCACCGCAACCATGCAGGAGCTTTTGGAATTGGCGGAAAGGCAAAACTTTATTCCCGTGGTCGACGATCAGGGAACGTTCATCGGAATCGTTGCCAGAAAGCAGATAATTCACTATTTTATTCATAACGCACGGCCCAACCACTGATTGCCGTCTGCATTAAATTATACCGCTTATATCCGTGAAGCTTGTCGCATTGAGAAGATAATGCCTCGCCTTTAAAAAATGTCCCGAACGGGTCAAATAATCATTGGAAAATTGCCCAAATCGAGCGAGAATTTCTGTACAGTTGTAACAATGTTTAGCTTTGAAACCCTCAAAATTATTGACAAGAAATTCTATTGAGGTTATAATAAGAGTGCGATTAGCAAAATCGACTATACTTTAATTTCTATCGGGGGATTAATTGACATGAAAAAGTTTATTTCTTTAGCACTCGTATTGGTAATGGCTCTTGTATGCCTCACAGGCTGCGCTAAGTTGGCTGCTCCTGTTGGTACTTACGCTGACGGCACCGAAACCTCTATTCTTGAATTCGGCGCTTACGATGAAAAGAACAACACCTGCACCCTTACCATTTCCAACACCATTTCCGGTTTGACCATCACCGGCAACTGCGTAATCGAAGAGAACGATCCTAAGCTTCCTTCTTACATCGTTGTTTTCACCGCTGATTCCGGCGAATCCTGGGAGTATGTTTACGATGCTTCCATCGATGTAGTTCAGGACCTTATCGACGGTTCCAACATCTGCTACTACGGCGCTAACTACGTTGAATAATTAGTTGAACAACAAAAACAAAACCTGTCATCGTTACGATGGCAGGTTGTTTTTTTATGTCCCGCAGGGACAATTCACGCAGATACTTGTTTTTGACAGAAACTGATCTCTGCTATTTATGTGTAAAGTGCAATTCGTTTTTCTCAAA
>CAYWXA010000060.1:0-9448 GCA_964462175.1 uncultured Oscillospiraceae bacterium
TAATCAAATATAACAAAATAAAACTTTATGTGAATTAAAATTTTATTTATTATAGAAGGGATGATTTATAATGGGAATGACAATGACTCAGAAGATTCTTGCTGCTAAAGCGGGACTTGAAAAGGTTGAAGCCGGTCAGCTCGTAAAATGCAAACTGGACATTGTACACGGTAATGATGTTACGACACCGGTTGCGATTAATGAATTTAATAAGGCTGGTTTCACAGAGGTTTTTGACAAAGATAAAATTACTTTTGTAATGGACCATTTTACACCAAACAAGGATATTAAATCTGCGGCAAATACTAAGCAGTGCCGTGAATTTGCATCCACGCTTGAAATCAAGCATTATTTTGATGTAGGTGAAATGGGTATCGAGCATGCACTTCTTCCCGAAAAAGGTCTTGTTGCTCCCGGCGAGTGTATAATCGGTGCTGATAGTCATACATGTACTTACGGTGCTCTCGGCGCATTTTCAACAGGCGTCGGCTCTACCGATATGGCGGCGGGAATGGCAACGGGTATGGCTTGGTTCAAAGTTCCTTCTGCTATTAAATTCAATTTGACGGGAAAGCTCCCCTCGAATTGCAGCGGCAAGGACGTTATTCTCACCATTATCGGAATGATCGGCGTTGACGGAGCTTTGTATAAAAGTATGGAATTTACAGGCGACGGCGCTCACTCTCTTTCAATGGATGACCGCCTTTGCATCTGCAATATGGCGATCGAAGCGGGCGCCAAAAACGGCATTTTCCCTGTGGATAATGTTACCTTATCTTATCTGAACGGCAGAAGCGAAAGAGCGCCCGTCGTATATGAAGCGGATGCCGACGCAGAGTACGAAAAAGTAATCGACATTGACCTTTCTTCAATCGTTCCCACAGTTGCCTGCCCGCACCTTCCCGAAAATACCCATCCCGCAAGTGAGTTGCATCACATCAAGATCGACCAGGTGGTCATAGGCTCTTGTACCAACGGCAGAATGGAAGATATGGAAGCGGCTTACAACATCTTAAACGGCAAAAAGGTTGCCGACGGTGTGAGAGTCATCATCATCCCCGGCACGATGCAGATACTGCGTGAATGTGTCGAGCGAGGATATTATACCGCATTTATCGACGCAGGCGCAGTTGTTTCAACACCCACCTGCGGCCCCTGCCTCGGCGGATATATGGGTATTCTTGCCGCAGGCGAAAAATGTATCGCCACCACCAACCGCAACTTTGTCGGCCGTATGGGTCATGTGGACAGCGAAGTGTATCTCGCATCTCCCCATACTGCCGCCGCAAGTGCGCTGACGGGTTACATCACCGAATATAAGGAGGCGTAAAAGATGAATACACAAGGAAAAGTTTTCAAATATCCCGATAACGTGGACACCGACGTTATCATCCCTGCACGTTATTTAAATACGCCCGATGCCAAAGAACTCAGCCTGCATTGTATGGAGGATATCGACACCGAGTTTGTGAAGAAAGTGCGTACGGGCGACGTTATGGTTGCAGGCTGGAACTTCGGTTGCGGTTCTTCCCGTGAACACGCACCGCTTGTTATTAAAACCTGCGGAACGGGCTGTGTCATTGCAAAAAGCTTTGCCCGCATTTTCTACCGCAACGCAATCAATATCGGACTTCCCATTCTCGAATGTGAAGAAGCCGCAGAAGAGATCAACGCCGACGATGAAGTAAAGGTCGATTTTGACACGGGTGTCATCACCGACGTCACCACGGGCAAGACCTACAAGGCACAGCCTTTCCCGCCGTTCATTCAAAACATCATCAAGTGCGGCGGACTACTTAGATCCTTGAAAGAAGGCGAAAGCAATGGTTAAAAATATAGCGCTCATCCGTGGCGACGGCATCGGCCCCGAGATCGTTGAGCAGGCGCTGAAAGTGCTTGATAAAGTTGCCGAGCTTTACGGACACACCTTTAACTACACCGACGTAGATATGGGCGGATGCGCCATTGATAAACACGGCGACCCGCTTCCCGAAAGCGAACTGAAAAAGTGCGTAGAATCGGACAGTGTTCTGCTTGGTGCAGTAGGCGGCGAAAAATGGAACGACGTTCCCGGACATATGCGCCCCGAAAAAGGCTTGCTCCGTTTGCGTGCAGGTATGGGTGTTTATTCCAACAACCGCCCCGCAAAGATCTGGCATCAGCTTGCAGACGCTTCGCCGCTCAAAAAATCTATCGTTGACAAGGGCATTGATTTTATCATCGTCCGTGAGCTTATCGGTGGCATTTATTTCGGCGAGCATAAAACAGAAGGCGATACCGCCACCGACATACTTAAATACAACGAAGCTGAGATCGAGCGCATCGGCAGAATCGGCTTTGAAACGGCACAAAAAAGAGGCAAAAAGCTCTGCTCGGTTGAAAAATCAAACGTTCTTGACTCCAGCCGCCTTTGGAAAAAGGTTATGCACCGCCTTGCCGATGAATATCCCGACGTTGAGCTTTCGGATATGCTGGTCGACAACTGCGCAATGCAAATAGTCAAAAATCCCGCACAGTTTGACGTCGTCGTAACCGAGAATATGTTTGGCGATATTCTCTCGGATGAAGCCTCGATGATCACAGGCTCTATCGGTATGATCCCGTCCTCCAGCTTGGGTGCCACCACCTGCGGACTTTACGAGCCTATTCACGGCTCCGCACCCGATATCGCAGGAAAAGACCTCGCCAATCCCATCGGAACAATTCTCTCGGCGGCGATGATGCTTCGCTTCAGCTTTGATATGCCAAAGGAGGCAGACGCCGTTGAAAACGCCGTTTCCGCTTACCTCGATGCAGGCTACCGCACCGCCGATATTATGAGCGAAGGTATGACGCTCGTCGGCTGTAAAAAGTGCGGCGACCTCATCGCCGAACTGCTCACAAAAGAATAAAAAAACAGGGCGGAGAATTTTCCGTCCTGTTTTCTTTTACTATCAATTCTTATTAAACTCGCTAAGCTCCAAGCCCTCGTTTTTCTCAAGTGCCCAGCGGATATTCCACTCGCTGGTGAAGAGCAAAAGATAATTGCCCTTAAAGTCCTGAACGATCTTGGTGTCAGACGAAAGATTCAGCTTCTTCGGGTCGATTCCCTCGTTGTCTATCCAACGGATGTAGGAATAGGGGAGTCCCTCGTTGATAATCTCAACGTTATATTCGGTCTTCATTCGGTGCTCGAAAACTTCAAACTGAAGCATACCGACAACGCCGACGATGACCTCCTCATATCCCGATTCGGGTTCACGGAATATCTGAATTGCGCCTTCCTGTGCGATCTGCGTTGCACCCTTGACGAACTGCTTGCGCTTCATCGTGTCCTTGTGGCGGATGCGTGCAAAGTGTTCGGGAGCGAATGTGGGAATGCCCTCATATTTAAACTTTGCGCCCGGTGAGCAAATGGTGTCGCCGATCGAGAAGATACCCGGGTCGAACACACCGATGATATCGCCCGCATACGCTTCGTTTACGATCTCACGCTCCTGCGCCATCATCTGCTGAGGCTGGCTCAGGCGCATTTTCTTGCCGTCGCCCTGAATATGCACGACTTCCATATCTCTTGTAAACTTGCCCGAGCATATTCTCATAAACGTGAGTCGGTCACGGTGAGCCTTGTTCATATTCGCCTGAATCTTAAAGACGAATGCGGAAAAACGCTCGTCTGTCGGTTCGATCACGCCTGCGTCGGAAACTCTGGGCAGGGGAGAAGTCGTCATCTTGAGGAAGTTTTCCAAGAACGGCTCAACGCCGAAATTGTTAAGTGCCGAGCCGAAGAATACGGGGCTGAGCTTTCCGCTTGCGACCAAATCGAGGTCAAGCTCGTCGCCTGCGGCATCCAAAAGCTCAATGTCTTCTGTCAGCTGGTCATAATTGAGCTGACCGATAACGCTTGCGAGGCTGTCGTCGTTAAGGTCAACCTCGACCTTTTCAACCTCTTTCTGTCCGCCGTTAGCGGTATAGGAGAGGATGTGTTTGTTTGCTCTGTCATAAACGCCCTTAAAATCAACGCCGTTGCCTATCGGCCAGTTGATGGGGCAGGTCTTGATGCCCAGCTCGTTTTCGATCTGTTCGAGCAGCTCAAAGGGGTTTCTTGAGTCACGGTCGAGCTTGTTGATGAAGGTGAAAATGGGTATATTTCTCATTACGCAGACCTTGAAAAGCTTTCTGGTCTGATTTTCAACGCCCTTCGCCGCATCAATTACCATTACCGCCGAGTCAACCGCCATAAGCGTGCGATACGTGTCCTCCGAAAAGTCCTGGTGTCCGGGGGTATCAAGAATATTTATGCAATATCCGTCATAATCAAACTGCATTACCGAACTGGTTACCGAGATACCACGCTGCTTTTCAATTTCCATCCAGTCGGAAACTGCGTGCTTGTCCGTCTTTTTGCCCTTAACCGAGCCTGCAAGCTGGATCGCTCCGCCGTACAGCAAAAGCTTTTCGGTCAGGGTCGTCTTACCTGCGTCGGGGTGCGAGATGATCGCAAAAGTCCTTCTGCGGTTTATTTCATTAACAAAATCTGCCAAGAAGATTCCTCCAATATCTGTTGATTGCTTAATATCACATACAAAATTATCATATCACAAATCAAACGCTTTGACAATATTTTTTCCTCTTTATTTTTCCCTCACAGTGTGATATAATCAAGTAAATCACGTTTTGGAGTGTATTTTATGAAGACAAAGAAACTTGCGGCGCTTCTGGCGCTTCTTGCCGCCGCACTTTATGCGATAAACGTTCCGTTTTCAAAGATCCTGCTGGAAAGCGGAGGTCTTTCTCCCACGGTAATGGCGGGATTGTTATATTTAGGCGCAGGTGTCGGGCTTTTGATATACAGCCTTATTGGAAAAATGGCGGGTAAAAACGTCATTAAAGAGCCTCTTACCAAAAAGGAGCTGCCTTATACCCTTGCGATGATCCTTTTGGACGTTGCCGCACCGATCCTTTTAATGCTGGGAATATTAAACACCGGTTCGGCAAATGTTTCGCTGCTCAACAACTTCGAGATAGTTGCAACGACTCTCGTTGCCGCATTGATATTCAAAGAAGCCGTCTCAAAGAGGCTCACCCTTGCCATCCTGCTGGTGGTCATATCGAGCGTGATACTCTCCTTTGAAGGGGAAGGGGCGTTCGATTTCAACGTCGGCTCGCTTTACGTTTTGGGTGCCTGCCTTTGCTGGGGCGTTGAAAACAACTGCACGAGAATGCTCTCAAGCAAAAGCTCCGCACAGATAACGATAATAAAAGGAATATTTTCCGGCGCAGGAAGCCTTGCCGTCGGACTCATCTTCGGTGAGAGCCTGCCGAATATCAAGTATATTTTGCCGGCAATGCTTCTTGGCTTCGTTTCGTACGGACTCAGCATCAACTTCTATATTCTCGCTCAGAAGCATTTGGGTGCCGCAAAAACCAGCGCATATTACGCCGTTGCGCCCTTTTTAGGCGTTGCATTCAGTATGATTCTGCTTGGCGAGCGACCCGCCTTAAACTTCTATGTTGCGCTGGCGGTGATGATGATCGCCACCCTCCTGATCGTCAGGGATACCCTTGCAGGGGAGTGAGTTTTCCCACCCCGTCATCTTGACAGATGGCGGGTTTTATTGTACTATAACCTTGTGGATATAAAAATTTGAAAGCGTTTTAAAAAGCGCTTTTGTCAGTTTAAACGGAGAGATTCAAATGAAAAAGTTCGTCGCATTTGTTTTATGTTTCGCTTTGGCTCTGCTTTCCTGCGGATGCAGCAACGGCGTCAGAAATGACGTTGTTCCGCCCGTGACGGACAGTTTGGCAAGCGAGCCGGAGCCTGATGTCACCACTACCGCCGCCGAGAGTGCGACGGAGGCATCTGACGAAGCCGCACCCGAAACGGAAGCCTCATCAACGACCGCTGAAACGGCCACTGAAACGACCGCCGAAACGACCGCCGAGCCTGACGTAACCGAAGCTTTGGCGACCGAACCGGAATTCGCCGTCACACCCGCCGACGAATATTTATATGCTTCGCAGGCTTTAAACGTCCGCAAGGGCCCCGGCCCTCAGTATGAACGTGTCGGTCACGCCGATGAAGGCGAGCTTCTTCACGTTATCGGCTGGGCGGAAAACGGCTGGGCGATGATCGGGTTTGAGGGCGGAGAATATTTTATCAGCGGCAAGTATCTGGCTGAAGATTACGAACCGCCAAAGGAGGAAGAACCCGTGACCGAGGGCAGAGCGATGAATCTTGGCGAAAAGGAGATAATCAACGGCGAAACGATGGTTTTGACGTTCCTTGACGAATTCTCGGGCAACCTCCTTAACTTTGACAACTGGGAATATTGCCCCAAGTGGGAACGCTCCGACCGCAAGGGCAAATGGGATCCTTCGCAGGTAAGCGTTGCCAACGACAATCTGATCCTGTCCGTTTCATACGACTCGTCAGAGGGCATCTGCAAGTCGGGCGCGATCCGCACCAAGGGCTTGTTCGAGCAGGCTTACGGTTATTTTGAATGTTCAATGAAGGTTCAAACGGTTCCCGGCTTCTGGTCTGCATTCTGGATGATGTGCGGAAATGTCGGAAGCGTCGGTAACGACGGCGTTGACGGCACCGAGATCGACATTATGGAGGCGTTCAACGCCAAGACCTACGGCATCAACCACGCTTTGCACTGGGACGGCTACGGTGACTATCATCAATCCAAAGGCGTTTCTGAATACCGCAAAGATCTTTACGAAGGCTTCCACACATACGCTATGAGCTGGACTCCCGAGGGGTATAAGTGGTATATCGACGGCGAGCTGATGTGGGAATCTTCCGCCGGAGGCGTTTGCAACCAACCGGGATATTTGAAACTGACACTTGAAGTCGGCTCGTGGGCAGGGGAGATAGACAAGTCAGACCTTCCTGCGGCGGTATACGTCGATTACGTCAGAGTATATCAGTTCGATGATATGGCGTAATATGTTAGTTTTAATCAATTATTTGTTTGTATATGCTATTGATTTTAAACTGATTTGTTGATATATTAGGATTATACACTTAACGGTGTATGATCCTGATTTTTTATGAAAAATTCCACGGGAGGCTTGCATATGACAGCATTGAAAATGACTATTGATAAGTCGAACAGAATCTCCAAGATCAACAAAGAAATCTACGGCCACTTCTCCGAGCATTTGGGAAGATGTATCTACGGCGGTATTTACGTCGGAAAGGACAGTCCCATTCCCAACGTAAACGGCTTCAGAACTGACGTGGTTGAAGCGTTCAAGGCTATCAAGCTGCCCGTTCTTCGCTGGCCGGGCGGATGCTTTGCCGATACATACCATTGGATGGACGGCATCGGTCCTCAGGAGACCAGAAAGAAGATCGTCAACATCAACTGGGGCGGCGTGACCGAAGACAATTCCTTCGGCACCCACGAATTCCTTGATTTCTGCGAGCTTGTCGGCTGTGAGGCTTATGTTTCCGTTAACGTCGGTTCGGGAACCGTTCAGGAAGCCGTTGAGTGGGTCGAATATATGACGTCCGACGCCGAATCTCCCATGACCGAACTGAGAAAGAAGAACGGCAGAGAGAAGCCGTGGAACGTTAAATACATCGGCATCGGAAATGAAAACTGGGGTTGCGGCGGAAGTATGACTGCCGAGTATTATTCCGATACCTACAAGCGCTTCGGTGAATATTTAAGAGGCCCCTATCAGAAGATCGCCTGCGGCCCTAACGTTGATGATTATAACTGGACTGACGTTACGATGAGAAAGTGTGCCGGCTTCGGCAGGATGCAGGGTCTGAGCCTGCACCATTACACCATTCCCACGAGCAACTGGGGCAAGAAGGGTTCCTCCACCGATTTTGACAAGCAGGAATACTATCAGACTCTTTCAAATACATGGTATATGGAGAAGCTTTTGCGTACACATAAGGCTGTAATGCAACGCTATGATGACGTTTTTGAAGCAAAGGTCGGTCTTTGTGTCGATGAATGGGGCGTCTGGACTGACGTTATGCCCGGAACAAACCCCGGCTTCTTATATCAGCAGAACTCTATGCGTGACGCAATTTTGGCTTCGATCAACCTCAACCTCTTCAACCTCAATTCCGACAGAGTTAAAATGGCAAACATCGCTCAGGTCGTAAACGTATTGCAGGCTATCATCCTCACCGAGGGCGAAAAGATGGTCAAGACCCCGACCTATCACGTTTTCGATATGTATAAGGATCATATGGAAGCTGATCTGGTTTACTCCAACGTTGAAAATAAGCAGATTCTTGAAGGCAAATATCTCCCCGCGATCTCTCAGTCTGTTTCTGTTGATGCCGAAGGCAAGATGCACATCACCGTTTCCAACGCATCGCTGGATGAAGAATTTGAAATTGAAGCGCTTATGCCCAGAAGCGAATACAAAACTGTAAGCGCAAAGATCCTCACCGGCGAGTATAATCAGTGCAACACCTTTGACGACCCCGATGCTGTCAAGCCGCAAGACTATAAAGGTATATGCCTTGACGGCGAGAAGCTCACAGTTAAGCTTCCTAAGTGCGCAGTAGTTTCCATCGAGCTGGCATAAGGCTATGTCTAAACCTTTTTGCAAGCGTTGTCTGCTGATCGATATCGACGTTGATGGGCTATATAAGGAGGTTTCCGAGCTTATCGCTCTGATCCCCGAGGACAGAAGAGCAGAGGATGAAACATATCTGTCAAGGCTAAACACTTGTCGTGAGTGCGACAAGCTTCAAAACGGAATCTGCGCCGAGTGCGGCTGTTTTGTTGAGCTTCGAGCCGCCGCCAAAGCCAATTACTGCCCGTCATACCCGAAAAAATGGTAAAAAAGAATCCCTCGCTTCGAGCGGGGGATTTTTGCGTGAAGTGACCGCCGAATTCCAAACGTTTGCTCACATCACCGCTCGGGGTACCTGTCGGATACAGTCGCCTTCGGCAACGCAATCCGCCAGACACCCCTCGCTCCCTCGGCGGCAGCCAAGCCGTTTTGCCCTGCGGGCAAAACGGCTTCCCCGTGGCTCCGCCACGGGGTGCGGGCGGCTCCGCCGCCCGCAGGCTGCCGCCTCACCGCACACAAAAGACCTCCCCCGCATTATGCGAGAGAGGTCTTTTTCAATGTTTATCAGTTGTTTTCCTCGCCGTTGTCAACTCTGCAATTTTCACAGTTTTCTTCGTTAACAACGGTAACAGTTCCGTCCGGCTTCTCGGGAATGATAAATGCACAGATAATGTATGCCAGAAGTCCGAATCCTGCGAAAAGAATCACCAGAACCCAGATAATACGAACGACAGTTACGTCAATTCCGAGGAATTCTGCCAATCCGCCGCAAACGCCGCAGATCTTCTTATCAGTTTTAGATTTATAAAGCTTTTTACCGTTCATAGCTAAACGCCTGCCTTTCCAAAACACAGTATATCACATTGCTTCGAAAAATGCAATATCAGAACAACCCTGTAATGACGCCGTTTGC
>CAYWXA010000061.1:0-8746 GCA_964462175.1 uncultured Oscillospiraceae bacterium
GTTTGAATCGAAAGATGAACAAAAATTTAAGGTGTCACCCCGTTGGGGTAACACCTTAAATTTGGCGCGTCTCACAGGATTCGAACCTGTGGCCTACTGCTTAGAAGGCAGTTGCTCTATCCAACTGAGCTAGAGACGCATTGATATGGAGCGGGTGATGGGAATCGAACCCACGCGACCAGCTTGGAAGGCTGGAATTCTACCATTGAACTACACCCGCAAACGTGCTTTTCGCAACAGATGATATTATATCACCGAAAAAGCACATTGTCAAGCATTATTTTCTATTTTCTTTGAAAGTTTTAACCTTTGCAATAATTCTTTCACGGTAAAGAATACCAAAAACGCCGAGAACGGCAAAAACTGCAAATATTATAACCGCTGTGATAATATTTCCGTTACCCAGGCTTGAGCCGAATACGCAGGACATTACAAGCGCAGGAATTCTTGCGATAGTCGAGAGCAAAATGAAACTCTGCATTTTAATTTTCGTCAGTGGTGCGATATATGTCAAAGTGTCCTTGGGAATACCCGGAATCAGAAACAGAATGAACACAGCAAGCTCAAGCTTTTTGTTGTCATTCAAAAAACTGAACTGCTTAATTCCCTTCTTGTCGATAAATGCTTCAACTATCGGAGCACCGAGCTTTCGGACGATTGCAAAAACAATATACGTTCCGATGGTCACACCGATAAGTGACAGCACAGTGCCCCAGAATCCGCCGAAAGCAACGCCTGCAATAATCTGTATTATCCCGCCGGGGATCAGCGCAATGACGACCTGTACTATCTGAAGTATTAGGAATACGGCAGCTCCCAGCACGGCGTTATCCGAGAAGAACGCTTCAAGCAGTTCTCTGCCTTCGTCGCTCGCAAGCAGCTTCACCAAGGGCACGCAAAGAACCGTCAAACCGATCAGAACGACGATAAAAATGGCAAAATATACGGTTTTCAAATTCTTCTTTTTTTGTTCGTCCATTTTTCCTCCTAACGGGTTCTTTTAAAGATAAGCTTTCTGATCTTAAGAATATATGCCGCCATAACACGATGCAATGCAAGATCGTATACGAAGAAAACAACGTTTCCCATTGCCAGAAATGCCCAGATCATATTATTGGCGGAATCATCGACAAAATCCTCCATACTGACAACGCCGAAAACATTTATCAAGATGAAGTATGTTCCTATGACCGAAATATTAAACACCGCAAACTTGACCATCAATTTGATAAATCTCGCTCTTAAACGTTCCAGATATATCTTCAAGATCGGGTAGTAACCGAAAAAGGTCACAAACAAAAGCGCAGATTCTTTATCGGGAGATATCAGCAAAGAGAGTATAGATATGCAAAAATATGATGCAACCGATATATTGAGTCCGCATTCATAATATATCATATACACTATCAAGCCGCATATCATCGGGAAAACGTAAAGGAAAAACGGAAAAATGCCTACCAGAAACATCATAAGCAAGCACAGGGCGCTTAAAATACCGCTTAGCGCCATGTTATAGCTAATCTTTTTCATTACAGTTTTTTACCGCCGTTAGACAAGAGCGTATGCTTGATATCCCAGAGTTTGGAAGAAAGGTCAACATAGTAAGCGTGGGGATTTTCAAAACGTGTTACAGATTCCCACATCGTTTCAACTTCTCTTGCGCAATGATCTCTGATCTCATTGAGCGAAGGAGTTTCATAAACACATTCGCCGTTTTTGAAAATGGGAACCAAGAGTTCACGGCAGGTGTAATTCTCAAGAGTCTGACGCTTCCATGTATAATCGGGGTCAAAGAGCTCAATAGGCTTATTCTCGTCTATAACCTCATCGTATACGCACATAAGGTCTGCGATAGCCTTAAAGTTATCGTTATCGTAGAAACGGTATATCTTTTTGAAGTGAGGATTGGTTATCTTCTGAACGTTTTCGGATATCTTGATCTTAGGAGTTATCTCACCAGATTCGTTTTCAACGGCTACGAGCTTATATACACCGTCAAATACAGCAGAGGACTTGGATGTAATAAGTCTTTCACCGACGCCATAAAGGTCTACTTTTGCGCCCTGCATAAGCATATCTCTGATGAGATATTCATCAAGCGAGTTGGACGCAACTATCTTACAGTCGGGATAGCCTGCGGCATCGAGCATCTCACGGGCTTTAAGAGAAAGATACGTGATATCGCCAGAGTCAAGTCTGATTCCAACAGGTCTGCATCCCTTGGGCTTCAAGACTTCATCGAATACTTTAATTGCATTCGGCACACCGCTCTTCAAAACGTTATAGGTGTCGACCAACAGCGTTGCAGAGGTGGGATATACCTCGCAATAAGCCTTGAATGCTTCATATTCCGTATCAAACATCTGCACCCAAGAATGAGCCATCGTACCTGTTGCAGGAACACCAAACTCAACATCGGTAAGTGTGCAGGCTGTTGCCTTGCAACCGCCGATATATGCGGCTCTTGCGCCCAAAACTGCGGCATCGGGGCCGTGAGCACGGCGGGAGCCGAATTCGGAAATAGCTCTGCCGTTTGCAGCTCTGACGATTCTGTTGGCTTTCGTTGCAATAAGCGACTGGTGGTTAAGAGTAAGCAATACAAAGGTTTCAATAAGCTGTGCTTCAATTGCGGGAGCACGGATGGTCATCATCGGCTCGTTGGGGAAAATGCAGGTGCCTTCGGGCACCGCCCAGATATCGCCGGAGAACTTGAAGTCCTTCAAATAGTCAAGGAAAGCCTTCGAGAAGATTCCTTTGGACTCAAGATATGCAATGTCCTTTTCGGAGAAGTGAAGGTCTTTAATGTAATCAATTACCTGCTCCAGACCGCAGGCAATTGCAAATCCGCCGCCGTCGGGAACACGGCGATAGAACACGTCGAAATAGCATATTCTATCCTTATATCCTTTTTCAAAATAGCCGTTGCCCATGGTCAGCTCGTAGAAATCACAGAGCATAGTATAATTCAGGTTGTTCATATATGTATCCTCCCCTAACAGTTACGTTCGCATCCCGAGCAGGAACCCAAGACTCTTGAGATCGGGTCTAAAACGTTTGAATCAAAACTGATGAATCCGAGCGCAGAAGCATCATTACGCTCGCTATCGCTGAAAACGGCCTTCTCAACGCCTTTGAGCGCCGCTAAAAACAGAATGCTTCTTACTATGCCGTCATATAAAACGGTGTCACCGTTTGCTTCGACCTTGTGTATGAACAAGGCTTCGGGCGTGAGAACATATATAGCGTAGCCGGTGACGGCGCCGTTATCAACAGCTTCGGAAATTTCAGTGAAAAACGGGTCGAGGCCAAGCTCGGAAAGCTCGGCTTCATATCCCTTAACGTCTTTTCTTTTTAGAATTTGAAGCAACGTTTCCGCTTCCTTTCGCAATTGAGTTTCTGAGTGCAGTCAGCTCGGCAGGGGTCAGCTCACGGTATTCACCCGGCTTGAGCATTCCGAGCTTCAAGGGACCGATAGAGGTGCGCTTGAGTCTTGCAACTTCAAGACCGACACCTTCGCACATCTTTCTTATCTGGCGGTTTCTGCCTTCTTTAATTGAGATCTGAAGAACGACTCTTCCCTCTTCCTTTGTCAATACGGTCACAACAGCCGGCAAGGTCTTTCTTCCGTCGATCTCAACACCGTTTGTCAGATCAAGTATCTGTTCCTCGGTGATGTCCGGTCTGACGGTAACACGGTAGGTCTTAGTAACGTGGCAACTGGGGTGCATTATCTGATTTGCAAGATCGCCGTCATTGGTGAAAAGCAAAATACCTTCGGAATTTCTGTCAAGGCGTCCGATGGGAAACACTCTTTCCTCAACACCTTCCATCAGATCCATAACGCAGCGTCTGTCCAGCTCATCGCTGGTGGTGGTAACGTATCCGCGGGGTTTGTTGAGCATATAGTAAACGAGATTTCTCTTTCTTTCAATATAGAGATTCTCGCCGTCGATGCTGATAACGTCCTTGACTTTATCGGCTTTATCGCCAAGGCTGCAAGGTCTGCCGTTGATCTTAACTCTGCCTTGCGAAATCAGCTCCTCTGCTTTTCTTCTGGAGCAATATCCGCTTTCGCTGATAAGTTTTTGTACTCTTACTTCCATAATTTTGTCCTCCCTTGATATCTCATCAATAGAATTATTTTATCAAAGCCTCGCTCAGTTTAAGATCAAGCGAAGCAATAATTTCTCCGTCAAGTTTATATATAACTTTGCCTATCACGGTTCCTTTTTCAATGGGCGCATAGATAAACCGAGGAACCAATATCGTTTTTTCAAGATCTGCATTTTTTCCCTTTTTAAGAATTACGGTGTCCTGAGCACATTCAAGCAGGGCAATGTCAGATACGCCGCCGACAGCGGGTATCTTAACATTGAAACCTCCGATATCATATCCGCAGACCTGTGAAAAGCACTCGTTATACAGATTAACGTGGTCCTGCCAATCGTCAGGGTCGCCCAGAGTAACACAAATAAGCGTAACTCCGTTTCGCTCGCAGGC
Organism: uncultured Oscillospiraceae bacterium; assembly: GCA_964462175.1. Classification (GTDB taxonomy): domain Bacteria; phylum Bacillota; class Clostridia; order Oscillospirales; family Ruminococcaceae; genus Faeciplasma. The sequence goes on from CAYWXA010000061.1 coordinate 4,501, forward strand.
AGTAATAAGGCATCTTCCGGCTTTATCGGTAAAACCTGTTTTGACACCGATACAACCGCTGAGCGTTGAGAGCAATCGGTTTGAATTATAAAGCCAAAGTGATCTCGAATCGTTTCCAAGCTCAAGCCTTATATTTGCAGTTGAGCAGATATCTCTGAAAACATCGTTTTCAAGGGCATACGCCGTCAGCCGAGCCATATCATACGCCGTCGAATAATGCTCGTCGGTATGGTCATCCAGACCCGAAGGCGTGACGAAATGAGTGTTCTCAAGTCCAAGTTCTTTTGCTTTCTCATTCATCATTTCAACGAATGATTCAACGCTTCCCGCAACGGCGACCGCCGCCGCATTTGCAGCATCGTTTCCGCTGGGGAGCATCATTCCGTAGCAAAGCATTCGCTTAGTGACGATATCCCCCTGCAAAAGCCCCATTGACGAGCCTTCCACCATTATCGCTTCGCTGTCAACGGTGAAAAATCTGTCTAGATCCCCCGATTCGATGGTTAAGATCGTGCTCATGATCTTTGTCGTGGATGCCATCTGACGGAGGATATCCGCATCCTTGGCAAACAAGACCTCGCCGCTGTCCGCACAGTAAACGATGGCAGACTTAGCAGAAGTTTCAATCTCATCGCAGAATGCGGGAACCGTAAAGGAAACAGCGCACAAAAACGCTGTAATCAAGCTTAAAATACACCTGTATCTTCTATCCATATAGCCCTCCTGAAAATCAAGTAAGGCTATTTTATGGATAAGCAGGTCAATTATTCAGCGGTTTCCTCTGTGGGCTCGCTTTTTGACTTGGAAACCATTTCCGAGATCTTGTCAACGATGTCGGGAATAATTGCCAAAGCGGCATTTTCCTTGGGAGCATTGATCGTCATCTGCAAGAGCTTAACGTTGCCGTCGGGCAAAATGGTGATAAATGCCAAAGGCTGAATGGTAACTCCGCCGCCGCTTCCGCCGCCGAAGAGATCCTTATCGCTCTTGGTGGGCAAGTCGCTTCCGCCCGAAGCAAAACCGACAGATACCTTAGAAACGGGAATGATCGTCGTTCCGTTGGGAGTGGAGATAGGATCGCCGATAACGGTTTCAATGTCGATCATCTCACGGATCTTTTCAATTGCGGTTTTAACCAGCGATTCAAGGTTTTTGTTCTTCTCGTTCATTATTATTTGACTCCTTTTCAAGATTTGTTTCTTTATTTTTATTCTTTTGCTTACGTTTGATCAAAAGATAATTGATACCGAGATATATTATCAGCGAGAGCAATGCGCTCGGTCTGACCTTTACGGTTGTTTTAACTGCCCCGTCAACCGTCTTTGCTTTGAAGTCGCAGTTGACAGCCGTATTCTTGATTCTGACACTGAAAACACAGCACAAAAGTCCTAAAATTGAATATACAAGAGCATTGACCTGGCCAAACTTCATTGCCGCTTTATGTGCGTCGCTGTCGCCGACGGTGACGGACAGGTCAAGGTCATAAAAGCGAATCAACTTTAAGAGCTTTTTCAAGCCTTTCTTTGCTACGGGAACGAAGGGTTTATATTCTTCGATCATCCGCTTCGCTTTGTCAAAGAAAGACTCATTTTCTTCGGAATCGTCTTTACCATCAGAAGGCTCGTCCTCCGATTCGGTGGGAATTGATTCATCTTTTAGATCTTCATCCGCAGATTGCATAGGCTCATCCGTCAGCTCAACCAGCTCGATTTCAGGCTTTTGCGGCTGAGCTTCTTCGGTTTTTGGCTCATCGGGTTCCTCTGTGTTTTTTTCAGATGAATCCATACTCCAAAGCTTAAATCCGAGATAGGTTACGTCAATTTTAATTCGTTTTGCGTTTGCGTCAATATCAGCGCAGACGGAAATGTGCAAAAGGATGTATAGGGCAAGTATTATGAATAAAAGTATGCCGAGAATTATCCAGAGTACGACCATATCACCCTTCCTTTCAAAGATATATTTGCCAATTTAAGCCTTAACTATTCAGCGTTTTCCTGTTCGGGAACATCGTCAAAGGTAACCTGTGAGTTGTCCGTCGGAAGCGGAGGCAGGTCAGCCAAAGACGTCAGCTTAAAGCAACGCAGGAAATTGTTCGTGGTTCTGAAAAGCACCGGCTTACCGGGAACGTCCAGACGTCCCGCTTCTTCAATAAGCTCCTTTTCAAGCAGGCTTGAAACTACGCCCGAGGAGTCAACGCCTCTGATGTCGTCAATGAAGCCTCTGGTGACGGGTTGGTTATATGCAATAATAGTCAGCGTTTCCATTGCCGCAGGAGAAAGCGTTGCGCTTCTTCTTGTTTCCATAGCACTTCTTATGTAGCTCGCATATTCCTTCTTGGTGGCAAGCTGATAACATTCGTCAAGCTTCAAAACTTCGAGTGCCGAGCCTTGCTCGCTATATCTGTCATTAAGCAGAGCGACCAGCTTGTGCATGGTCGAAAGCTCAACGTCGGAAGCTTCGGAAAGGCGGTAAAACTCAACCGGTTCGCCGCAGGCAAAAAGTATCGCTTCAATTATTGAAATCTTTTCTTCAAGTTGCATCTTTAATTCTCTTTCTTTCAAACGTAATCATTGTATTGTCATCGTTAAGGGAAATTCTTCCCGACTTAGTAAGCTCTAAAATTGCAAGGAATGTTGCAACCTTCTCCGACTTATCGGTAACGCCGTCATATAGTCCCGCCATTGAACATTTGCCTGTTTTATATAGCTTGCGCAGAACGTAAATAATCTTGGTGGATACCGCCACGATCTTATGAGATACGATAGGCTTAAAAACGGAAGCCTCAACAGGGCGGTTTTTAAGCTTCTTGTCGGAAAGTCCGAAATATGCCGCCAAAAGGTCGTATGGCTCGTGAACCTGGGTGTAAGTCTTGATCTCATCGAGCTTTTCGGGTCCTCTGACGTATACCTTGTCGCCTACGTATTGATTCGTAAGGCGCTTTGCGGCGATCTTACACATTGAGTATTCAATAAGTCTGCCTTCAAGCTCACGCTTCATCTCCTGAGCCTCTTCGTGCTTGGGCAAAAGCGATAAGGTCTTGATGAGGATCAGCCTCGCCGCCATTTCAAGGAACTCACCCGCATATTCAAAGTCCTGCTCTGAGATTCCGTCGATATATTCAAGATACTGCTCCAACAAAAGAGATATCTGAATGTCGTGAATGTTCAGCTTGTGCTTTGAAATGAGGAACAAAAGAAGGTCCAACGGCCCTTCAAAGCTTTCAAGCTTATAGGATAGTGGTGTCATTTATTCACCTCAAAATGTTAAATAATTAAATAATCGGATCAAGCTGCAAAGATGAAATCTACCCAGAAGAACAAACCCCAGAATAGATCGTAAATTTTACCGATGATCCAGCTCAAAGGTCCGCTGATCGCACCTGCAAATACCAAAACGATAAACACAAGGTATATCTGACGCTGATATTTATAAAGAAATGCGTTCACCTTTGAAGGAAGGATTCCGGAGAATATCTTTGCGCCGTCCAAAGGATGAACGGGAATCAAATTGAACACGCAAAGAGAAAGGTTGATCGAAGCGAAAACACTGAGCGCATTGCAAACGTAGCCCCAGTTCGCATTAAGGGTCACCATCCAAACATTTGCACAGGCTCTGCAAGCAAATATTGCTATTACCGCACAGATCAGGTTTGACAAAGGTCCTGCAAGAGCAGTTAACGCCGTTCCCTTTTTATAGTTTTTGAAGTTTCTGGGATTTATCGGAACGGGTTTTGCCCAGCCGAAGCCGAACAGCACCATAAACAATGCTCCCATGAAGTCAATATGAGCCAAAGGGTTGAGGGTAAGTCTTCCCATCATTTCGGCGGTGTTGTCACCCATTCGCTTTGCCGCTGCCGCATGGGCATATTCGTGTATAGGCAAAATTGCAACGATTATCAAAAGCTTGATACAAAGGTTAATAATGAACTCCTGCGGCGAGGAAGCGGAAAATATGGACACGTTAAAGCGGTCTCCTTTCACAAATAGTAATTCATCTTATTGTACTATAAATCGATGAAAATATCAAGTGAAAATGTGACTTCACGCCGATTAAAATGTGAAATATAATCAAAATGTTCCGAGAATTCAAAGATTTAAAAAAGTTTTTTCAAAAAACGCTTGCATTTATTCTTAAAGTCTGCTATTATATATCTTGTCAAATTTTGAACTAACGATAGGAGGTGCAACCTAATGGCAAAATGTGAAGTTTGCGGAAAGGGTGTTACTTTCGGAATTAAGGTATCTCA
>CAYWXA010000062.1:0-2084 GCA_964462175.1 uncultured Oscillospiraceae bacterium
CTTTGAGCTCTCGCTCGCAGACAGCTTTGTTATAATACATCATTTTTCAGTCGAATGTCAATAGGTTTTTTCGCATTTTTTCACTTTTTGGCAGGTTGTGATTTTATGCACAAAACGGCGTGCTAAAACTGTGCAGTTTGCACAATGAACATATACTGTCGTACTGCATTATACCCAAAAGACGGACTTTTATACCATATAAAATAAGGAAGCTACTGCTTCCCTATCTTTTCGGTTATTCGTTTATACTCGTCAAAACTTACGGCAAAGTTGAGGACGTCCAACAGACCGGAGGTCGAAAGCCGGGTCGGGAGATGAAGCGAATCAAGCAAAAGAATTCGACGGCTCTTTGAATCTGGCTTGCCGAAATATCCGTCATCGTACAGGTCAAGGCGGGTGATCTTTCGCCTGCCGTCGTCTTTATGCTCTGAGATCACGCCGGCAGATTCGAAGGCTTTTTCAAGAATTGCAACGTCAATTCCTTCGACACCCAGCTTGCCCTCCTTCGACGGAGCAGTCTTGCGCTTTTCTTTGCCGAATATGTCGGGGATGTACACGTTTTTGACATCGCCCTCGGCGACTATACCTTTAATATAGCCGCGGATCTTGAAGCCTGCGAAATCGCTGTCGGTCAGAATTATTATTCCGCCGTTTTTGGCATAAAAGCGGATCAGCTCTTTCGTTTCATCGTTTTTGAAAATGCCGAAGCCGTCAGTGACGATGATCGGACAGTCGACCAAAGATGCCAGATGTATCTTATCGTATTTGCCCTCGACGACGATGGCGCCGCTGATGTGAAGCAAGGTCAGGACTCCTTATTTATATAGTATAGGGGTGGAGCGGGAACGCAAAGCCTCTCCCGTTGGGAGAGGTGGCAAAAACTTCGATGAAATCGAAGTTTCGCAGAGCGTGACGGAGAGGGTATGCGTGAGCGGTCAGGGTTGAACATTGCAATCTCACAAACCGTTCCACCTCATCCGTCGGCATACGCCGACACCTTCCCCTCAAGGGGAAGGCTATCTCTACTTCAACGCAAGCATCTGCATGATCGCAGTTTCAAGGAGCAGTTTTGAATCTACTCGCTTGGATTTCATATCTATATCGCATTGGGACATAACGTCTATACAGGCACGGAGCTTATCAAGCGATATCTTCCTGCAATCACGCATAGCGTTTCGCACGACGAAATCTCTGCCACGATAATTATAGTCATCCAGAATATCGCTTTGAGTCCTGCCGCTTGAATATGCGAGCGCCGCACGGTAAAGATCAATGAACGATGCGGATATAACGGACATCAGAGGTATCGGCTCCGCCTGCTTGGAATAAAGTTCGGGGAGTATCTTGAAAACTTCTTTTGAATTCCCCGACACGACCGCATTCGCCAGCTTATAAGCGTCGGTATCAAGCTGACCGGATACCAGATCGTTTATGATCTCCTGGGTTATCTCGCCTTTTCCGACATATGCCGTCAGCTTGGCGATCTCGTTGTTTATCGTAAGGACGTTGCAAAGACAGATAGATGCCAGATACTCCGCCTCACGGGGGTGAATCACACAAAGCTCGTCGGAGCAACGGGATTGGATATACTTAACCAATTCATTGGGGCGCTTGAAGGCAAATTCCGTTACTGCTCCGCCGCATTTTGAGATATGGTCGGCAAGCTTTTTGTTTTTGGTGCTTATCGTCTTTTTGCCGCCGTAAAGGTCAACGCCCGTGGAATAGAAGATGACGGTGGTTGTTTCGGGATCTATATTTGACAGAAGCTCAAAAAGATACTTCGTATCGTCTGTGCGGAGGTTTTCGGCATTGAGGTCGTTGACTGCAATGAGCACTCTGTCGGAAAACATCGGCAGCGCCTCGCAGGCATCGGCAAACCGACTCATATCAAAGCTGCCGCCGCTGAAAAAGTGATAGTTCATATCGTCGTCCCTATCGGGGCAGAGCTTTGCGATCAGCTTTTTGGTTATGCTCTCAAGGGTGGCAACGTCCTTGCCGTAGAAATAATATATGGGTGCAATTTTGCCCGAGCGAATTGATTTTATCAGCTCGGTATCTGTCAAATTCGGCACTATGCCACCTCC
>CAYWXA010000062.1:2184-8682 GCA_964462175.1 uncultured Oscillospiraceae bacterium
GTATGGCTTTCACCGTTTATGACCAGCACGCCGTCGAAAACGGAGATGTTGATATCCCCGCCCTTGGCGACACCGTTTTGGACGGATATGCTCTTATCGCCCTGCTCAATCATCGCACCGGATAACGACAGCGTTATCTCACAATCGGCAAACGTTATCTTCGTCACTTCACCCAAATAGTCATATAGGATAGTTCCTCCGAAAATATAGCTTCCGTCGGGCAGGAGCATTTGATCGGGCACAACGGACATTCCTGCATATTTGGAATATGCCGACTCGCCGTTTTTGTTTGCGGTTGCAAGGCGAAGCCCCGAAATTCCGTATCTTTCGCAGAGCTTTTCAAGTTCATAATCGAGCGAAGCTCCGCCGCTGATATCAATTATAATACATTCAGAGTTTTTTCGCAATAGCAATGCGCAATCTCCGCCCGATGCCACCACACTCAGCCTCACCGTATCCTTTGAAACGACTGCCTGCAAAGAATACGATCCCATAAAAACGCAAACGGCGGCGACAACGCACGCAAGGACTGCCTTTTTGTTTTTGACGATCACGGCGGCGCCCAAAACGGCAAACGACGCAACTATCGCTATGACTATCGGCGTGCCGTAACTCAGCGGAAGATAAGTCAGCCGAACGTGCGATACCTTCTCGCAGACAAACATCACCGCTTGCATAATAAGACCCGCAAGCTTCGGCAATAAGCTTAAAACCTGAGGACATCCGAGCAAGACGAACGAAAGCGACAGTATCAGAGCGACGGAACAAGCAGGCAAAAGCAGGAAATTGGTAAAGGGCGCCGCCAGCGACAGCTCGTTGAAATAAAGCATCATTGCGGGCGCCGTGGATATGCTCGCACACGAGGCGCTGATAAACGACCTGCCGAGCTTTGATTTGATGCTCAGAGCATCGTTGACGAAGGGCGCAAAAACGCTGACGCCGTATACGCCGCTGAGTGAGAGAATAAATGAAGAATCGGCGGCAACGTAGGGATTAAAGACCGCCATTATCAGCGCACAGAAGCTAAGCGTGTTCAAAGGGTCTGCCCTTCGGCGTGAAAGAGTTGCAAGCACGTATACTCCCATCATCACCGCAGCACGGATCGCAGAGATCTTCAATCCCGAGAAGATGACGAAAGCTATCGCCAACATTCCCGCAGGGATAACGGCGAATCGCTTATCAACTCCCGCTCTGCGAAGCAATATGAGCACGAAAGCGCAGGCTATGGAAACGTGAAGCCCCGAAACCGCAATGATATGTCCGAGACCCGAACGGTTTATGGCAAGTCTTACCGAGTCGTCAAGATAACTGCGGTCGCCCGTTGCCATTGCACAAAGGAGATCTCCCGCATCACCGCCGACGTATTGGCGGAGCCTGTCAGAGCAAAAGCCGGAATATCGGCGCAAGAGGGTCACGACGGTCGCACGTTCACAGGGAACAACGGTTATCTCGCCCACGGGCGAAACCGAAAGATATATCCCGTCGGGCAAATAATATGAGCGTTCATCAAACAAGGCGCCGCTTTCAAAGCTTTTGGCAGTCGCTTCAAAGCTGACGCTGTCACCGATATCTCCCGAAAAGTTTGAAATGTACGCCGACACCTTGCAGGGTATCCCGTTGACGGTTCCTTTGATTATCACTCGTGAAGAATCGGATACGGTGGACTCTGTCACCGTGCCCTCAATTGCAACCCTTTCGCCGTCAAGCCTTTCAAGCGGCTCGACGATCAAACGGGAATAAATACATGAATACAATATTGCCGCTAAAGCCGCGCACGCCGCCAGAAGGATGCGTTTTCTGACGGCGCTTCGTAAAAATATACATACAGCCGCCATCGTTCCGACGGCAGCGACGAGCCAGACCGTATATCTTTCGTCGAGATAAAATGACAAAAATAATCCCGAAAGGAAGCCGGCGCTTATGTATACTGTTTTTCTCGGCATACAACTCGGCTCCTTTCGGGAGTAAATTATTTTTCGCTATCGTTTTTAAGAATACTGCGGTAGAAAAGTGCGTATTGCACGAAGCTGAACAAGATCAGCACGCCGCAGATCGTTATCATCGTATTGGCAACAACCGGCGAGATCTGAGGGAACATTATCAGCAAAACGCAAACGGCATAAAGAACGACGGTATTTAACTTGCCATACCACTTTGCGCCGTTGACAGAGTCGTTTTTCCTGAGCACAAGATAGCCCATAAGGAGCATTACCGCTTCCTTGATTACGAATATCGCAACGAGGACGATCATCAGTTTATATCTCGTCGAAAGGCAGATTATGAGTATTCCCTGCGTGACCTTATCGGCAATGGGGTCGAGAATTTTGCCGAAGTCGGAGATCATATTGAATTTTCTTGCGATCTTTCCGTCAACGATATCGGTAAGTCCCGAAAGAACTATAAGACCGATCGCAAGATAATAATTCTGCAGGCCTATATATACCCAAGCGATCAGCGGGACCAAAGCAAGCCTGAAAAAGCTCAGTATATTCGGGATAGTAAGTATCTCCGATTTTTTGAACAGTCTGTGCATAAGTCCTCCTAAGATGAAAAGGTGACGTGGGCAGGAGCCGTCTGCGAAGGGCGCGGCAGCGCCGCAGGTGGCTCCGGTCAATATCCGCCTGTTTACGATGTTATACTTTATACAGTTAATTATATCACTGCGTTTTTCAAAAATCAACAGGACGCCGAGTTTTAATTGTCCAAAATATGAACGTTAAGATGCTCGTACGTCATTGATATGCCGTTAATTTCAAACGCCTTGCGGACGTTTTCCATAAGCGAGACGTATACCGTCCAGTAATCGCCGCAGGTCGCCCAGCAGGATATGGAATATTCGATCGAGCTCTCGCCGTAAGCAGAAAGGTTGACGCCTGCGCCGGGATCGGAAAGGATCTTATCCGTCATTGCAAGAGCATCCATACAAGCTTTTTTGACCGCATCGGTCGGATCGTCATACGACGCTTTGATCTTGACGGATACACGGCGTCTGCCGAGCATAGTATAATTGGTGATGGTTCCCGTCGCAAGACTGCGGTTCGGGATCATAACGGTAAGGCCGTCGGAGGTTTGTATCTTCGTATGATTCACGGTGATGTCCATGACCGTTCCGCTGTTTCCGCCTGCTTCAATAAAATCACCGATATTGAAAGGCTTGGTGGAATATATCACCAGACCTCCGGCAATGTTTCCCAGAATATCCTCAGCCGCAAGTGTAACTCCCAAAGAACCCACGGACAAAAGGGCAACGAGCGACGTTATCGGCACACCCAGACTGTCAACGGTTATCAAGAAGGCAATGACATATAATGCAACTCTTATGATCGAATAAAGTATTCTTTCAACTCTTTCATCAAAGTTGGTCTTCTCAAATATCCTTGCAAATACCTTGAGTATCAGTTTTACGACCACAAAGCAAAGCAAAAAAGTCAAGATCGCGGAAATGATCCCGCCAACCGTGAAGTCACCCACGTTCGTGTTTAAAATCTCCTGAAAATCCATCTTTCCCTCCAATAATTCTACAACTTAAAACAAGTGCCGTCAACAAATGCGCCGTATATGAAACAGCCCGGCCTTATTATGATTCATCGGCTTCGGCAGCCATCTTCTTTTTGGCGAAATCTCCGATCCAATCCACATTGAGATAATATATCAAAAGCACGACCGTGCTAAGGCTCCACGTTATAGGGAATATCCAGTTGACGATATGAATCGACTGAACGATCGGCACGAGCACCGACAGCGTGATAACTCTTACGGCGCACCAGCATATCAGCATCGTCGCCATCGGAACGGTCGCTTTTCCCGCTCCTCGCATAACCGCCGAAAGGCAATGTGTTGCCGCAAGCATAAAGAAGAACAGCGAGCAGGCGTTTGATTTCATCACGCCGTATGCAACGGCTTCCGGTTCATCGGTGAACAAACCGATAAGAAACGGAGAAGCGACAAAGAGAACGACACCGATGAGTTCAGCTATCACCATTGAACAGGTGATTCCGAAGCGAACGCCTTTCTTTGCACGCTCGGTCTCCCCTGCGCCCAGGTTCTGACCGACGAAGGTGGTTATAGCCGACGTGAAGCAGGTCACGGGAAGGAAGGCGAAGCCCTCAAGCTTTGCATATGCGCCGTTGCCCGCCATCGCCATTTTTCCGAAGGCGTTGACGTTCGACTGTACCATAACGTTTGCAAGTGCGATCATCGAATTGGACAATCCCGAAGGCAGACCGTATCTGATTATGAGTTTAGCCATATCGGGATATATGCGTATCTTTTTAAAGCTGACTCTATATTCCGCATCAGTTCCCGTAAGTCGGCGCAAGCACAGGAACACGCTCAAAAGCTGAGAAATTATCGTTGCCAAAGCGGCGCCGCCGACGTCCATCTTGAATACAGCAATGAACACGATATCAAGCACGACGTTGAGGCAGGAGGATATTATCAGATAATATAACGGGTGGCGGGAATCGCCCACAGCCTGCATAATACCCATACAGCAATTATACATAACCATACCGATACAGCCGGCAAAGTAAACCCTGATATATTCGACAGACCTGGGAAGAACGTCGTCAGGCGTATCCATCCAAACGAGGATCTGAGGGGTAAGCAACGTGCCGAAAATGGTCAAAATTGCCGCAGCGGTCAGCGAGAGCGCAAGATTCGTGTGGATCGCACGGCTCATTTCTTCGTAATTCTTTGCGCCGAAACGCTGAGATATCACGACACCGCCGCCGGCAGCGATTCCGCCGAAAAATCCGACCAGCAAGAACACGAGGCTACCCGTCGAGGACACCGCCGCCAGAGCGTCGTTACCGATGAGCTTGCCGACGATGAAGGTATCCGCAGTGTTATATAATTGTTGGAAAAGATTTCCCAAAAACAGCGGGATCGCAAAGCGGATCATATTTGACGCTATCGGTCCCTCGGTCATTCGAATTTCGTGTGTTTGCATAAATTATCATTCTTTCTGTAAATATACAAGAATTATTATAGCACTATGCGTCGGGATTTGCAAGATGGGAGCGAGGCCGTCTGCCGAGGTGCCCCGCAGGGGCGGGCGGCAGGTGGCCGAGCGGTCAGTCCCCGCCCGCCCTAATATTAAGAGTAACAATCGACAAGAGCAAAAAAATCCCCGACTGACGTCGGGGGCAATGCTTATTCATCTTTGTTATTTTCCATATTATCCAACGCATATTTACAGCATTGCAAAACAAGCAAATTAAAAGATATTCCGTTTTCCGATGCAACTTTATTCAATTTCTCGAACAACGGTTCGGTAAATCTGACAGTTCGAGGAACGCTTGCGCTTTTAAGTTCGTTATCAACTTTAAACATTTTTATCACCCAACATAATATTATGCCAGTTTCGGTTATATTTATATAACCACTTTTGGTTGCATTGCTCTGGAGAGTATGATATAATCTTCTCAAAAGGAGGATGATCTCTATGATAGAATGTTCATGTGCTTTTTGCATATATCAGGAAAACTTCAGGTGTACCCTCGATTACGTCAGCATCAGCGATGCCGGAATGTGTCTGAGCGGAACTCACGTATACATAGACCTTGACGACCTTGAAAAGATGAAAAAAGCTCAACGGGAGTACCTGGATAAAGTTGACGAGGAGCTTGAGCGCCAATAAAAATAATCCCCGATGTGAGTCGGGGATTTTGTTTTTGGGGTTATTCTTCCGCTGGTTCGTCTTCAGTCGGGTTTTGCTCGCCGTCGCCCTTAATTGCGGCAAGCTGAGCTTTGAGAGCCTGAAGCTCCTTGAGCATCTCCATTGATTCCTCTCGTTCTGCGGCAAGCTTTGCACGTTCGGCTTCGATCGCCTCAGACTGTTCGTTTTTATATTCACGGAAAAGCTTGACCGAGTTCAGAGCCTGAGACAGGATCAGGATCATAAACGGAACAAGAATACAGCAGATATATCCGGGGGTGGTCTTCAAGAAATAGAAGAACGTTCCCGCATAAGGGATCTTTCCGAAATACTGACCCTTGATAAAGGGATACGTGACGGGCGTTTTATCGTCGACGTCGGTGGAAGTACCGTAGGTGATGAATGCGGGGTTGCCGTTTTCATCGGTGGTCAGCGCTCTGATCTTATGGGTTACGGTTTCGCCGTAGTTGTCGGGATCGGCAGAGCTGAAGCAGATTATATCTCCGACTTCGAGGGTCGTAGGATCAACCTCCTTGACCAGAACGACGTCGCCGGCGTCAAAGTCTGTAGCAGACATAGAGTCAGACAAAACTATGAAAGCCTTGTAGCCGAAAATGCTGCGGTCATTGCGGTCAAACGTGGTGACAGAAACTACGGTAAAGATCATAATAACGACGGTAAAAATACATACCGCCCAAACAAAAACAGATTTAATAATATTAAGCGTTTTTTTCATATACGCATCCCCTTAGTTGTTTTCCGAGCAAAAAGCATATTTTCTATATAATAACACATATTGGTGCAATTTGTAAAGGGGTGTAGAAAAAATAGCATTTTTT
>CAYWXA010000063.1:0-8386 GCA_964462175.1 uncultured Oscillospiraceae bacterium
TCCCCGCATAGTATGTCTTAGACGGCCAACACGCCCGTCAAGTAAATATGAAAAGAGGATACCGGCTTGAATATAACCGAAATGTTCGGCGTCAGAACTCTCCCTGACTCCGACAACACAATGCAAAACGGAAACACCGATATGAACGGCACGACCACTTCCGGCGGATGCGAAGGCCCCGGCAGATTGCCCCAAGATATGCCCATCGGTATGCTTTACGTGCCATATCAGAAATGGGAAAAGATATACGACCCTCAGGTTGCCCTTGCAAGAGGAACCATTTTCGAGGCACTCGATAAACCGTTTATAGGAGAAAGAACAGTATGAATATGAATGGAACCACCAACGGCGGCACAGCTGTTACATCAAGAAGCGTAATGCTCAAGCGTGTTCAGATGTATTCCTTCGCAGCGCACGACGCCGCATTGTTTTTAGATACTCACCCTTGCTGCGGCGAGGCACTTGAGTATTACAGGAAATATAAAAAGCTTTATGAAGAAGCAAAAGCCGAATTTGAAGCGAAATACGGCCCCATCACTATGATGAGCGGCGAAAATGATACCTGCTGGACATGGATAAGCGACCCGTGGCCGTGGGAAGAAAGTGCAGGTGCATAATATGTGGCAATATGAAAAGAAATTGCAGTATCCCGTGAAGATCGCAACGCCCAACCCCGCAACTGCGAAAATTATCATTACACAGTTCGGCGGCCCCGACGGCGAGCTTGGTGCGGCGATGAGATATCTTTCCCAGAGATATACCGCCCCTTTGCCCGAAGTCAAGGCAATTTTGAATGATATTGGTACGGAAGAACTCGGGCATATGGAGATGATCTGCTCTATCGTTTATCAGCTTACGAGAAACCTCACGCCCGCTCAGATAAAGGAATCGGGATTTGATACCTACTTTGTTGACCATACCACGGGTCTATATCCCATTGCCGCATCGGGAACGCCCTTCTCGGCGCAGATATTCCAGTCAACGGGCGATGCGATCGCCGACCTGACGGAAGACCTTGCGGCGGAGCAGAAAGCCAGAAAGACTTACGACAACATCCTGCGGCTGGTCGATGACCCCGACGTGCGTGACGTTATCAAGTTCCTGCGTGAGCGTGAGATCGTCCACTTCCAGCGCTTCGGTGAAGCGTTGCGAAAAGTCACCGACACCCTCGACTCGAAGAACTTCTACGCCTTCAACCCCAGCTTTGATAAATAAGCAAAGAAACCGCCGATATCATCGGCGGTTTTTGTTTTCACTCCTCTCACATTCCGTTTAATATTTTCACATCTGCATTGACAACCTGTGCACTGATTTGGTAATATGAACTTAACAAAAGGGCGTCAGGTGCCCTGCGCGAAATGAGGAAACAATATGACAGAATTACAGTTAAAACAGCTTCTTTCGGATATGTCGCTGACCGAGAAGATCGAACAGATGATTCAGTTCCACGGCGGTTTTTACGGCGACGTCAAAATGATCACCGGCCCCGGCCACGATTACAGCATTAAGCCCGATCAGCAATGGCGGATAGGAACCATCTTGGGCGAAACGGGATATGAACATCTCAAGGAGCTTCAGGAAGGCTTTATGGAAAAACAGCCTCATCATATTCCTTCAATTTTTATGGCTGACGTCATTCACGGCTTCAAAACGATCTATCCCATCCCTTTGGGTCAGGGCGCAAGCTTCGACCCCGAGCTGACGAAGGAGCTTGCAAGCGCTACGGCAAAAGAGGCGTCAAGTGCGGGACTTCACGTGACGTTTTCTCCGATGTGCGACCTTTCCCGTGACGCCCGTTGGGGCAGATGTATGGAAGGCACGGGCGAAGATCCGTGGCTTAACGCACGTTTTGCCGAGGCTACGGTTCTTGGCTATCAGGGCGACGGAATTGAAAAAGAGGGCAACATTGCCGCTTGCGTTAAACATTTTGCGGCATACGGTGCCGCTACTGCGGGCAGGGACTATTCGGGCGTTGAGCTTTGCGAAAGAACTCTTTTGGATGACTATCTTCCCGCATATGAAGCGGCGATCAAAGCGGGTGCGCCGCTCGTTATGAGTGCATTCAACACCATTAACAGAATACCCTGCTCAACGAATAAATGGCTTATGCGGAATATTCTGCGTGAGAAAATGGGCTTTGAGGGCGTTTTGATCTCCGATTACGGCGCCGTTCAGGAAACACTTGCCCACAGCTCGTCTTATGATAAGTCTGATGCCGCCGTCAAGGCGCTCAGAGCAGGACTTGATATTGATATGATGAGCAACTGCTATCTTTCATATCTTGAGGAACAGGCTGAGGAGAGCGAGGAGCTCAGACAGCTCATCGACGAATCCTGTATGAGAATTCTCGAGCTTAAAAACAAGCTTGGCTTGTTTGAAAACCCCGTGAGAGGTTCAAAGGAGCTTGAGCAGAAATACATCTACTGTGACGAGCACAAGGAGCTTTCCGTCCGTGCCGCCCGTGAATCGGCGGTGCTTCTTAAAAATGACGGCTTGCTTCCGCTTTCAAAGGATTCAAAAATCGTTCTGGTGGGCAAGCTTGCAACCAGCACATCAATCGTCGGCTCTTGGGCGATATTTGCCGAATCCGACAGAACGGTCACCTTTGCCGATGCTTTGCGTTTGAGATACCCCGAGGTTAACGTCGAGGTTTATCCTTATGACGAAGCGGATGAAAAAATGCTCGAAGCCTGCAAAAAGTGCGACGTCGTTGTCGCCTGCATCGGCGAGGAGCATTACAAGACCGGTGAATCCAAGAGCATTTCGGACGTTTCTCTTTGCTGTGAGCATCAGGCGCTGTTCGATGCTGTATACGGCGCAAACGAAAACGTTCTTTCGATTATCTATTCGGGCAGACCCTTGGCGATCCCTGTGCTTGCCGAAAAGTCAAGAGCTATTCTTGACGCATGGTATCCCGGCACGTTCGGAAACGTCGGAATTTGCGAGCTGATCTTCGGTGATGCAAACCCCTGCGGCCGTGTCCCGATGAGCTTCCCTCATACGACCGGTCAGCTTCCGATGAGCTACAGCGCTTTCACTACCGGCAGACCCATCGGGGAGTGGCACGGGTTCGTTCCGTACGCCTCAAATTATATGGACGTTCCAAACGCTGCGCTTTATCCCTTCGGCTGGGGCCTTTCTTACGGCGAATTTGAATATTCCTGCGTGACCCTTTCAAGCGACACTCTTGCCTTTGACGGCAAGATCACCGCATCCGTAACCGTCACAAACAAGGGCAATATGGACGGAAAAGAGCCCGTTCAGCTTTACGTTCGTGATGTGAAGGGAAGCGTGGTCAGACCTTGCCGAGAGCTCAAAGGGCTTGTAAAACCGTTGATCAAGGCAGGCGAGTCGGTCACCGTTTCGTTTGATATAACTCCCGATATGCTTAAATTCCACGATGAGGATATGAACTTCGTGGCTGAAAAGGGCGACTTCACAGTCTGGATAGGCGGCTCCTCGTTGACTCAGAACGGCGCAGGATTCAAGCTGGTATAATGAACGACCGCTCGGGCACCTGCCGCCCGCCCCTTCGGGGCACTTCGGCAGACGCCCTCGCTCCCTCTGAAAATAAACTCAAACAAAAAAGCCGCCCATCTCGGACGGCTTTTGCCATATGTATTCTTACTTTTCAATATCGGAAGTTTCTTCGGGCAAAACCTCAGCCGCATTTTCAACGACTTCGGGTGCGGTTTCTGCGGGCAGCTTCTTGAGCTTTATGCCTGCGCTGATCCCCGCTATGAGATATGCCAGAATCAAAATGTGGATGAGCGCATCGGAAATACCGCTGAAATCTTTAAAGCTGACGTATAAAAGCACCATACAAACGGTATCGACGACAAACATCACGGTTGCGGCAACGAACCAGCCGTAATGCTCTTTGCTGAGTATCCAGCAGATGAGGTAAAGCGCAAGAATGATGGCGGCGATGACGTATGCTGCGATCAGAAATGCTTGAATCTGAGTCGCTGCGCCGAAAACCACCACGAAGTATGGCACGGAAGCTGAAAACAGAATCAGCGTGTCGCTGTTAAAAGACAGGAGAAGAATGTTTACGAGCGTTAAGATTATCACCAAAAGCAGGTTCATTCTCGCTTGGTCATACTTCTTTGTCAGGATCTCTCTTTCGGAACGGGGATTGTGAACGGTTTGATTCATAAATCTGCCTCATTTCTATGATCGTTTGTTTTCCTGCGATTTCTTTCTGTATGCCAGAGGACTTAAGCCGACGACGTTTTTAAACTGACGGCAGAAATGCTCAACGCTTTGATAGCCGCAAAGCTGTGATATCTTGAGCGAGGAGTAGCTGGTGGTAACGAGGTAGTTTTTTGCAAGGTCTATTCTTTCAGCCACGACGTCCTGCATACAGGAAACGCCGAACTGCTTTTTATACGAGCTTTGAAGGTAACCGGGGCTGACGTGAAGCTTTTCCGCCATTTCGGAAACGCTCCAGGGATAGTCCGGCTTTACTTTGATCTCATAGCGCAGATTCAAAAGAGCTCTCTGCTGATCGGTGATGTCCGCATCCAGAATGGATTCCTTCATCTTGAAGATCATCATACGGAGGATCAATGATATAGACTGCGAGCTGTTTTGCCACCTGAACCAGTTTTCCATCGAAAGAAGATGGAACAGATGCTCCACGCTGTCGGGAGATTTTATCTGTATGGGAGTGCCGTAGGGGAGATTGTCAACGAAACTTTCGTCTGTATAGAACCTGACGTAGTGATTCTGATATATGTCATCTGCCGCTTTATAAAGCGCAAACATTTTCGGAGGATACAATACCATACTGTAAGCAGGCGTCGTTACTTTACCGTCGGGTAAAAAGAAAACGGCAGGAGTTTTGGTAAATACCAAAAGCCACCAATCGTGGTCGCTGTCGCCGTATACAAAATCGGAAGGGTGGGTCGTGTCAATACCCATGAAACTAATTTCGACCAATTTCTCGACCTCCTAACAATTCAAGCAGAAAACTGCAGTTAAAAGCCATATTTACCGTATAAATATAATAATGTCATATTCGTGCGACATTGTCAACCGCTTTTGTACTACATTTTTCAAAATTGTGAAATCTGCTAAAATTTTACTGCTTTTATGCAATTAAAGTACCTATTGCAAACTTGACGAAATAGTGCTATAATTATATCGAATAATTGCAATTTATCAATGACACTCACCCTAAAAAGGAGAAATATACATATGAAGAAACTGTTTGCAATAGTGTTTGCCTGCCTGCTCTGCACGACTATGATGCTGACAACCGTCTGTGCGGCAGGCTCGGTTGCTCTTGCCGCCGGCTCTCAGCCGAAGGCGGGGGAGATATTTACCGTCAGCGTTGCTTTAAGCCAGAATCCCGGCGTTGCATATATCCAGTGTAAGGTGACGTTTGCAGATGAGGCGATGACGCTCATCACCTGCACCGATTCGGGACTGTTCGATGATTTCCAACAGTATATCGACCCCACCGATGCCGGCACTCTGACCCTGACGTTTACCAACAACAGCATTGATAATTACTCCACGGGCACCGTCGCAACCATGACTTTCATCGCAGGAAACGACGTCGATATGGGCGCTTTGATGTCTATTGAATCACCCATAGCCATTAAGGCTGACGGCTCCGTTATCAGCTTTGACGGTATGACCACCGTCGTTATCTTCACCTCCGACAGTTCGTCATCCTCCGATGATGAGGATTTCATCTTCGTAGAAGAAGAGGATATTGACGAAGAGATCATTGAGGACGAAGAAGAGGTAATTGAAGACGAGCCGACCGTTACGACCAAGGCGACCGAAAAGACCACCAAGGCAACCACCACTACCAAGTCGACCACCACGAAGGCAACTACGACGACCAAGGCAACTACTACGACGCCTGCAACTACCACCACCCCCGCAACCACCACTACCCCTGCGACTACCACGACGCCCGCAACCACGACTCAGCCCGTAACCGAGACCGAACCCTCAACCACGCCCGTTTCGGAATCTTTGCCGGTTTCATCCGATGAGATTCTAAACGAGCCTGCCGTTTCCGAGGATAACGCCATTGCCACCGGCAACGATTACAGCAAGAAGGCTTCCGCTTCGACCGTCGTTCTGGCGATGTCGATACTTATGACTTCCGTTCTCATAATTGCGGGAATTGAGATCTATAAGCGATTCTTCCGTGATCCCCAATAAATGAAACAAATTTAACAGTTTTAGACAAATGCCTCATTCTGTGGGGCATTTTGTTGTTGACAGTCTTTTGCGAAAACTGTATCATTTAGGTTGGACGGCGGTAAAATATGATTATGATAAATATTTAATATTGATAGACCAAGAAAGGAAATAGCAAAATGAAAAAGATTTTCAGCAAAACTACCGTTATCATTCTGATCGTTGCTGTTGTTGCGATCGTCACCGTTGCAAGCAGTATGACCATCGTTGAAGCGGGACACACGGGCGTTGTCGTCACCCTCGGTAAAGTCGAAGAACACGTTCTGCAGGAAGGCCTGCATTTCAAGGTGCCCTTCATTCAGGAGGTCGTAAAGATCGACAACCGAATCACAAAGCTTGAGGTTGATACCGAAGCATTTTCAAAAGACCTTCAGACCGTTTCCACGACTATCGCCATCAACTACCGTGTCGATACCTCAAAGTCGTACAGCATCTATAAAAACATCGGCAGAGATTATGAGACCGTTCTCGTAATTCCCGCCGTAAACGAAGTTCTCAAAGCAACCGCCGCTCAGTATACCGCCGAAGAATCGGTCACCAACCGTACTCTCGTTTCGGACGGCTTGGTTGCAGGTCTTAACGAAAAGCTCAACGACATCGGACTTTACGTTACGGACGTAAATATCATCAACTTCGACTTCTCCGAGGCGTATATCAATGCGATCGAAGAAAAGCAGGTCGCACAGCAGCAGCTTCTGAAGGCGGAGACTGAAAAGCAGACTGCGATCACCAATGCAGAAGCGCAAGCCGAAGCCACGAAGATCCGTGCCGAAGCAGAAGCGGAAGCAAACAGAATTCTTGCAGAATCCATCACCGACGAGCTGGTTGAATACTATAAGATCGAAAAGTGGAACGGCGAGCTGCCTTTGGTTACAAGCGGCGACGCCACACCTATTCTTGACGTTTCCACCATCATTTCCGACAGCGTTGAAACGTTTGCAGACGGTCAATAAATCGCTTTGAAAGGTGAATGATTTATGAACAAAAGAATTTTATGCTGTGCTTTGGCGGTGCTTATTTGTCTGAGTCTTTGTTCGTGCGCTCTTTTTGACGGCATAACCGCATATTCGCTTTATTCAAAAGCGGTCAAAACGATTGATGAAGCGGGCGGCTTTGAGGTCGATTGCCAAATGACCATGACCTTCGATATTTTCGGCGAAGATCTGCAGATACCGATGGAGGTAAACGCCAAGACTGCGGGAGAGGCATATCAGATCTCTACCGACGTCGGTGATGCAACGGTATATACGACCTTTATCGACGATCAGGTATACGTCGATTACGAAGGCTCGAAGATCAGATATTCCGTGGCGGCGGGAACGGACGTTTCGCAGAAGCTTCAAGCCGAGCTGTCATCGTATAACATTCCCAAGCTGAGCCGTGAGCTTCTTGAAAGCATCGACGTCATCAAGAATGAAGATAAGACCAAGGAAATAACCATGAGTCTTACTGCCGAGCAGGCGGCTGAGCTTCTGGGCGCCACCGATGAATACGGCGATATGACGTTTGAAAACATCGTATACACGATGAAATTTACCGACAAAAACGTTCTCGATAAAATGATCCTGTCTGCCGATTGCACGATGGATATTCTCGGCGTAAGCGTAAACGGCAATATCTATATGGAATATACGTTTATCAATTTCGGCGAAGCGCCCGAGATCCTGTTGCCGTCGGCATATGAAGAATATTCAGACGGCGGCGAGTACGTGATGGAATGATCCCGAATTGAAAAGCACTCCGAAAAGGAGTGCTTTTTTGCCGCTCCGTGCCACCTGCTCGCACGCCCGTCCGGCACGCTTCGCAGACGGCACTCCGCTGATACGCAACGAATCAGAAGGCTGCTCGCACCGATCTGCTTATCAAACAAAAAAAGCACCCCAAATGGGATGCTTATTTTATTGGCGGAGAAAGAGGGATTTGAAGTCGCTGTGCGACCCCTCTCGTGGTACTCGAAGAAATCTTTGCGCTGTTCGCTTGCTCGATTTCTTCGACCACTTCGCCAATTTTCGCTCCCTTTATCCGCCACCGGCGGCGGTTGCGAAAATTGCCCCCGCCGGTACCCGGCGCTCGGGTTCAAATTGTTCTTAACAAATAAAAAAGCACCCCCAAATGGGATGCTTATTTTATTGGCGGAGAAAGAGGGATTTGAAGTCGCTGT
>CAYWXA010000064.1:0-8294 GCA_964462175.1 uncultured Oscillospiraceae bacterium
CTTCACCGACTGCTTCGATAGTTGCATTGATCACGATGCCGTCAGTGTTGGTTTCATTAAACTTAGCGATCTGTGCGGTGGTGAGGTCAACAGCAGCTTCTGCTACCCAAACCTTGATGTCATAAGTACCAGCCAATGCAAGGTCAGTGTTGTCGTTACCGCCGTTGTTTGCTGTGTCGCCGCAGCCGGCAAACAAGCACAGGCACATTGCAAGTGCCAAGATGATAGAAAGGATCTTCTTCATATTCGCCTCCAAAGAATTTGCCGTATTTAAAACGGCTTTTTTTGATTCCCCCGAAATCAGGGGAAATCAGTATATATACTATACACCATTGTACAAAAAAAGTCAATGGTTCGCAAATTTAAATGTGCAGATCTACCAAAGACCTGCACATTTTATTATCATATTTGCGCTAATGCGGTTTAACAGGTTAAATCAAAAATCCTTATTCAGCAACGCATCGTCGATCTTGCCCCAAGCGCCGTTTCCTGCGCCCTGGCACTTGACATAAATTCCCACAACAAGTTCATCTCCTGCGGTGTAATCAATGCCGTAAACGGTGGCGGTGTCCCAGTTGCCGTAAGAGGTGATTCCAAGTGCCTGCGTTGAAACGGTCTCTCCGTTGATCTTGACGTATGCGTAAATATCCGTTTCGCCGCAGTCGCCGCCCATAATTGAAATGGTGAATTTATATTTTCCCGATTCAAGGTCAGCCACGTTCTGTTCAAGTGTGAATTCAACGGTGTTCTGGTTTGCGCTCCAATAGTGCATATGCCAGTTTCCCGTGAGGGAATCGCTGAGCTTGTTTTCAACGTAAAGCTCATCGGCACTTCCCAGCTCTGTCAGCGTCCAACCGTTAAGGTCGCCCTCCTCAAAGCTGTAGTTTGTCAGATAGTTATATTCCACCACGGAGATATAAGCCTTTGCCTGCATTCCGTCGGCAAGTCCCGTGACTTCATATTTTGCAACGCCGCCGTTTGCCATATTCTCAAGCTCCGCCTCGGTCGTGTTCCAATCGACTGCAACGGCTTCAAGACTTCCGTCGGTCATAATTGCATTGACCGTTTCGGGAAGTGATATCCTGTTTCCGATGTCGGAAGTTATGATAACGTCCTCCAAAGCGTCTGCCGAGGGTTCGACCTCGTTTCCGTATCTTACAAGATTGAAGATCCTGAGCGACTCGAGCGGCATACCGTTTGCATCAAACATCGCCTGATTGTCCCAAGCGCATCCGCCGTAATATTTTCCTGCATCGTCGGGGTCATATTTTGCCGAATAGGAGCTTGCCCAGCCGGATCCGTATTTTTCCCACTTCGCGCTGTTTTCTTCCCAAGAGTTCTGTCCGACGCTTATCCAAGTGCCTTCCCAGTATACGACGCCGATACCGCCGATGCTTGCCACGGTCTCAATGACGTCACGGACGGCGGTTGCCTGTCCCTGAACGGTGTAAGGATAGTTTTTGGTCACGGCGCTGCCGTCTGAAATGGTGTTGCCGTTAAAGTCGGTGTCGTCGGGGGTATAGGCATAGGATGTTTCCATAACCATGACCTTCTTGCCGTAATTCTCCTGAATTCCCGTTAAAACGGTTGCAAGATTTTCCAAAGTTCCGTGCCAGTAAGGATAATATGACGATGCGAATACGTCGTAGTCTACGTTATAATAAGCGAGCTTTCTTGCGTAGTCAGCGTAATTCGTGACCTTTTCGGGGTTTGCAAAATGCAAAGCAACGAGCGCCTCGGGGAATACTTCCCTTACTGCCTTTGCGCCCGCCTGGAAGAGATACTGCATATTGAACCATATTGATTCGCCGCAGATACTTCCGTTGGTCTCGTTGCCGATCTGAACCATACCGACGTCAACGCCTGCTTTTTTCAGCTTTTTAAGACATTCAAGGGTATATTCATAAAGGGCATCGGTCTTTTCTTCAATGGTAAGTCCCGCCCAGGCTTTGGGAACCATCTGCTTCGTCGGGTCAGCCCAGAAGTCGGAATAATGGAAGTTGACCAAAAGCTTCATTCCGTATTTGGTGGCACGCTTGCCGATCTCAACTGCCGTGTCAATGTCGCAGTTTCCTCCGCCGTATCCGTTGCCGTCTTCATCGTAAGGGTCGTTCCAGATTCGCACACGGATATAATTCACGCCGTTTTCCGCAAGGGTTTTAAAAACGTCCTGCTCCTCGCCGTCAAAATTGTAATATTTAACGCCGCTGGCTTCTTCGGCGAGTACGCTCGATGCGTCCATGCCCATAATAAAATCTTCGGGCAGGTTTTCAACCTTCTTCACGTAGATATCGCTCCCTTCGATCTTTTCGGTGGGTATAACGTTCTGCTTTGCGCAACCTGCCAGACAGACAGACGCCATTGTAAAAGCGAGAACGAAGCTGAGTATGCGGATAATATATCTGTTTCTCAAATGTATCGCCCCTTTCTGCGGTAATTATAGCAAAATTTCGGTGAGTTGTAAACACCGAAAGGGCAGTTATGATTTTCCTCCTCGCAAAACAAACGGCCCGATCGAGCGTCCTGCAGGATCGGGCCATCATATTTTTTTACTCTCTGTTCTTCGACCGCTCGGCGTCAAACCCCTCGGGATAGCGTTTTTTTAGCTTTGCGATGTTCGCTTCAAAAACGTCTTCAAGGTCGGCGTCCAAGGCGTATGCCGTTTCCGCCAAGTACCACGCAATGTCGCCGAGCTCCTCCAGAAGATGCTCTCTGTCAAGCTCGTGGCCTTGGGCGATGTGCTTTTTGACAAGGTCGATCGCCTCGCCCGATTCTCCGCAAAGACCCATTACGCCCACAATAAGCACGTCCTTCTTGTCAAGCTCCTTATTTTGGGTCACCATTGCAAGCTTCTGATATTCCGAAACCGTCATTTTTCCAGCCTCTTTCTCATTAAAATGTGGGGATAATCCTCGTCTAAATATATATCCCCCTCGGCGGTGTAGCCCAAAGCCTCATAAAACCCCTTGACGGGATATTGGCTTGATAGCACCGCTTCTAATCCGCCACGCTTTGCGATCTCATCCTCAGCTTTTTCCATTACAAGTCTTCCGATGCCCTTTTTGCGGTGATCCTTTAAAACTGCCATTCTGCCGATATGCCAAGAGGTCACGTCCTGCTCATAAAAGCACCTGCAGACGGCAATGGGCTTGTCGCCGTCGTAAGCGATGAGATGCAGACAGGTCTTGTCAATTTCATCGAATTCGTCCCGAAATCCCTGCTCGTTGACAAAAACCACCGTGCGGATATATAAAGCGTCCTCCGGGAGCGCATTTTCATAAACCCGAATCGTCATTTACTTCTTCGCACCCTTGCGCTTTCTTGCAAGGTATACGTCCAGCTCGTCCTTCATATTGTCGGGAATCTCTCTTGCAACGGGGCAGAACATAGCGTTTGCCATTCTCTCGGCAAACTGATTGATAAACCAGATGTCTTCCTGCATCTGCTCGGCGCTCATTAAAGCCTTGGTGTCATAGGAATTGTGGATGGTTGCGGTGTTCGGGGGTGCAATTCTCGCAAAGGAGAGCGCAGGCACACCCTTGTCAGCGAAGGGGGTCGAGTCGCTGGAATATACGCCCTGATGGGAGCTTACGCCGAAGCCTGTTTCAAGGCTCAAATAGTCGATATAATGAACCAGCTTTTCCTCGGTGGTGCAGCAGGAGATAAACTTGCCCATAATGCAGCCGATCATATCAAGATTGATGTTTAAAACGACCTTCTTGAGTTCTTCCTCGTGGGCGGCGCAATATGCCTTTGAACCCAGAAGTCCACGTTCTTCCGAACCGCACCAGATAAAGCGCAGACCGTATTTGTGGCGGGTCTTCATAAAGTGCTCGGCAATGCCCAAAAGTCCCACAGAGCCGGACATATTATCATATGCGCCCTGGGAAAGGGAAGTGGAGTCATAGTGTGCGGTGAAAACGATGTATTCATCGCAAAGACCTGGGATTTCAAGAATTACGTTTCTCGACTCGCCCTTATATTCCTCCTGCTCGATGGCGATGGTGGCAAATTCAGCCTTGCGGTTGATGATGTCGATCGCCTTTTTTGCGTTGATGTTCACGCCCAAGATCTTGTTGCCGTTTGAAACGTAGCTTCTGAGCTCACGCTGGTCGATGTCCTCGTCAACGTAGTTTGCGTTGCCGTCATAGGAAATAAAGCCCAGAGCGCCGTTTTCCAAAAGATCCTGATAGAGCCAATGGCGGAGGTATCCGTCGAAGATGACGATCTTGCCCTTACACTGTGAAAGCTGATATTTGTCGTCGGCGTTGGTCAGATAGTAAAGGGGTGCGCTGACCTCTCCCGAGCCGCAGTTAAAGTAGCCTTTGCAGGGGATCTCCTGCCCGTCAACGGTCAGTGTTGCCGACTTGATCGTTGCCATATCGACCTCAAAAGGCTCAATGTAAGCATCGCCCAAATATAAATCCTTGCAAAGCTTTTTGATGTATTCGGCGCACTTCAGTTCATCCTCCGAGCCGCCCATACGCACGTATGCAGTGTCGTTAAAAATCTTGTTGATCTGTTCAATCGTCATTTTTTGTCCCTCCGTTTGAAAGTGGTTGATTTAATTATATCACGGATTCTAAGAATGTAAAGAGGGGACGGCTTCGCCTTGATATCTCTCCCTCCGTCACGCTTACGCGCGCCACCTCCCTCGTCAGAGGGAGGCTTCTTGGGGTTAGCAAAAACAAAAGCCCACACACAGGTGGGCTTGATTGTTTATTCAAAATCTTCTTTCACATATACGCTGTAGGTTGTGCCGTCTTTGGGGAAACTATATGAATATGCAGCATAACTGATATTTACACCTTCTGAGCTGGTAAACAGTGATAAGTTACCTGCGAGTGCGTATCTTTCAATTACGATTTCTGTTCGTACCAGTCCGTCCTCGCCCAATTCTCCGTAAAACAGATCAGATACCAGACTTCCCGTTACTGCAACGCCGTAAACATAACTCTCCTTCGTGACAGTTGGACGGAAAACTATCTCAAGCTTGTTTTCGTTCTCGTTCACTTCAATGATTCGATAGCTTATCTCTCTGAAATCAAAGCTCTCAGGAATACCCTGTGGCTGAATGGCGGCGTTTACCTGCTCGTCGTATGCGAGGTAGAAATACAGACCGACGGAGGAGACGAGCAATAAGTTCAAAGCAACGCTCACGATCAACAAAACGGTCAGCCACATCGGCTTCTTTTTCTTGATAGGTTCTGCCGCAGGTACGGGCACTTCATATCCAAACAGTTCATTGGGGGTCGTGTCAAAAATTTTGCATAATGCCAAGAGGTTGGAAAGCTCGGGCATCGACTCGCCCGTTTCCCATTTTGAAATTGCCTGCCTTGAAACGCCGAGCTGTTCGGCAAGCGCCTCTTGGGAAATTTCGCGCTCACGCCTATATTGTATTAACTTCTCGTCTAAATTCATATTTGTCGGCTCCTTTCGGGGTTGTTTTCATGCCTTTATTATACACGTAACTTTGGTTGCAATCAACCAAAAGAGCCTTGAAGCGTCGGCAACTTCAAGTTGCAATCGCCGTTTGCGGCGGTTTTGGGCGGCTTTTGGGGTGCGGAGCGGAACGGGTTTTGCAGAGGAATTGACGGGCAGGCACGCAGGCCTGCCCTTATATGTAAGGGCGACCCTATGTGGTCGCCCGCCCAAGCCTCCCTCTGACGAGGGAGGTGCCGAGCTTGTCGAGGCGGAGGCGAAGATAACAAAAGCCCACACACAGGTGGGCTTGATTGTTTATTCAAACATCGGGGTCATTTCGACCTTGTAGTTATCGTTGGTGTGAACAAAGGAGTATACCGTTTGGCTGGTGCAGATGCCGTCATGTATCATGTATATGATTATTTCGCCGTCGCCGCGCATCTTCGGAAGGGAGAGCTCGGCGCTGACTATGCCGTCCTTTGAAAGCTTCGCCTTTTCATCAATGAGAAATGCATTGTTTTTGCCGCCCGTTTTTGCAAGGACTCCGAAAGTTGCTCCGTCGGGAGCATATGTGGGCTTGAACGTAACTGTGACGTCATTGACCTTCGAGGTCACCGTGACGATCTCATAGCTGATGTTTTCAAATCCGACGGCATACGGAATGGTATCGGCGACGGTCGTGTCACGGTCGGCTTTATCCTTATAATGGTTCATAAATCCGTAAAGCACCGCATTGAGGATAAGACTCAGCACGATGACGATGACCAAAAGAGTTCTCCGACCAAATGCGTAACTTGAAGTTTCATCCGACTGTTCCTGCGGTTCATTTTCTGCCGTCTGCTCATCATCGGGCATATCATTGACATTTTCTTCGCAAAATCCAAGGAGCTCGTTGGGCGTGGTACCTAAAAGCTCGCACATTGCCGTCAGATTGTTGAGGTCGGGGGTGGATTCCCCCGTTTCCCATCTCGAAACCGCCTGGCGGGAGATGCCAAGGTGCTCGGAGAGCTTTTCCTGGGACAGCCCTTTCTCACGCCTAAGTTTTGGGATCTGTTCGCTGAGTTTCATATGTCATCCTCCTCGGTGTATATCTGATGACTCAATTATACAGCAACCGACAGATTTGTTCAACCACGTTCGCTTTGAAATCGAAAATTCGGGGGGGCAACTGAGAATTGCGGGGTCAAAAGCTGTCTTATCAGCCTTCCCCTTGAGGGAAAGGTGTCGGCGTATGCCGACGGATGAGGTGGATACGGCTGAGCGCCCCAAAACAAAAGCCCACACGCAGGTGGGCTTTTTGGCTGTATTTAAGGCTCATAGCCGTCAATTCGCAGGCGGCTGAGCTTTCCTTTGCCGACCAGCTTGATATAGCTGACGCCGTCAAGCGGGAAGGTGACGCCCGTTTTCGTTTCATAGCTTCCGTCCGAGCTATAAAGCCTTACGGTCACATTGTTTGAAAGAACGAGCCTCAGACCGCTTGAATCGATATCTTTATAATCAAGATATTCTCTCACCGTTTCAACGTTGAGATACAGATCTTCATATTCAAAGAACTCGATCTTCGTGTTGATGCCGACAGCGTCAAAGCGGGGATACAGATTTATACCCTCGGCATCCGTCAAGTCGATATAAACGTTGCTGCCGATCGTGAACAGATCTTCGTTTTGCTTCAGCCACGGATAGAAATTATCCAAAACGTCGTCGCCGTATACGGCTTTAAGCACCTTGATCTGCTGTTCTGCCGATGCCTGATCGCTTGTCGGGGCGAGCTCTCTGAAGCAATAGGTCTTTTCGAATTCGGTTATCCACTTGCTGTAATCGCCGTAGACCTCGTCAAGATACCACATAAAGCGGAACCCGATGGCATAATTTCCGTTTAGCGCATATTCAAATTCGTTTTCAAACCAATATTCAATTGGCTGCTTATACAGCTCCTTGTAATCGTGAACCGTCACGTTGAAAATTACGTACTCGGGACAGCTGTAATTATAAGTGCTTTCCGAGTGGTCTTTTGAAAGCTCTTTAAGCGTGAGATACGACGTATATTCAGCAAATCCTTCATTCAAAACTCCGGAATATGACCATTCGGATTGCTTGAAGGCTAAAACGTGAGAGCTTTCGTGAATAATGACCTGAATGTTATACGGCATCAGATCGAGAGGCGACAAGACCACGTGGTTTATCGCATCGGCAAACGCCGAACCGCCCTCATTAGTGGAAAGTCCCTGATACCAATCCATATCTATATAAAGGGAATCACGGGTCACGTTGACGTGTATCTTGCCGTCCTTATAGATCGCCCTGCCGTATCCGTTGCCGTTAAAGTCGAGTCCCGAGACCTTTTCAACCGTTTGGGCGATGGCTTTGCCCAAAGATACCGTGCTCTCGGGCACGTAAACTCCCTTGCCGATATCGAACACGAAGATCCCCGTATCAACGGAGGTGTCCGACGTGGTAACGTAGTCGCCGCTGTCGAAGTCGTAAGGCTCTTCCCAATGTCCGTCGCACTTCTTGGCGCAGGCATCCTCAGCACATTCTGCGTCAAGGCAGAGTCCGCACCTGTCGCAAATATTCTCACATTCGTGATGACCCACACATTTTTCGGCGCAGGTTTCCTCATCGCATTCTGCATCAAGGCAAAGTCCGCACTTGGCGCAAACGCTCTCACATTCGTGATGACCCGTACATTTTTCGGCGCAGGCATCCTCGCCGCATTCTGCATCAAGGCAGAGTCCGCACCTGTTGCAAATACTTTCACATTCGTGATGACCCGTGCATTTTTCGGCGCAGGTATCCTCGTTGCAGGCGGAATTCGAGCACAGACCGCAAACGGAGCAGGGATCAGCGCAGACGTGTGTCGGCGCAGGCTC